>NZ_JAIZ01000119.1 GCF_000710465.2 Kitasatospora sp. MBT63 | reverse complement strand
GGCCATCGCGCCGCCGGGCGGCGGGTCCGGCAGCGCCAGCGAGGCCGCGTCCGGATCGCCCCAGCAGGCGGCCTGCAGGGCGAAGGAGGTGAGGTCGGCGAGCGCGATCTCGGGCGCGGGGAAACGCGGCGCGAGCGCGTCGGCGGCCTCCGCCCAGCAGCGGTACACCGTCCCCGGGGCCTGCCGCCCGGCCCGCCCGGCCCGCTGCCGTCCGGCGGCCAGCGACGCCCGTACGGTGACCAGGCCGGCCAGTCCCCGGGCGTGGTCGGTACGCGGCTCGCGGGCCAGCCCGGAGTCGACCACCACCCGCACGCCCGGCACGGTCAGCGAGGACTCGGCGACCGAGGTGGCGAGCACCACCCGGCGCCGCCCGCCGGCGGTCAGCGCGGCGTCCTGCACCGGCTGCGGGGCCTGCCCGTGCAGCTGCAGCACCTCCACCGGCAGGTCGCCGAGGTGCCCGGCGACCCGGGCGATCTCGCCGACGCCGGGCAGGAAGCACAGCACGTCGCCGTCGCGTTCGGCGAGCGCCCGCCGGACCGTCGCCGCGACGTGCTCCAGCAGCGCCGGGTCCACCCGGGTGCCCTGCGGCGGCCGTACGGCCCGCGGCGGCGGCGCCCACACCACCTCGACCGGGTACGCGACGCCGTGCGCCTCGACCACCGGCGCGGGGCCGTCCTCGCCGCCGAGCAGGTCGGCCCAGGCCGCGGTGTCGGAGGTCGCCGAGGCGCACACCACCTGCAGCTCGGGCCGCAGCGCCGCCCGCACGTCCAGCAGGAAGGCGAGCGCGGTGTCGGCGTCCAGGTGCCGCTCGTGGCACTCGTCGAGCACCACCACGTCGACGCCGGGCAGTTCGGGGTCGCGCTGCAGGCGTTGGAGCAGCACCCCGGTGGTGACCACCTCGACCACGGTGGCCGGCCCGGCCGTCCGCTCGCCGCGCACGGTCAGCCCGACGGCCTCGCCGACCGCGGAGCCGAGCAGCCAGGCCATCCGCCGGGCCGCGGCCCGGACCGCCAGCCGCCGCGGCTCGGCGACCAGCACCCGGCGCGGCGGCCCGTCCAGGCCCGGTACGAGTCCCGCCAGCGCCAGCGGCACCAGCGTGGTCTTCCCGGTGCCCGGCGGTGCGGCCAGCACCGCGACCCCGCGCTCGGCCAGCGCCCGGTGCAGCGCCGGTACGGCGGTGCGGACGGGCAGTTCCACCCCCGGCAGACGCACCCCCGCTCAGCCCCGTTCGGCCACGAAGACCGCGGTGCCGGGGATCAGCCGGCCGCGCAGCGGGCTCCAGCCGCCCCACTCCTGCTCGTGCCCGTCCGGCCACTCCGGCTCGACCAGGTCCAGCAGGCGGAAACCGGCGCCGGTCAGCTCGCGCACCCGGTCGCCGAGCGTGCGGTGGTGCTCCACGTAGGTCGCCCGGCCCTGCTCGTCCTGCTCCACGTACGGGGTGCGGTCGAAGTAGGAGGCGGTGGCCGTCAGCCCCTCGGGGCCGGGCTCGTCGGGGAAGGCCCAGCGGATCGGGTGGGTCACCGAGAACACCCAGCGCGCGCCGGGCCGCAGCACCCGGTGGACCTCGCGCATCAGCGCGGCGGTGTCGGCGCTGAACGGCACCGCCCCGTACGCGGAGCAGGCCAGGTCGAAGGAGCCGTCGGCGAACGGCAGCACCGCCGCGTCGGCCTGCACCACGTGGACGGGGTCGCCACCGCGGCCGAGGTCGATCCGGCGGGCGTGCTGCAGCTGCCGGAAGGAGATGTCCAGCGCGACCGGGCGGGCGCCCTGGGCGGCCAGCCAGCGCGAGCACTGCGCCGCGCCCGCGCCGATCTCCAGGGCGGCCAGGCCCTTCAGCGAGCCGGCCGGGCCGAGCAGCCGGGCCTCGGCCTCGTCCAGGCCCTCCGGGCACCAGACGAAGCGGTCGTCGCCGAGGAACTCCCCGTGCTCGTCCTGGTACTCGTCCGCGTTGCGGTCCCACCAGTGCCGGCTGGCGTGGCTGCTCTCGGCCAGGCCCGCGGTGCGGCGGACGGCGTCGCCGTCGTCCTCGTCGTCCAGGTCCGCGGGCGGCAGGTCGTCGAGGTCGTCGGGCTGGAGGTCGGGGGTGGTGGCCAAGGTGGTAGTGCCCGTCGCGTAGGGTATGGGGTGCGGAAGCGCTGCTGCCGCGACCGGCCTCGCAAGGGCCGGCATCGGGCAGTGGCATCCGGGGTGGGCCCCTTCGGCTGCCTGCCTCACACCTCTGGTGTGAGCTGCGCATTCGGAGGATATGGCCTGATCGATCCCGGCCTCTACCGGTCTCGCCTTCTCCGGCGTTGACCGTGCCCGGCTGTCCCCGTATGCTACAAGTTGCGCTGCGGGCCTGCGCGCCTCGGACGGAGCAGGTCGCGCTCGCATCTGTCGAAGACCCCACGGTCGCAAGACGGACACCCCTTGGTTCTCCAGGACGGTGCGCCGTGTTCTTGGCTGTCCGGCTTTCGGTGGGAGCGACACGGGCCCCCCGCGTGGCATTACCTACGACTTCATGTCCGTACCGGAGCCCTTTTCCTAATGACGAGCCCCACCGACACCTCTGTCAGCACCACCCCGCAGGTTGCGGTCAACGACATCGGCGACGCCGAGGCCTTCCTCGCCGCCATTGACGAGACCATCAAGTACTTCAACGATGGCGACATCGTTGAGGGCGTCATCGTGAAGGTCGACCGTGACGAGGTGCTCCTCGACATCGGTTACAAGACCGAGGGTGTCATCCCGTCTCGCGAGCTCTCGATCAAGCACGACGTGGACCCCCACGAGGTTGTCTCCGTTGGCGACAACATCGAGGCCCTGGTTCTCCAGAAGGAGGACAAGGAGGGTCGTCTGATCCTGTCCAAGAAGCGCGCTCAGTACGAGCGTGCCTGGGGCACGATCGAGAAGATCAAGGAAGAGGACGGCATCGTCACCGGTACCGTCATCGAGGTCGTCAAGGGTGGTCTCATCCTCGACATCGGCCTCCGTGGCTTCCTCCCGGCCTCGCTGGTCGAGATGCGCCGCGTCCGCGACCTCCAGCCGTACGTCGGCAAGGAGCTCGAGGCCAAGATCATCGAGCTGGACAAGAACCGCAACAACGTGGTCCTGTCCCGCCGTGCCTGGCTGGAGCAGACCCAGAGCGAGGTCCGCCAGACCTTCCTCACCACCCTGCAGAAGGGCCAGGTGCGCTCCGGCGTCGTCTCCTCGATCGTCAACTTCGGTGCCTTCGTGGACCTGGGTGGCGTCGACGGCCTGGTGCACGTCTCCGAGCTGTCCTGGAAGCACATCGACCACCCGTCCGAGGTTGTCGAGGTCGGCCAGGAGGTCACCGTCGAGGTTCTCGACGTGGACATGGACCGCGAGCGCGTCTCCCTGTCGCTGAAGGCGACCCAGGAGGACCCGTGGCAGCAGTTCGCCCGGACCCACCAGATCGGCCAGGTCGTCCCGGGTAAGGTCACCAAGCTGGTTCCGTTCGGTGCGTTCGTCCGCGTGGACGAGGGCATCGAGGGTCTGGTCCACATCTCCGAGCTGGCCGAGCGCCACGTGGAGATCCCGGAGCAGGTCGTCCAGGTCGGCGACGAGATCTTCGTCAAGGTCATCGACATCGACCTCGAGCGCCGCCGCATCAGCCTCTCGCTGAAGCAGGCCAACGAGTCCCTCGGTGCCGACCCGGCGTCGGTCGAGTTCGACCCGACCCTGTACGGCATGGCTGCCTCGTACGACGACGCGGGCAACTACATCTACCCGGAGGGCTTCGACCCCGAGGCGAACGACTGGCTGGCCGGCTTCGAGAAGCAGCGTGAGGAGTGGGAGCGCCAGTACGCCGAGGCGCAGGCCCGCTTCGAGCAGCACCAGGCCCAGGTCATCAAGAGCCGTGAGGCCGACGCCGCCGCTGCCGCCGAGGCCGGCGAGGAGGCCCCGGTCTCCGGTGGTGGCTCGTACTCCTCCAGCAGCGACGAGGGCTCCGGCGCTCTCGCTTCGGACGAGGCGCTCGCCGCGCTCCGCGAGAAGCTGGCCGGCGGCCAGAGCTGATCGCTGACGGCCCGTCACTGACGGCCCGCCACTGAGGAACCCCCGCCCGGGATACCGGGCGGGGGTTCCTTTTTTGCTTATGTGGTCTTTATGTGTAGGAAAGTGTGATATGAGGCTCATGGTCCTGCTCTAGGCCCACTCGGGCGATGCGCATACCTTTGGGACAACTGTCCGAAAGGCCTCCTTGCACATGCGCCACTCGCACACCGCTGCACCGCACGCGCCCGCCGACGTCAAGGTCGGTGGGCGGCTCGCGGCCCTCGGCCGGGCCTGTTACCGCCACCGACGCTGGGTCCTCGGATTCTGGGTGGTGGTCCTCGCCCTCGGTGTGCTGATCGGCGGCCGGGTCTTCGAAGGCACCGTCGCCTCGACCGGGGCCGGCGGCTCCGAGTCGGCGCGGGGCACGGCGGTCGTCGAGGCGGCCGATCCCGTCAAGGGCACCGTCACGGCCGTGGTGGACGGCGCGTCCGTCACCGACCAGGCGGTCCGGGGCGCCGTGACGGCGGCCACGGCCGAGATCTCGGCCCTCCCCGGGGTGGCGTCGGTGGCCGACACCTACGGTGCCGGGACCGCGCTGACCTCCGCCGACGGGAACGCCAGTCTGGTCTCCGTCCGGATGGCCGACTCCTCCACGTCCGCGCAGCTGGACGCCGTGACGCACCGGCTGGCCGGCATCGAGGCCCCGGGTGCGCACGTCACCGTCGGCGGCGACCTGGTGCTCCAGCAGGAGGTCAAGGACCAGACCGAGAAGGACACCCGTTTCGGTGAGATCGTCACGCTTCCGTTGACGCTGCTGGTGATGGTGCTGGTCTTCGGCGGCCTGGCGGCGGCCGGACTGCCCGGGATCGGCGCCATCGCCTCGGTGGGCGGCGCCCTGCTGGCGATGTTCGGCTTCAGCCAGATCATGGACATCGACACCAGCGTGCTGCCGATCGCCACCGTGCTCGGCCTCGGCCTGTCGATCGACTACGCCCTGCTGATGGTCAACCGCTTCCGCGAGGAACGCGGCAACGGCGCCACCATCGCCCAGGCCGTCGAACGCACCTCAGCCACTGCCGGGCGGACCGTCGCCTTCTCCGGGCTGACGGTGGCCGTCGCGCTGTCCGGCCTCTTCGTCTTCACCAGCCCGGTCTTCCGGGCGGTCGCCGCGGCCGGCGTCTCGGTGGTGGTGATCGCCGTCACGGCGGCGCTCACCCTGATCCCCGCGCTCCTCGGCGTCGTCGGGCGCCGGATCAAGACTCCGAGCGCCCCGGTGCCGGACGAGGGATTCTTCTCCCGGGTGGTCCGGGTGGTGCAGAAGCGTCCGGTGCCCGTGATGCTCGCCTGCGTCGCGCTGCTGCTGGCCGCCGGCGCGCCGTTCCTCGGCTCGCAGTGGCGCAACTCCGGCGCCGACGTCCTGCCGAAGTCCTTCGCCGCCCGGCAGGTGGCACAGACCGTCGACCAGCGCTTCCCGCAGCAGACGCCTGCCCCGGTCACCGTGGTGGTCGAGGCGGACCAGGCCAAGGCCCAGGCGTACGCCGACCGGGTGGTCGCCCAGTTGCCGGGGGTGAGCGGCGTCCGGGCCGTGGCCCCGGTCGGCGACGGGCTCAGCACGGTGGACGTCCTGGTCAAGGGCGATCCGCAGGGCGCCGAGGCGAAGAAGGTGGTCGACGAGCTGCGGGAGAACCGCGGCGGGCTGACCACCTACGTCACCGGTGACGCCGCCTCGGTGGTCGACTTCCAGCACGAGATCTCCAGCCGCGGCCCGTGGGCGCTCGGCCTCGTCGCGGCGGGCACGCTGATCCTGCTGTTCATGATGACCGGCTCGGTGGTGATGCCGGTCAAGGCGCTGCTGATGAACGTGCTCTCGCTGGGCGCCTCGCTCGGCGCGCTCACCCTGGTCTTCCAGCACGGCTACTTCAGCGGGTTGCTCGGCTTCACCCCGACCGGCGGACTGGAGACCTTCATCCCGGTCCTGGTCTTCGCCTTCGCCTTCGGCCTCTCGATGGACTACGAGGTCTTCCTGCTCGCACGGATCAAGGAACTGCACGACCAGGGGTACGACTCCACCAAGGCCGTCCAGCTCGGGCTCCAGCGCAGCGGCCGGATCATCACCTCCGCGGCGCTGCTGATGGTGATCGTCTTCGCCGGGTTCGCGGCCGGGCAGATGCTCATGGTCAAACAGATGGGCATCGCCCTGGCGGTGGCCGTCGCGGTGGACGCGACACTGGTCCGCTGCCTGCTGGTCCCGGCCACCATGTCGCTGTTCGGCAAGCTCAACTGGTGGGCCCCGGCCCCGCTGCGCAGCCTGCACCGGGTGATCGGACTCAGCGAGCACATCAAGCTGCCCCCGCTCGCCCTGCCGGGCCGGCTGCCGGCACCCCGGCTGCCCGGCGTCCGGCCGCTCGCCCCGGCCGCCGACTGAGGGCCGGGGGCCCGGGCCGGGGCGGAGGCTGCCGGGGGCGGAGGCTGCCGGGGGTGGGGGCTGTCGGGGCGCGGGCTCAGCGGTTGACGCAGGCGTTGCCGTAGCTCGGGGTCAGCGCGGTGGCCGCGTCCAGCACCCCGCAGGCGGAGGCCGAGCCGGTGCCGGCGGCCAGCAGGCCGATCAGCGCGGCGGCGAGGATCAGGGCGGAGCGGGTGGTGCTGCTCATGGCGGTGCTGCTCATGGCGGGGACTGCCTCTCTGGGTGGACTGCTGCCCAGCACAACGCCCGAGCCGCGCCCCGGGCATGCGGCACTCGCCCGTTCGGCGTAGCGGATGTCCCGGCCCGCACCCGCTCGGGTCAGGCCAGCCGGCGCAGCAGCGTGACGGCCTCGCGCAGCACCTGCTGCTCCGGCGGGCTGAGCCGTTCGGCGATGGCGGTCGCTATCGCGCCCTCGCGGCGGGCCCGCTGGGCGTGCAGGGCGCCGGTGCCGCGCGCGGTGGCGGCGATCAGCACCTTGCGGCCGTCGCTGGCGTGCGGCTGCTGCTCGACCAGGCCCGCCTCGGTCAGCAGGGCGACGGTGCGGGCCATCGACTGGTGGCGCACCCGCTGCAGGTCGGCCAGCTCGCTGGTGGTGCGGGGGCCTTCGCGGACCAGCCAGCCGAGTACCGCCGCCTGGTTCTGCGGCAGCTCGTCGCCGACCCGCAGGCCGCGGACCAGGGTGCCGAGGGCGAGTCGGAGCTCGGCGGCGAGTTCCAGGGGGTCGACGTCATCCATGTGATCAGCCTAGCGCCTCGGCGTACAGCAAAACTGCACAGCCTTGCTGTACTGTTTTCCTCATGCGACTGACGAAGCTTGGCCATGCCTGTGTCCGGATCGAGCGCGGCGGCTCCACCGTCGTGATCGACCCCGGCATGTTCACCGAGGACGACGCGGTGCGCGGCGCCGACGCCGTCCTGATCACCCACGAGCACTTCGACCACTTCGCGGAGGACCGGCTGCGGGCCGCCGTCGCGGCCGACCCGGGTCTGCGGATCTTCACCAACCGGGCGGTGGCCGGGCGGCTGGAGGGGATCGGCGCCCACGTCACGGTGGTCGGCGAGGGCGACGCCTTCGAGATCGACGGGCTGGAGGTGAGCGTGCACGGCGAGTGGCACGCGGAGATCCACCCCGACATCCCCCGGGTCGGCAACATCGGCTTCCTGCTCGGCGGCAGCCTCTTCCATCCCGGTGACGCGCTCACCCTGCCGCCGCACCCCGTGGAGACCCTGCTGCTGCCGATCGCGGGTCCCTGGACCAAGGTCTCCGAGCTGATCGACTACGTCCGGGAGGCGGGGCCGTCGCGGGCGCTGGCGATCCACGAGGCCGTCCTCAGCGACGTCGGCCGGATGGTCCACGGCCGGCTGCTCGGCGAGAGCGGCCCGGGCACCGGCGCGGAGCTCACCCAGCTCGGCGTCGGCGAGGGCGTCGACCTGCCCGGCTGACCCGGCCGGCCGGTCCGCCCGGCACCCCCGCCGGGGAACCGGGCGGACCGGCGGCTTCGTCCCTCAGGGCATGGACTACCTGCCGGAACTCCTCGCCGCGCTGCCCGCCCTGGACGCGGGCGCCGAACCGCCCGGGCCGTGGCGGCTGCGCCGCGCCGGACTGCTGGACCTGTCGCCGACGGGGGAGTGCGTGATCGAGGACCCGCTCGGCGGCAGCGCGTACGCCCCCGGGGTCGGACCCGGCCCGCACCCCGTCTACCTGGTGGTCGACGAGGACGTCGAGCGGCCCGAAGTGCTCGCCGCCCTGCTGCACTTCGGAGCCACCGCACCCGTCGAGGTGGACGACACCGGCGACCCCGTGTCCACCGACTCGGGCCTGCTGCTGCTCCACGGACTCCCGCCGGCCGGGGTGCCCGCACTGGTCGACCGGGCGCTCGCCGCGCTGCGCCGCGAGACCCCGACCGAGCACTGGAGCCGCGCCGACCACCTCGCCGGACACCTGTCCGCCGACCGCCCGCCCGTCGACGGCGAGCCGGGGGACTTCGCCGAGGGCCACCTGCTGCTGCCCGATGCGGCGTCAGGCGGCCCGGCGCTGGCGCTGCTGGTCGACCTGGACGGCTTCCGGCTGGCACCCGTCCGCGACGCGGCGGGCGCCGTCACGGCCCTGCTGGTCCACCGCTGAGCACCGGCCGCCTGCCGCCTGCCGCGTGCCGCCCGCCGGTCGCGGCGGACGGCGGACGGTGGGCGGACGGCTCAGGCCGTGACCGGCTCCGGGGCCGCGGTGAACGGGCGCCCGTCCAGCGTCCAGTGCGGATCCGGGACGATCTCCAGCGCCGCGTAGACGTGCGCCGCGACATCGGTGTGGTGCAGCGGCAGGACCGGTGCGCCGGGGGTGATGTCCGGGCCGCTGGCGGCGATCCAGGCGGTCCGTTCCACCTCGCTGCGCCCGCCGTGGCCGCCCTGGTCGACGTGGCCGTGGTCGGTCACCACGATGACCGTCCACTCCTCGGCGGCATACCCCGGGCGGCTCTCCACGGCGGCCAGCAGCCGCCCCAGACGGCGGTCGGCGGCCTCGGCCGAGCGGCGGTACTCCGCGCCGCAGCCGGTGAAGTGCGCGGTCTCGTCGACCGCGCCGAGGTAGACGAAGGACGCCTGCGGGTCGTCGTCACTGCGCCCGAGCACGTACTCGGCCTCCGCGGTGACCCGCTCGTCGACGACCTCCCAGGCCGCTGGGGTGTCCTCGAGCGGCGCGATGTACGACAGCCGGCCCGGCGCGGCGAACAGCGGGCCGCCGCTGCGAGCCAGGAACAGCGGCTCCCAGCCGCCGGCCGCGAAGGTCCGGCGGCGGTGGGTGGCGGCCAGCCGGGTGGTGAAGTCGGGGAACACGTCGAGCCGGTTCCCGCCGAGGTGGTTGCCGAGCACCCCGTGCTTGGCCGGGCCGACCCCGGTGACGATGGTCGCCCAGCAGGGTCCCGACATGGTCGGGGTCGCGTCGTCGACCATCACCGGCGCCAGGAAACCGGCCTTCGCGACCGCGTCCAGGTGCGGGGTGTGCAGCTCGGGCAGCAGGTCGAGGCGGACGCCGTCGATGCCGGCGACCAGGACCCGGCGCGGGCCGGTGGGCCAGAGGCTGGACATGGGGAGGTGCTCCGTCCGTACAGGTGTGGGGGCCTGCCCGGCACCCTAACCGGACTGACGGGCCATCGGAACGCCCCCGGCCCGGGACTGCGGGGTGGACGGCCGCAGAGTTCGCCCGATGTCCGCCGGATGTTCGGCCGGAGTTATCCCGCACCCGCCGGACGGCGGACCGCCGCCGCCTCGTCCCGGCTTCGCCGCCGGGCCGTGGCGGGGCTGCCGCCCGGGCCGCCGCCGGGCCCCGGGCGGGCCGGCGGTAGCCTGGTCGGCATGGTGAGGATCGGACTGACGGGCGGGATCGGTGCGGGCAAGAGCGAGGTGTCGCGACAGCTCGCCGAGCTCGGCGCGGTGATCGTCGACTCGGACCTGATCGCCCGCGAGGCAGTGGCCCCCGGCACCGACGGCCTGCGGGCCGTGGTGGCCGAGTTCGGCACCGGCGTGCTGCTGGCCGACGGTTCGCTGGACCGCCCCGCGCTGGGCCGGATCGTGTTCGCCGACCCGGACCGGCTGGCCGCACTGAACGCGATCGTCCACCCCCGGGTACGGGCCCGGTCCGCCGAACTGGAGGCCGCCGCCGGGCCGGGCGACGTGGTGGTGCACGACGTGCCGCTGCTCGCCGAGAACGGCCTCGCCCCGCTCTACGACCTGGTCGTGGTGATCGACGTCCCGGACGACATCCGGCTGGACCGGCTGGTCCGGCTGCGCGGCATGGCCGAGGACGAGGCCCGGGCCCGGATGGCCGCCCAGGCGACCCGGGAGGCCCGGCTCGCCGTCGCCGACCTGGTGATCGACAACAGTGGCCCGCTGGCCGACCTCGCCCCCCGGGTGCAGGAGGTCTGGCAGCGGCTGAAGGAGCGTCAGGCGGGCTGAGGCGCCGCCGCCCGCCGCCCGGCCGCCGCGGCCAGCCCCCGGATCAGCGGGTGCACGGCCGTGCCGTCGCCCGCCAGCTCCGGCTGGAAGAGCGTGGCCAGGTAGAACGGGTGCCCGGGCAGCTCCGCGATCCGCACCTCGCCCGCCTCGTCCCGCCCGCTGAACCGCATCCCGTGCGCCTGGAGCGCCGCCAGCTTCGGGCCGCTCGGCCCGTACGAGCAGTGGTAGCGCTCGACCGTGCGCTGCGCCCCCAGCAGTCGGGCGGCCAGCGAGCCGGGGTCGAGCGTGACCACACCCTCGTGGCCGACCAGGGAGCAGGCCAGCGGCTCGATCAGCGGGTCCGCCGCGCCCGGATCGTTCTCGGCGTGCGCCGCCCCGGCCAGGCCGCAGACCGTCCGCGCGAACTCCAGCACCGCGTGCTGGAAGCCCCCGCAGGTGCCGAGGAACGGGATGGCCCGCTCGCGCGCCGTGCGGGCCGCCGCCACCGCTCCCGCCTCACTGCGGTACGGGCTGCCCGGCACCAGCCAGACGGCGTCGAAGCCGGCCACCGCGTCCGGCTCGGCGGCCTCCTCGGTGGGGATCCAGTAGGCGTCGAGCGGCAGTTGGTCGCGCCGGGCGAGGGCGTCCAGCAGGCCGGGGATGCGGGCGTGCGAACGGACACCGGCGGAGCGGTCGCCGACCAGGGCGAGCCGCGGGGTGCGGTAGGCGGTGGCGGGGCCGGTGATGGCCGGTTCGGTGGTGGCCTGTTCGGTCGTGGTGCGGTCGGTCGTGGTGTGCTCGGTCATACGGCCATCCTGGGGCGCCGGGCGGCATCAGCGCCAACGATCATCCGTGACCGTCCGATCAGCTCCACTGATGGACGATGCCGACCGGCGGCCGCCGTCCGGGCCCGCACAATGGGGCTCATGGACCCGGTCTTCCTGCGCACCTTCACCGTCGTCGTCCGGCTGGCCTCCTTCTCGGCCGCGGCCCGCGAACTCGGGTACACCCAGTCCGCGGTCTCCCAGCAGGTGGCGGCCCTGGAGACGGACCTCGGAGCGGTGCTGCTGGAGCGCCGCCCGGTCCGGCCGACCGAGGCGGGGGAGCGGCTGCTGGAACACGCGGCCCCACTGCTGCTGCGGCTGGACGCCGCCCGCGCGGACATCCGGCGGCTGGCCGGGGCCCGGCCCGCCCGGCTGGTGGTCGCCGCGTCGGCGTGCGCCGTCACCGACCGGCTGGCCCGGGCGCTGGCCGAGGTCCGCGGCTCCCACCCGCGGCTCGACCTGACCCTGCGCCAGCTGCCGCGCGCGGCCGTACCCGCCGAGGTCGCCACCGGAACGGCCGACCTCGGCCTGGTGGACGGCGTGGCCGCCCCCAGCGACCCGCTCGGCCACCCGGACGTCGGCCCGCTGCTCACCCGGGCCGTCGCCGAGGAACCGCTGGCCGTGGCCCTGCCCGCCGGACACCCGCTGGCCGGCCGCACGCACCTCGCCCTGTCCGGCCTCGCCGACGCCCGATGGCTGGACGCGCCGGAGACCGCCGTGCCACTGGACCGGCTGCGGACGGCGGTCGGCGCCGACGGGTTCCGCCCGGCCGCCCGGTACGAGGGCGGCGAACTGCGCGGCCTGCTCGCCCTGGTGGCCGCCGGCCACGGCCTCGCGCTGCTCCCGGCCGCCGTCCTGCGGGGCGTGCCCGGGGTGTCGGGGGTGCCACTGCGCTCGCCACGGCTGGTGCACCGCACCGAACTGGTCCATCCGGTGCTGGCACCCGGGAGCCCGGCCGCCCGCCTCGCCGAACTGCTCGACGCGGCCGGGGCGGAGGCGGGGGCTGCGGGAGCGGCGGGGGCGGACGGGGTGCAAGGATCATAATTCTGACGATGATGTGACATCGGTGCCGGTTTTGGTCAAGGTATGACCGTCACATGCCATGATCAGATCACGGGCGAGCACTCCCGGCCCCGGGAGAACGCCGGGTACCCGGCCGGTGGCATCGCCGCAGCCCGAGCCCGGCCCCGGCCCCCACGCCGGTCGGCCCCGGACCGGGCGCCCCGTCACCGTCCCTCGCACCAAGGGCAGTCGGGTTCCCCCCCGCGGAGACCGATGCCCAGATCGGAGCCATCCAGTGGCACCCCGCCGCCCGCTGCACGCCGTCCTGGCCTACCCGAAGCGCTCACCGGTGACCTTCGGGTACGTCTGCATGCTGCTGGCCACCCATGCCTGGGTCAGCTACGGGCTGCCGGCCGACCGCGCCTCGTCCCTCCTGCGCCACATCAGCACCAACCTGACCAACCTCACCGACCACCCGGTCCAGGCCCTGATCGGCAGCACGCTGTTCTTCGACGGCACCCTGACGGACGTCGCCTCGCTGGAGTTCCCGGCCACCTTCATCACCCTGGGCCTCGGCGTCTGCTGCTTCCTCGCCCGCGCGGAACGGCGCTGGGGAGCGCTCCGCGCGTTCGGGGTCTTCCTGGCCGGCCACATCGGCGCGACGCTGCTCACCGCCGTGGTCATCATCCTCGCGCTCCGGCAGGGCTGGTACGACGACAGCGTCCGGAACACCCTCGACTTCGGCATCAGCTACGGCGCCCAGACCGTGCTGGCCGCCTGCACCGCCGGCCTGCCGCGCTGGGCCCGGCTGCCGTGGGCGGCCTTCGTCCTCGCCTGGCCGCTCGGCGGCGTCGACTGGTCCGAGCCGCTTCCGGACTTCACCGCCATCGGCCACCTCCTCGCCGCCGCCCTCGGCTTCGCCCTCCTCCTGGCCCGCCCCGAGACCCGGTGGGGCCGATCCGGCCGCACCGCCACCGCCGCGGCGACCGAGCCCGTGGCCGGCCCGCGTCGGTCGTAGCGCCTGATGGTCGGCGCCGGTGCAGGACTGTGCGGGACCGGTCCGGAGTCGTGGAGCGCGGGCACGGCTGTCCTCCGGCGGGTGCGGCGGTGTCCGCAGGACCCTACCGGCCGCCTCCGACGGCTCCGCCGGCCGCGGAGCCACCTGGTGCACGAGACACGCCCCCGGGCCGGGGGGATCGCAGGTGCGGCCCGCGGCGCGGGGGCGCCTTTGCAAGGTCCCGCCGGGTCCGTCCGACGCGACTTCGCAAGCGCGCCCTCGGGGCTCAGTCCTTCGGCTGGAGCAGGTCCCAGCGGTTGCCGTACAGGTCCTCGAAGACCGCGACCGTGCCGTACGGCTCGTACCGCGGCTCCTCGAGGAAACGGACCCCGGCGGCGGTCATCCGGCCGTGGTCGGCCTCGAAGTCGTCGGTGATCAGGAAGTGGCCGCCCCGGCCGCCGGTCTGGTCGCCGATCCGGGCCTCCTGCCCGGGGCCGTCGGCCCGGGCGAGGAGCAGGCCGGACTCGCGCGAGCCGCGCGGGGCGACCACCACCCAGCGCTTGCCTGCGCCGCGCGGGGTGTCCTCGCGCAGCTCGAAGCCGAGGGAGCCGACGTAGAACGCGATGGCCTCGTCGTAGTCGCGGACCAGCAGGGCGGTGAGGGAGATGTGGGACATGCCCGCGATTCTCCCAGGTCCCCGTCCACCGGTCCCGCGCCCGGCCCGCGCCCGGCTCCCGCGGACTACGCCTTGCGGCCGACCGCCGCCCAGATCGCCACCTCGTGGTCGGTCGGCTCGGGCTCCTGGTCGGGCCGCCACTGCGGGGCCGTGACCAGGCCCGGCTCGGCGAGCTCCAGTCCCTCGAAGAACCGTGCCACCTGCTCCCGGCTGCGCATGCTGAGCTGGGCGGTGGCGGCCCGGTAGACCGCCGGGCCCTTCGCGGCCTGCTCCGGGGTGGTGAAGTCGCCAGTGGCGTGCGAGAGCGCGAGGTGGCTGCCGGCCGGCAGGGCGTCCAGCAGGGTGCGCACGATGCCGTACGGGTCGTCCGCGTCGTCGATGAAGTGCAGGACGGCGAAGAGCAGCAGGCCGACCGGCCGGTCGAAGTCGATGACCGCCCGGACCGCCGGGTCGGCCAGGATCGCCTTCGGGTCGCGCAGGTCGCCCTGGACCACGCTGACGCTGCCGCCCGCCGAGCCGGCCAGCAGGGCCCGGCCGTGGACCAGCACTATCGGGTCGTTGTCCACGTACGCGACCCGGGCCTGCGGCAGGATCTCCTGGGCGACCTCGTGGGTGTTGCCCGCGGTGGGTATGCCGGTGCCGATGTCCAGGAACTGGGTGATGCCCTGCTCGGCGAGGTGCCGCACCGCGCGCTGCAGGAAGGCGCGGTTGGCACGGGCGCTGATCCGGACCAGCGGGCCCAGCGAGACGACCTGCTCGGCGGCCTCCCGGTCGGCCGGGAAGTTGTCCTTGCCGCCCAGGTAGTAGTCGTACATCCGGGCCGGGTGCGGCACGTCGGGACGCAGGTCGACCGGCACGTGCGGCTCCTCGTCCTCGCCCGACATCCAGTCCAGCGAGACGTCCTGATGGTCGGTCATCGGATTTCCCCCGTTGCGCTCGTGCTGTCGCAGGCAGCATAGACGGGACCGGCGGGGTTGCCGGGGCACAACGGGCAACTGGGTCCGGCCGGCATCCGCGGAGAGCCGCCGCCCGGCCGCCGGTCAGCCGTTCTCCGGCAGCGGCTCGGGGCCGGCCTCCGGGTCCCCGGTGCGCAGGTAGCGCGCGCCGCTGCCGGCCAGGCCGGCCCGGTCGTGGGCGTTGTAGAGCGCGCAGCGGGTCAGTGACAGGCAGCCGCAGCCGATGCAGCCGGTCAGCTTGCGCTTCATCAGCTCCAGTTCGGCGATCTGCTGGTCGATCCGGCCCTGCCAGGTCCGGGCGACGCCGTTCCACTCCTCGTGGTTGGGGGCCCGGTCGACCGGCAGCCGGTCCAGCGCCGTCCTGACCTCCTCCAGTGACAGTCCGACCTGCTGGGCGGCCCGGACGAACGCCACCCGGCGCAGCGTGGCGCGGGCGAACCGGCGCTGGTTGCCGGTGGTGCGCTCGGAGTGGATCAGGCCCATCCGCTCGTAGTAGCGCAGCGCGGAGGCGGCCAGGCCGCTGCGGTCGGCGAGCTGGCCGATGGTCAGGAGGTCGTGCCGGGAGGGTCCCATGGCTGCCGAGGATAGCCGCTTGACCTGAAGCTCACTTCAAGTTGCAGGATCTTGCCATGACCACCGCAGCCACCACCGAGCGGCAGTCCGCGGCCTCCTACGGGTTCGCCGACCTGCCCGACCTGCTCTCCCTGATGACCGGCGCCGAGAAGCACGGCGCGGCCGCCACCTCCACCCTCGACGTCCTGTGGGTGCTCTACGACCGGGTCCTGCGGGTCTCCCCGGACACCGTCGACGCCCCCGACCGGGACAGGTTCCTGCTCTCCAAGGGCCACGGCCCGATGGCCTACTACGCCGTGCTGGCGGCCAAGGGCTTCCTGCCGGCCGACCTGCTGACCGGCTTCGGCACCTACGACTCCCCGCTCGGCCACCACCCGGACCGGCTGCTCGTCCCGGGCGCCGAGATCGGTTCCGGCTCGCTCGGCCACGGGCTGCCGCTCGCCGTCGGCACCGCACTCGGGCTGCGGGCCCGGGGGCTGACCGACCCGGCGGTGTGGGTGCTGCTCGGCGACGCCGAGTTCGACGAGGGCAGCAACCACGAGGCGGTGGCCTACGCCGGTGCGGCCGGGCTGGAGCGGCTGCACACCGTCGTCATCGACAACGCCTCCGCCACGCACGGCTGGCGCGGCGGCATCGCCGCCCGGTTCGAGGCCGAGGGCTGGTCGGCCGAGACCGTCGACGGGCGCGACCACGAAGCCCTGTACCGCGCGTTCACCGCCCCGCACCCGGGCCGCCCGCACGCGGTGATCGCCCGCGTCGAGCCCAAGAACGCCTGAACGCCCCGCCCGCCCAGCCGCCCCGCCCGCCGCTCCCGTCCCACCGCTCCCGCCACCACCGCAGAGGAACCCAGATGGACACCGTCGAGACCATGCGAGACCGCTTCATCGACATCACCGCCGGCCTGCTCGACACCGACCCCCGGCTGGCCGTGGTGCTCGCGGACATCAGCGCGGCCGGCTTCGCGGACGCCGCGGTCCGGCACCCCCACCGCGTGATCAACGTCGGCATCCGCGAGCAGCTGCTGATCGGCGCGGCCGGCGGGCTGGCGCTGGCGGGCCTGCGGCCGGTCGCGCACACCTTCGCCAGCTTCCTGGTCGAGCGCCCCTTCGAACAGGTCAAGCTCGACCTCGGCCACCAGGGCGTCGGCGCGGTCCTGGTGAGCGCCTCCGGATCGTACGACTGGCCGGCCGGCGGGCGCACCCACATGGCACCCGGGGACGTCGCCCTGCTCGACACCCTGCCCGGCTGGAACGTCCACGTCCCCGGCCACCCGGACGAGGCCGAGGCGCTGCTGCGGCACGCCGCGGCGGCCGGCGACAGCCTCCAGTACGTGCGGCTGTCCGTGCACAGCAACGCGTACGCCCTGCCGGTCGAGCCCGGGCGCTTCCTGACGGTCCGGCAGGGCAACGGGCCGGTCGTGCTGGCGGTCGGGCCGATGCTGGACGCGGTCCTGATGGCCACCGAGGGGCTGGACGTCACGGTGCTGTACGCCGCCACCGTGCGGCCGTTCGACGCGGCGGGCCTGCGGGCCGCCCTCGGCGGCGTCGCCGACGTGGTCCTGGTCGAGCCCTACCTGGCGGGCACCTCCGCCAACGCGGCCCACGACGCGCTCGCCCACCTCCCGCACCGCGTCCTCGCCCTCGGCGTTCCCCGCGAGGAGCACCGCCACTACGGCACCATCCCCGAGCACCTGGCCGCGTACGGCCTCGACGCGGCGGGCCTGCGGCGGCGGATCACCGACTTCCTGGACCACGGCCGCACGGCGTGAGGCACGGGGCTTCGGGCGGGGCCGTTCCCGCCGTTGCCGTCGTGAGGTGGGTGGTGT
Organism: Kitasatospora sp. MBT63; assembly: GCF_000710465.2. Taxonomy (GTDB): domain Bacteria; phylum Actinomycetota; class Actinomycetes; order Streptomycetales; family Streptomycetaceae; genus Kitasatospora. Next base: position 11,101 of record NZ_JAIZ01000119.1, on the reverse strand, counting down.
TCCCGTTCCGCGCAGTTCCCCGCGCCCCTGTGGGGGCGCGCCGGGAGGGGGTACCTCAGCCGACGTGGATCACCGCCGTCGAGTCGGGGCCGAGCACCAGTGTTCCATCGCCGCCGGGCCGGGCCTCGCCGAAGGCGGCGAGGGTCCGTGCGTAGGGGGCGTCGAGGGGGACGGCGGTGGTCCCGGTGCCGCCGATCCGCACGGCGACGCGGTACGGGCCGCGCCGCACCACCAGCACTCCTTCCGCGCGGTCGTGGTCGACCCGGACCGCCGCGAGGTCCGGGTCCATCAGCTCGGGGGCGGCGCGCCGCAGCCGGATCAGCTGCCGGTACCAGTCGAGGAGGCGGGCGTGCCGGGGGAGAGCGGGCTCGGACCAGTCCAGGGTGGAGCCGAGGACGGTGGAGCGGGCCTGCGGATCGGGGACGTCCTCCGCGGCCCAGCCGTGTTCCGCGAACTCCCGCCGCCGGCCCTGCCGGACGGCCTCGGCGAGCCCCGGGTCGGTGTGGTCGGTGAAGTACTGCCAGGGGGTGGCCGCGCCCCACTCCTCGCCCATGAAGAGCATCGGCGTGAACGGCGAGGTCAGCACCAGCGCCGCCCCCGCCGCGAGACGCCCCTGCGGCAGCGAGGCGGACAGCCGGTCCCCGGTGGCCCGGTTGCCGACCTGGTCGTGGGTCTGCAGGTAGCCGAGCAGCCGGTGCCCGTACCCGGTGGGGAACGGGCGGCCGTGCCGGCGCCCGCGGAACGTCGACCGGGTGCCGTCGTGGAAGAACCCACGGGTCAGCGTCTTGGCCACGGCCGCGTACGGGTCCTCGGCGAAGTCGCCGTAGTAGCCCTGGGATTCGCCGGTCAGCAGGGTGTGCAGGGCGTGGTGGAAGTCGTCGCTCCACTGCGCGGTCAGCCCGAGACCGCCGGCCTGGCGCGGGCCGGTGGTCCGCGGGTCGTTCAGGTCGGACTCGCCGACCAGGAACAGCGGGCGGCCGGTCGCCGCCGCCAACCGGTCGACCTCGCCGGCGAGTTCCTCCAGGAACGGCAGCGCCCGGTCGTCCGCCAGGGCGTGCACGGCGTCCAGCCGCAGCCCGTCGATCCGGTAGTCCCGCAGCCAGGCCAGCGCGCTGCCGATCAGGTAGTCGCGGACCTCGTCGGAGCCCGGCGCGTCCAGGTTGACGGCGGCGCCCCACGGAGTGTGGTGCCGCTCGGTGAAGTACGGGCCGAAGGCGGGCAGGTAGTTGCCGGACGGCCCGAGGTGGTTGTGGACCACGTCCAGCACCACGCCGAGCCCGTGCCGGTGCGCTGCGTCGACGAACCGCTTCAGCCCGTCCGGGCCGCCGTACGGCTCGTGCACCGCCCACAGCGACACCCCGTCGTAGCCCCACCCGTACCGGCCGGGGAACGGGCAGACCGGCATCAGCTCGACCAGGTCCACCCCCAGCTCGACCAGGTGGCCGAGCCGCTCGGCGGCCGCGTCGAAGGTCCCCGCCGGGGTGAAGGTCCCCACGTGCAGCTCGTACAGCACCGCCCCGGGCAGCGCCCGGCCCGACCACGCGGTGTCCGACCAGGCGAAGGCGGTGTGGTCGACGGCCCGGCTGGGGCCGTCGGGCCCGTACGGCTGGCGCGGCGAACGCGGGTCGGGCAGCGCCGGACCGCCGTCGAGGCGGAAGCCGTAGTCCCCGGCCGGCGCCTGGCCGTGCCACCAGCCGGGCCGCCCGCCGTCCGGCTGCAGCGGGTGCGCCGCACCCGCCACCTCCACCTCGACCCGGCCGGCGGCCGGCGCCCACACCTCGTACCGCCGCACCCCCGTCACGGCCGCGGCCCCGGCGTCAGCAGCGCGACCGGGAGGTGTTCCAGCAGATCGGCGACGCGCGCCGGGCCGCCCGGGAAGTGGCGCCCGGTCAGCTCGTCGGTCCACGACCCCGGCGGCAGGGCCAGCGCGGTGTCCGCCCAGCCGCCGCGCCGGTGCAGCCCGTACGGCAGCCGGGTGGCCAGCGCCAGCACGTCCTCGCCGCGGCCGAAGGCGAGCAGGTGCTCGGCGGCCGGGCCGGTCGCGGCCAGCGGGCGGTACGAGCCGAACGGGTGGGTACGGCGCAGGTGCAGTGCGGTGGTGGTCAGGTGCAGCTTCTCCCGGGCGAGGTCGCCGGGTCGGTCGGCCGGTGAGTCGGTCAGCCGGACGGCGAGCGCGCCGAGGTCCACCGGCGCCCGGTTGTCCGGGTCGACCAGGGTGTACAGCGGCTCCTCGCTGCCCTGGTAGAGGTCGGGCACCCCGGGCGCGGCCAGCTGCAGCAGCGCCGCGGAGAGGCTGTTGCTGCGGGCGAACGGCGCCAGCAGCTGGACCAGGCCGTCGATCCGCGGGCAGAGCCCGATGTTGCCGAGCACGCCCCGGGCGTACTCGGTCAGCCGCCGTTCGAACCGCTCGTCGGGGGCCGTCCAGGAGGTGTGCACCTTGGCCTCGCGGGCCGACTTCAGCAGGGTGCTGACCAGCCGTTCGGGGCCGATCGGCCAGGCAGCGACCAGGGTCTGCCAGAGCAGCCAGGCCGTGGGGCGGTCCGGGCACGGCCCCGCGGCCGTGGTCCAGGCCGCGCACTCGGCCGCCCACAGCTCGGGCAGCTCGGTGAGCACCGCCAGCCGGGCCCGGGCGTCCGCGCTGCGCTTGGTGTCGTGGGTGGACAGCGCCGTCATGGCGGACGGCCGGTGCTGCTCCAGCTCGGCGCACCAGCGGTGGAAGTCGGCCGGGCGCACCCCCGGGCGGCCGGGGTCGCCGCCGACCTCGTTCAGGGCGAGCAGCGCGGTCCAGCGGTAGAACGCGGTGTCCTCGACGCCCTTGGCGGCCACCGCCGACGCGGTCTGCCCGAACCGGGCGCAGAACTCGTCCTTCGCGGGGCTGCGCCCGAGCCGCCCGAGCGCCAGGTCGCGGACCAGGGCGACGGTGGGCCCGGGCTCCTCGCCGGCCTCGCGCAGCGCCTCGAAGACGGTGTCGAACTCCGCGACCGCCTCCGCCGGGGCGCTCTCGCCCGGCACCACGTACGGCCGGTACACCGGGTACTCGGTGAGCAGCGCCCGCAGCGCGTGCCGCAGCTCGCCCGCGCCGTGGTCGGCGAGCGCCGGTTCGGCGGCGCAGATCCGTGCGGCGAGCCGGACGGCGCGCTCCACCTCGGCGGCCAGCTCGCCGTCGGGGGCGGTCAGCTCGGCGCGGGCCAGCCGGCCCGCCTCGGCGGCGCCGGTCCGGTCGGCGACGTCCCGCTGGTACGCGGTGACCAGCCGCTCGGCGCCCGCGTGGTCGGTCAGCACGCCGTCGATCCGGCGCAGCGCGTCGTACCCGGTGGTGCCGGCGCACGGCCAGTCGGCGGGCAGCCGCTCCTCACCGGTGAGGATCTTCTCCACCACGGTGTACGCGCCGCCGGTGGCCGCGGCGAGCTGCCGCAGGTAGCCGCGCGGGTCGGCGAGGCCGTCGGGGTGGTCGATCCGGAAGCCGTCCAGCACCCCTTCGGCGTGCAGCCGCAGCAGGGTGCGGTGGGTGGCCTCGAAGACCTCCGGGACCTCGACCCGGACCGCGATCAGCTCGTTGACGGTGAAGAACCGCCGGTAGTTCAGCTCCTCGGAGGACAGCCGCCACCAGGCCAGCCGGTACCACTGGCGGGCCAGCAGCCGCTCCAGCGGCAGTGCCCCGGTGCCGGGCCGCAGCGGGAAGGCGTGGTCGTGGTAGCGCAGCACGTCGCCGTCGACGGTGAGCTGGTCGAGTACTGCGCCGAGCCGGTCGCCGAGCAGCGGCAGCAGCAGCCGGCCGCGTCCGGGCGCGTCCTCGGGGCCGGGCTGGGCGGTCCAGTCGATGTCGAACCAGGGCGCGTACGGCGAGTCGGGGCCGTCGCGCAGGACCTCCCACAGCGGGCGGTTGAGCTGCTCGGGGACGGGCAGCGCCATGTGGTTGGGGACCACGTCGGCGATCAGGCCGAGGCCGTGCCGGCGGGCCTCGGCGGCCAGCGCGCGCAGCGCCGGCTCGCCGCCGAGCTGCTCGCTGATCCGGGTGTGGTCGACGGTGTCGTAGCCGTGGGTGGAGCCGGGGACGGCTTCCAGCAGCGGCGACAGGTGCAGGTGCGAGACGCCGAGGGCGGCCAGGTAGGGCACCGCGCGCTCGGCGTCGTGCAGGGTGAAGCCGGGCTGGAGCTGGAGCCGGTAGCTGGCCGTCGGCGGTCGGGCGGCGGCTGAGGTCATGCGGTGATGCCTACCCGTGCGGCGGGCGGGTTACCTCCGTCCTGGTACGAATGGCGCAGTGCAGCGGTGGTGGCGGGGGGCGCCGGGGCCGGTGGTGGGGCGGCTCAGGCGGGCCGCTGGAGGACCAGCAGGGAGCGGTCGGCGAGCCACAGGGTGTCGCCGGCTTTCACCCGGGTGCCGGTGCCGGGGGCGGGCAGCACCGGCAGGGTGGTGTCGACCACCACCACCCAGGCCTCGCCGTGGCCGGCCGGGACGGTGAACTCCAGCTGTTCGGAGCTGGCGTTGAAGAGCAGCAGGAAGGAGTCGTCGACGATCTTCCCGCCGCGCCGGTCGGGCTCGGAGATGGCGTTGCCGTTGAGGAAGACGGTGAGCGACTTGGCGTAGCTGGTGGACCAGTCCCGCTTGGTCATCTCCTCGCCCGCGGGGGTGAACCAGGCGATGTCGGTCAGGTCGTCGTGGGTGCCGGAGACCGGGCGGCCGTGGAAGAACCGGCGGCGGCGGAACACCGGGTGGTCGCGGCGCAGCCAGATCATGCCCTGGGTGAACTCCAGCAGCTCGGCCTGCGGTCCGCGGCCCTCGGGCCAGTGCACCCAGGTGAGCTCGTTGTCCTGGCAGTAGGCGTTGTTGTTGCCCTGCTGGGTGCGGCCGAGCTCGTCGCCGTGCGAGAGCATCGGGACGCCCTGGGAGAGCATCAGGGTGGCGATGAAGTTGCGCTGCTGGCGGGCTCTGAGCGCGAGCACGGCCTGGTCCTCGGTGTCGCCCTCGGCACCGCAGTTCCAGGAGCGGTTGAAGGACTCGCCGTCCCGGCTGTCCTCGTGGTTGGCCTCGTTGTGCTTGTCGTTGTACGAGACCAGGTCGCGCAGGGTGAAGCCGTCGTGGCAGGTGACGAAGTTGATGGAGGCGATCGGGCGGCGGCCGTCGTCCTGGTACAGGTCGGAGGAGCCGGTCAGCCGGGAGCCGAACTCGGCCAGCGTCGCGGTCTCGCCGCGCCACAGGTCGCGGACGGTGTCGCGGTACATGCCGTTCCACTCGGTCCACAGCGGCGGGAAGTTGCCGACCTGGTAGCCGCCCTCGCCGAGGTCCCAGGGTTCGGCGATCAGTTTGGCCTGGGAGACCACCGGGTCCTGCTGGACCAGGTCGAAGAACGAGGACAGCCGGTCGACCTCGTGGAACTGCCGTGCCAGGGTGGCCGCGAGGTCGAAGCGGAAGCCGTCGACGTGCATCTCGGTGACCCAGTAGCGCAGCGAATCCATGATCATCTGGAGTACGTGCGGGCTGCGCATCAGCAGGCTGTTGCCGGTGCCGGTGGTGTCCTCGTAGAACCGCTGGTCCTTGGCGAGCCGGTAGTACGAGACGTTGTCCAGGCCGCGGAAGGAGAGCGTCGGGCCCAGGTGGTTGCCCTCGGCGGTGTGGTTGTAGACCACGTCGAGGATCACCTCGATGCCGGCCGCGTGCAGCGCCTTCACCATCGACTTGAACTCCTGCACCTGCTGCCCGCGGTCCCCGGTGGAGGAGTACGAGGAGTGCGGGGCGAAGAAGCCGATGGTGTTGTAGCCCCAGTAGTTGGACAGGCCGAGGTCGCGCAGCCGGTGGTCGCGGACGAACTGGTGCACCGGCATCAGCTCGATCGCGGTGACGCCCAGCTTGGCCAGGTGCTCGATCACCGCCGGGTGGGCCAGCGCCGCGTAACTGCCGCGGATCTCCTCGGGGATGCCGGGGTGCAGCTTGGTCAGGCCCTTGACGTGGGCCTCGTAGAGCACGGTGCGGTGGTAGTCGGTGCGCGGCGGCCGGTCGGTGCCCCAGTCGAAGTACGGGTTGATCACCACCGAGTGCATGGTGTGCGGGGCGGAGTCCAGGTCGTTGCGCCGCTCGGGGGCGCCGAAGTGGTACCCGTACACCGACTCGTCCCAGTCGATGTTCCCGCTCATCGCCTTGGCGTACGGGTCCAGCAGCAGCTTGGCGCTGTTGTGCCGCTGGCCGAGGCCCGGGTTGTGCGGGCCGTGCACCCGGAAGCCGTACCGCTGGCCCGGCTGGACGCCGGGCAGGTAGGCGTGCCGGACGAAGGCGTCCGTCTCGCGCAGCTCGATGGCGGTCTCCGAGCCGTCCTCCGCGATCAGGCACAGCTCGATCCGGTCGGCGCTCTCGGAGAACACCGCGAAGTTGGTGCCGGCTCCGTCGTAGGTGGCGCCGAGCGGGTACGGCTGCCCTGGCCAGACCTGCATATTCCCTCAACTTCCGTGTAGCGGACGGTCATTGGCGCCCACAGCCGGTGTTCCCGGCGGAGCCCCGCGGCATGTACCACCCGTCCGTACCGTGACGCACGGCACATGTCGCATACTCCCCAACGGCTGCCCGCAGACCGAACCCATTCACCACTTGTTCGCCCGAACGGGTGTCCGCTGGCCGAAAGTGACGGTGTTTCGACTCGCGTGACCGGTCAGTTGATCGGATCGTCGTGCCGCCAACGGGCTGCGCCCCGCGTGAGCGGGGCAGTACCCTTGATCGTCCGGCACGCCCACCGGACCACGTGCCGGCCCAGGACACCCCCGGGGCCGCCACGGTTGAGACCGTGTCAGTGGACGGCCCGTCACCCCGGTGAGCGGAAGGCCGAGAGGTGAGGTGGCGCATGGGGTTCCCCGCCGACGGCCAGGGCGGGCCCGAGCAGGGCCCCCGGCGCAGCGAGGCGCCCACCCTGGTGATGCGGCCCTCCGGCGGCCCGCGCACCACCGTCCCGGGCCAGGCCGGCCCGGTCGAGGGCCCGCTGATGGCCTGGACCGCCGGCGAGTGGGAGAGCGCCTACCGTCGGGTCCGGCTGGCCGGCCGGGCCTACGTCTGGCTCAACCTGGTCGAGCAGAAGATGCGCGCCCTGGTCGACGTGGTGCTGCGCCCGCTGTACGCGCCCGCCCACGGCGAGGACTGGGTCACCGCCGCGGCCGGACCGGCCGGCGAGGAGTGGGTGCACCGGGCCGCCGCCGTCCGCGAGGTCAGCCGCCGCAAGGGCTACCTGCTCGACCCGGCCGACGACGACCCGCTGGTCTTCCTCACCCTGCCCCAGCTGCGCGAGCTGATGGTGCAGCACTGGCCCTGCTTCGAGCCGTACCTGGTGGACCGCCGCGAGGTCGAACTGGCGCTGGACGAGCTGGAGGTCGCCCGGCACGTGGTCTCCCGCAACCGCAGCCTGTCGCAGACCGTGCTCGACCAGACCGAGCGCGCCGCCGCCCGGCTGCTCGCGCTGCTCGACGGCGGCCACGGCGGGGTGCCCGCCGACGTGGTCGAGGAGCTGGTCGCCGGGCGCTACGCGGACGTGGTCGCGGTCCACGCCGACCGGGTCGGCCTGCAGCGCGAACTGCCGGTCGAGGATCTGCTGGACGGCGCCCGCCGGCTGGACGCGGTGGGCATCGGGCTCGGCATGCTCTGCCAGAACTACACCGGCAAGCGGCTGGTCCGGCTCGCCACCGACGGCTGCCGGGTCCGGCTGCTGTTCCTCAACCCCGCCTCCAGCGCCGTCCGCCGCCGCGAGCGCGAGCTCGGCATCGGCCGGGGCGAGCTGTCCCGCTCGATCGAGATGAACATCATGCACGTGCGCCGGGTCCGGGCCCGGCTGCGCGACCAGGGCGGGTTCGAGATCCGGGTCTTCGACGAGATGCCCCGCTTCACCGCGTACCTGGTCGAGGGCCCGCGCACGGCCGGGCCCGGCGGCCGCCGCCGCTCCACCGACTACGGCGTGGTCCAGCCCTACCTGCGCCGGGCCCGCGGCATCGAGTCGCCGGCCCTGGTGCTGCGCGGCGGGGCCGGGCAGGAGCCGGGCGGCACCGAGCCGGGCCTGCTGGAGGTCTACCGGGAGGAGTTCGAGGGCGTCTGGGCGGACTCCAGGGCGGTCTCCTGACCTCGGGCGGGCGCCGACCGGCACCGGCCCCGGCTGCGGGCCTGCGCCAGGCGGCCCAGCGCGGGTTGCCGCCGGTGATCACCACGGATACCAACAGGTGAGCGGCGCGTCCCCCCGACCTGGACGGCCGCGGCCCGCACCTCCGTGACCCAGGGAGCCCGCCCGATGACCAGTCAGCCCGCCGCCGAGGCCGGCCCGGACCGCCGCAGCCTGCTGAGGACCGCCGCCCTCGCCACCGGCGCCCTCGCCCTGCCGGTCACCGCCGCCACGGCGGCCACCGCCGGCGCGGCCGAGCCGCCCCCGGCCGCCCGGCGGATCCCCTTCCTCGGGCCGCACCAGGCCGGGGTCACCACCCCGGCGCAGCCCTTCGCCACCTTCGTCGCCTGCAACGTCCAGGCCGCCGACCGGGCCGCACTCGAGCAGCTGCTGCGCACCCTGACCCGGCGGATCGGCTACCTCACGGCCGGCGGCCCGCCGCCCGACCCGGCCGGGGACAGCGGGATGCTCGGACCACTCGTCCCGGCGGACGGCCTCACCGTCACGGTCGGCGTCGGCGCCTCGCTGTTCGACCAGCGGTACGGCCTGGCCGCCGCCCGGCCGGTGCGGCTGACCGCGATGCGGGCCTTCCCCGGCGACCGGATGCAGGACGGCGCCACCCACGGCGACCTCTCGCTGCAGATCTGCGCGGACAGCCGCGACACCGTGCTGCACGCGCTGCGCGACCTGCTGCTGCACAGCGCGGGCGGGCTGCAGCTGCGCTGGCGGATCGACGGCTTCCAGAACGCCTCCCGCCCGGACGGCGCCCAGCGCAACCTGATGGGCTTCAAGGACGGCATCGCCAACCCCGACACCGGCTCCGACCGCGAGATGGACCGGCTGGTCTGGGTCGGCCCGGGCAGCGGGGAGCCCGCCTGGGCGGTCGGCGGCAGCTACCAGGTGATCCGGGTGATCCGGATGCGCGCCGAGGCCTGGGACGCCTTACCGCTCGCCGCCCAGGAGGCCGTCATCGGCCGTCACAAGGACAGCGGCGCCCCGCTCGGCGGCGCCGCCGAGACCGACCAGCCGGACTTCGCCACCACCCCGCAGGGCTCGCCGGTCCCGCCGGACGCGCACATCAGGCTGGCCAACCCGCGCAACCGGGAGAGCGCCGACAGCCGGATCCTGCGCCGCGGCTACAACTACGACCGCGGCGCCGACGCCACCGGCGGACTCGACCTCGGGCTGCTGTTCTGCTGCTACCAGCAGGACGTGGCCCGCCAGTTCGAAGCCGTGCAGACCCGGCTCGACGGCGAGCCGCTGGCCGCCTTCACCGTGCCCACCGGCGGCGGCTACTTCTTCGCGCTGCCGGGCGTCCGGGACGAGGAGGACTGGCTCGGGCGCGGCCTGCTGGCCGGCTGACCGCCGCCGTCCCGCCGTCCCGCCGTCCCGGCCGCCGGGCCGCCGTCCGTCCGCGAACGGCGGCCCGGCGGCCGGGCTGTCACAGGTGCAGGCCATGATGGAGCCCGTCACGGCAGCACAGACGGAAGGACGTGCCAGATGAGCTGGTGGAAGGGGCCACTGACCGGCTTCGACCTGGAGACCACGGGCACGGATCCGGAGCACTCCCGGATCGTCAGCGCCGCCCTGGTGGACACGCTGGGCGGCCGCACCGAGGCCGCCACCGGCTGGCTGCTCGACCCCGGCGTGCCGATACCCGCCGAGGCGACGGCCGTCCACGGCATCGCCGACGCCGACGCGCGCGGCCGGGGCCGCCCGGCCGCCGAAGGGGTGGAGGAGATCGCCCGCGCCCTGTGCGAGCGGCTGTCGGCCGGCCGGCCGGTGGTGCTCTTCAACGCCCCGTTCGACCTCTCGCTGCTCGACGCGGAGTTGCGCCGGTACGGCCTCCCGGGCCTGGCCGAGCGCCTCGGCGGCCGGGTCGGCCCGGTGCTGGACGCGCTGGTGATCGACCGCACCGTCGACAAGTACCGCAAGGGTTCCCGGACCCTGCAGCGGGTCTGCGAGGTGTACGGGGTCGAGCTGGCCGACGCGCACCAGGCGGGCAGCGACGCGCTGGCCGCGGTCCGGGTCGCGGTTGCGATCGGCGAGCGGTACCCGGCGCAGGCCGGGGAGCTGACCCCGGAGCAGCTGCACGACCGCCAGATCGACTGGTACCGGGCCTGGGCCGAGGGGCTGCAGGCCTGGCTGCGGCAGGGCAAGGAGCCGGGGGCGGTGGTCGACCAGCGCTGGCCGCTGCGCTGAGGCCGGCCCGGCGGTCCGCGGCGCCCCGGACGTCCGGCCGGCCGGAGGGTGTCAGGAGGCGGGGAAGTCGAAGCGGTAGCCCTGCGCGGTGAGCCAGGGCAGTAGTTGGGCGAGGGCCGCCACGGTCTGGCTGCGGTCGCCGCCGCCGTCGTGCAGCAGCACCACGCCGCCGGGCCGCAGGGTGCGCTGGACGTTGGCGACGATGGCGGCCACGCCCGGCCGGGCCCAGTCGCGCGGGTCGACCGACCAGCTGAGCGAGCGCATGCCGGCCGCGGCGGCGATCTGCTCGTTCTCGGCGGTGAAGTCGCCGCCCGGGGCCCGGAACCAGCCGACCTCGGCGCCCGGCCCCGCGGCCGCGGTGATCATGTCCTTGGCGGCGGTTATCTCGGACACCTGCCGGTCGTGCGCCAGGGTGTGCATCGGCTGGGGGTGGTGCACGGTGTGGTCGCACAGCCGGTGGCCCTCGGCGAGGATCCGGCGCACCGTCGCGGCGTAGGCGGTGGCGTTGGGGCCGATCTGGCAGAAGGTCGCGTGGGCGTGGTAGCGGGCCAGCAGGTCGAGGATCTGGCCGGTGGCGGGCCCCGGGCCGTCGTCGAAGGTGAGGGCCACCGTCCGGCCGCCGGAGGCGGTGGAGCGGATCAGCGCGGTGGCGCCCGCCGGCGGCGGCGCCTGCGGGGCGGAGGGCGTGGGGCTGCCCGCGGACGGCGTGGTGGTGCCGGGTGCCGGGGTGCCGGGCCGGGGTGCGGCGGGCCGGGGGGTGCCCGGCCCGGCCGG
>NZ_JAIZ01000118.1 GCF_000710465.2 Kitasatospora sp. MBT63 | reverse complement strand
GACCGGTGCCCCTCAAGATCGGAACGACAACAGCCACTCACACCCACCCAGAACCTGAAGTACCTCTTCGCCTACCTGCCATCGCTGATCGGCTACGGCGTCCTGGTCTTCGACAAGTGGGCCTGGCGGTGGTGGGGCATCCACCGTCTCACCGGCCACCCGTGGATCGGTGGCACCTGGCGCTCGGTCCTCACTCCCGCTGCTGCCAGCAACATACCGCCGGGCGGCAACCGCGGCCCCATCACCACCTACCTCACCATCGAGCAGACCTACTGGACGCTCCACGCCACGCTGCGTACGGCGGAGAGCATGTCCCGCTCGAACAACGCGACGATCGTGAAGACGGACGGTTCGGGAATCACCGAGGTGAAGTTCCTGTACGAGAACACCCCGCGTACCGAGCACCAGGACCGCAGCCCTCGGCACACCGGCTCGTGCCAGCTGTCGGTCACCGGGCGCGCGCCACGCAGTATCGAGGGCAGCTACTTCACCGGCCGCTTCACCGCCGGGGACATGGACCTGACCCTGGTCAATCGCGCCACCGAGTACGCGACCTTCGCCGAGGCCCAGACCGCTGACCAGCAGGCTCCGACGGCGCCCTGACACCTCGAAGCGGATTCACCACGGCCCCAGCCGCCACGGTGACGTCCGGGGCCGTGCCGTCCTCGCGGCTGGGGCGGGGCCACGGTACAGCTGCTCGAGCGGCCGACTGGGTGGGGTCGGTTGCTAGGCCCGCACCCAGGCTCCGTCCTTCTCGAGGTCGGCCTGGCCGTAGCAGGCCTGCAGCAGGACATCGTTCCGCTGTGCGCCGAGGACCGGGTGGGGCAGGAACTCCAGCACACAGTCGCAGTGCCAGCTGCGCCGCACGGTGCTGGCCGCCGCCGTCGACCAGGGCGCCGAGGAACCGCCCGAGGTGGGCGACTGGCTCCAGGTCGCCACTCCACCGGTAGTCGACGGCGACCGTGACCCGCCACCTGCTCGGTCCAGCGTCCCCGGCAGGGCTCGGTACTGGTGCCCCAACCGGCCTCGAGGCGGACCGCCTACCACATGTTCATGCCCTTCGGCCCGACGAACTGGCGGTTGGTCGGGCCGGGCAGGCGCTCCGGGATGTGGGGGTGCGGGCACAGTGGAAGCCGAATTCCGGTGCCCAGCACCGTGGGTTGGTCTTGGTCTTGTAGGTCCGGCGGAACTCGGGTTCGTCCTCAGGTCCGTCGTACGACCAGCGGCAGACGTCCCAACTGCTGTGGGGCTGGCAGGTGTGACCGCGGTACGCGGGGAACCAGCCGTCGGGGCCGCGTCGGCGCGCGACGGGTACGGAGGCGGAGGCGGTCTTCACGCCCTGCCAACGCACTACCCAGATGTTGGATACGTGAGCTCTGCGGCGGACCTCGGACGGCCCGGGGCGCGCAGCGTCGGCCGCGCGCCTCCTTGTTCTGGACTTCCAAAATGAAGACCCCTACTATTTGGTTGTGTCCTACTTTTAGGGAGCTTCTTGTGAGGGTCAGCATCGGCGGCGAGCAGGTTGAGGTGCCCGACGACCTGGGCATGGCGCTGCTCGCCGGGCTGCGCGGTGAGCGGCTGGTGGAGCCGCCGCAGGCCTACGGTTTCGACGACCTAGTGGCCTTGGTCGCCCGCACCAGCCGGCTCATCCAGCACCTGAACGTGTTCCGGGAGGTGGCGATGTCCCGCGCGGACGCCGCCGGCGCCTACTCGAACCGCAGCGCGCTGGCCATGGCGGCCGCGATGTCCGCGTCCCAGCTCGGCCGGGTGCTGCAGGGCCACGGGCTGCCGCGGGACCGCCGTACCGGCGGCGTGGACCTGGTCGTCGGCTTCCGCACCACCGACGACGGGACCCTGCACCACGCGGCGGAGGAGGACATGGCGGGCCTGCCGTCGTTCACCCTGCCGGCCGCCCCGGAAACGGACCGGACGGAGCCGCGGCGGGACGATGCATTCGCGGACCGGGAGCTCACCTTCTACTACCGCCCCCAGGTCCCGCTCGCCGCTGCTGGCCTCGGCCGCACGGCCGGCTACACCCTGCGCGATGCCGACCAGAACGTGATCGGCTGCGTCACCGAGCCGCTCTTCGATGCCCTGTTCGGAGACCCCCGTCTCGACCCGACCCGGCCCAACGGACGCTGAGGAGATCACCCTGATGTCCGACGAACTCTTCGACTCGGTCGACGCCCTGCTCTCGGGTGTCCGCACCGGCCTGCCGGCGCCGGCGGAGCGGCAGCGGCTGCGCCTGGCGGCCGGGCTGACGGTCACGCAGGTCGCGGTCGCGCTGCGGGTGGACTCGGCTCTGGTGCGGGGCTGGGAGGACGGCACCGCGGTCCCGGGCCCGGACATCACACCCGCCTACTCTCGGCTCCTGGAAGGCCTGGCCGCGCGCTTCCCCGCCCCCGAGCAGCAGGCCGCCGCCGCGCCCGCCGCGGTGCCGGCTGCTCCCGAGCAGGCCGCCCCGGCGCCGCAGTCGGTAACGCTCGACCAGAACCCGGACGGCTCGGTGGTGATGGGCGAGGCGGCGCCGTGCGTGCGGTGCGGCCAGCCTTCCGTCTACCGCGCGCAGGGCCGCCCGATGCACCTCGGCGGCTGGTGCCGCCCCGCCAGCCCGGCGGCTCAGGCACCCGCGCTCGCCGCTCCCCAGGCCGAGCAGGCCGTCCCCGCCCCGACCGCCCCGGCGCCCGTGACCAGCCCGCCGACCGCCGTCCCGGCGGCCATTCCTGCTCCCGTTACGGCGCCGTCCCGGCCCGCCCCCGCCGCGCCGTCGGCCTCGGCGGTGCGCTCCGGCCAGCGCCCGGCT
>NZ_JAIZ01000117.1 GCF_000710465.2 Kitasatospora sp. MBT63 | reverse complement strand
AGCCAGCCAGCCAGCCAGCCAGCCAGCCAGCCAGCCAGCCTCGCGAGGCCAGGCGCTTCACCTTCGACCGCACCCCCTCGACCTTCGCCGGGACCGGCTCCAGGCCGAGCGCGGCCGCGAGCTGCCGACAGTCCATCAAATCGGCTTGCTGGCCGATCCGGATGCCGAGGAGCAGCAGGCGTGAGCGCGTTGATCGATCCGGCGGAGCTTGCCAACGAGACGGACCTCGTGTGGCTGGAGAGCATCGACCCGCTCGACTATGTCCGTCAATCCCTGGAGCGGCTACCGTCCCGCCGGGCCGGCCCGCCTACCACCGCGACGCGCGACCGCGACGAGCAGCCACAAGGCCTGTACGCCACCGGAGCGCCGTCGGAAGCCGTTGATCCGAGGACGGTGGCCCCGCGGGTAGAGGGTTACAGGACCGAGCGCTCCGAGGGCGGCTCTGCCTCCCAGCCATGCTGGAATTGGGGATGACACTTCCCAAGGGTTGAGTCCGAGGCCTCCCGGCCGGCCTTCTCCGAGCCGGACCGGCGCAGTAGGCTGGGGGGCCTCGACAAGCGACGCACCAAGTCGGCCACCTCGCGCCCGGCTAGCTGGCGCCGGGTTCCGGCAGGCCGCGGAGAGGCCAGCAGTGAAGCGCCTGGCCGTGGTCATCATCATGGTTGTCCTGGCCCTCATCGGGTCCCAGTTCGCGCTCGTGTCCACGGGTGCCGCCGCTGATGCCGGATTGTCCCAGGACGCCCTTGACCTAGGATCCGCCGCGACCGGCTCTCCGGCGAATGCACGCCTGACCGTCCATGCGGACACCTGCACCACGGTGCGCGCTCTCGGGGTTGCCGTGCGTGACGAGGCGGGCCGCCATCTTGACTATCCCGGAGCGCAGAACGACGTCCGGATCTGCCCTGAGGGGTACACCTTCGCTTCGGGCAGGCTGGCGCTGCCCCCCGGGACCTTCACCGTCTTCGGCTTCTACCGCATCGCCGGGATGTACATCAACTTGCCCCCGACGACACTCACCGTCACCGACGCATCCGCCCAGGCCACTTCGTCCCCGGCGGAGAGCGGCCCGGACGATGTGGGGTCCGGCTCCCCCGAAGACTCCGATCAGGCTGCCCCGCTGGGCATCCCCGGTTCGTGGCGGTCGGTCTTCCACGACGGATTCGACGGAACCCAGTTGGACACGTCCTCGTGGTCCACCGGCTGGCTCGCCCCAGGCATCACCGCACCTGTCCAGGCAAGCGAACGGCAGTGCTATGACCCCTCCCACGTGACAGTCGGCGATGGCAGTCTGAACCTGACCGCCGATGCAAAGGCGTCGACCTGTGCAGGAGTCGAGCGGCCCTTCACCTCCGGCATGGTCAACAGCAGCGGAAAAGCCGATTTCACCTACGGTGCCTTCGAAGCGCGCATCTACCTGCCCCCCGGAGGTGCCGGAACGATCGCCAACTGGCCCGCCTGGTGGACCGACGGTTCACGCTGGCCGCAGACTGGCGAGATAGACATCATGGAAGGCCTCGGAGGCCAGGCCTGCTGGCACTTCCACAGCCTCTCCGGCGGTCCCGGAGGATGCGCCACGGGTGACTACACCGGATGGCACACCTATGGCGCCGTATGGGAGCCAGGATCGGTCACCTACTACTACGACGGCGTTGAGACCGGTTCGGTCCCCACCTCCACCGATGCGCCGATGTACCTCATCCTCAACAACGCCGTCCAGCCATTCATCGGAGGGCCTGTCGTCACTCCGGCGACGATGAAGGTCGACTACGTGAGCGTGTGGCAGCAGTGAGAGCGTCACCACGGTCCACCGGCGGCCGAAGCGCGCGCCGCCCGAGCCCCACGGTTGCCCCGTCCGTGCCTTCGGAGCGATGCTTGAAGGTCCTTACTCGGATCAGCCGGGAGGATGGTGGAGTGGTGCGGCCGACCGTACGGATCGAACCGGTGGCAGACGGTTTCGAAGTCACATCCTCAGCTATGGGAGTCACCGCGAGTGGCCGGACGGCGACTGCCGCGTGGAGCGCGTTCATGGTAGCCGTCCAAGCCCGGTGGATTCCTCCCTCCGACGAGCAACCGGCCGACCAGGCCGACCAGGCCGGGCCGGCAGAAGGCAGAGTGGCCACCGGCGGCGGCCTGCGCTCTCACATCACCACGATCCGCAGAACCGATCTCTTCGGTTGACGGGAGCGTCTCCCCAAGAGCGGCGCCTTTCGCACCGTTTGGGACGGTAGTCTGCCGATCGTCACGACAGGACCTACTGGTGACCAGTCAGTTCCCCAGCGACCCGGTGTCCTGCCGCCAGCCGAAGCATCGACCGGCGCACTCGACCCCGGACGCTGATCCAGGGCCATGACGAACTGCGACGCCTGCTCCGCCACCCCCTCCCTTCCTCTCTGTCCACGAGTCCCCAAGCGGCGCTGTACGCGCTGTGCGCCCGTCTCGCCGGGAAGCGGTCCGACACCGCCAGCCCGCGCGCACTCGCGGCCCTCGGGTGCACCCTGCTGATCCTGGGCACCGGGTCCCTCGCCCGGCAGCTGGATCCGGGCGTCAGCCTGTGGGCATTGATGCCTTCGCTGCTCGGTCCGGTACCGGTATCGGACTGCTCTCCGCTCCGCTCGACGGCATCGCGACCCGGAGCCTCGAACTCTCGCTGATCGGTGCTGCATCAGGCGTCTTCGACACCACCCGTCAGCTCGGCGGTGCGATCGGCAGCGCCGTCACCGGCGGCCTCCTCCAGGCCCAGCTCGGAAGCACCTCCACCACCGCCACACAGGCTGCCCTGGTGTTCCCCGTGGCCATGCTCCTCGTCGGCCTTGCCTGCTGCGCGGGCGTCCGGCCGGCTCCTGGACCACGGCCTTCCTGAGTGTCCTATCGTCGGCAAACGAAATCAATCCCGACCTGTGGTGGCGGCCTGGATGTCAAGGCCTGCCGTGACACTCACGGCAGTTGTCCACAACCGGCTGCTCCGGCAGGCGTTCGTCGAGATCGACTCCTGGGACCCAGCTGACCTGCACATGCCGGACCGGTGGCCGACGAGATCCCCCGCCCTGTCGGCTGATCAGTGGGCCCGGTACCCGGACACGCCTTCGTACGGTCGAGGCATGGGCACGGGCTGAAGCCCGGACGGTGCACCTGTGCCGATACGCCGCCCACGGCAGCTTCTCTGGGGTTCACGATGTCTGCATCCGCAATCCGTCCCACCCGTTTCGCTCTGTGGGCGGTCTCCTTGGCCCTGTTCTGCGTGCAGTTGGACCTCTTCACCCTGAACCTCGCCGTGCCGAGCATGGCCGCCGACCTGCATGTCGCTCCGGCCGCCATGCAGTGGGCGGTCAGCGGATACCTGCTTGCGGCAGGCGCGCTGATGATCGCGTTCGGGCGGCTGGGCGATCTCCTGGGCCACCGCCGCGTCCTTCTGATCGGCGTCACCGTCTTCGGTGCCGCTTCCCTTGCCTGCGCACTGGTCTCGTCCGCCGGAGTTCTGGTGGCACTGCGCGTGGTCCAAGGTGCCGGCGCGGCGATGATCATGCCGGTCGGCCTCGCACTGCTCACCGACGTCTTCCCCGCCGCACAGCGTGGCCGAGCCATGGGCTTCGCATTCGCCGTGGCCGGCGTGGGCACTGCCGCGGGTCCGTTCGTCGGAGGCGCGCTGACGGAGTGGGCGGGATGGCGCTGGATCTTCCTGATCAACGTACCTTTCGCGATGGTGGCGGCGCTGCTGATACGAAAGATCCCGACGTCGGACAGGGGCAGGAAGCAGACGGTCGTCGACTGGCCCGGAGTGGCTCTGGTGACGGTCGCCGTGGCTGCTCTCATCGGAGGTGTCGACCGGAGCCACGCGTGGGGTTGGGTGTCGGCCCGGACGCTGGGCCTGTTCGCGGTCGGCGCGCTGGCTCTGGTGGCCTTCGTCGTCGTGGAGTCACGGGTCAGGCACCCGTTGATCAACCTCAGCCTGTTCCGTGACCGGAAGTACGTGATGATCACCTCGACGGGAACGGTCGCCAATGCGGCGATCGCGGTCTGTCTCGCCGTTGCCGCCCTGTACCTGCAGCAGGTGAGGCATCTGTCCCCGGTCGGGGCCGGGGTCGCCTACCTTCTGCCCGCCATAGCGATCGCCCTGATGGGACCGGTCGCGGGAAGGCTCTCGCGGCGGCGGAGCCCCCTGCGGGTGCTGGCCGCCGCTACGGCGATCGGTGGGGCGGCCCTCCTCGCCGTGGCGAGTGCTCACGGTCTTCCGTTCTACATCGTGGCGGTCGGCGTGTGTTGTGCCGCGCTTCAGCTCGGCTACTGCCTCACCACCATCGCCACGCAGTCCGTCGTCCGCCGGGAGCGGGCAGGCGAGGCGTCCGGAGTCACCCTGACCGCGATGGTCACCGGCGCGGGAGTCGGAACGGCGCTCACGGACTCGAGTCTCGCGGGAAAGGCCGTCCTCACGTCAGGTGTGCTCTCCGGTCCTCTGCTGGTCGCTGCCGTGGCGTGCCTGGGAACGGCCGGGGTTCTCGCGTTCGTTCGCAGCGGCCGGGCCAAGGGGGCCGTGGCGGGGACGCCGTAGAAGCGCCGCGCGAGGAACGGCGTACCGGAACCGGTGTCGCTCAACCTGCGTGACGGATCCCCGAATAGTGGCCGAAGACGACGACGTTCGCCGAATATCCGCCTGCGGAGGCGTGGTAGTCACCTCCGCAGGTGATCAGCCTGAGAGTGGGGGCCGGGGTCATCCCGTAGACCTCCCGTGACGGGAAGTTCTCCTTGTCGAGGAGAGTCGCCGTGTCCACGGTGTAGACCACTGTGATGCCGTCCTCCCGGAGGATGTCGACCTCGTCCCCCTTCTTGGCGGCGCCAAGGCTGAAAAACACTGCTTTGTGGCCCGGGAGTTCGCGGGAGTCGACGTGGCCGACGATGACGGTCGGCCCCGCCTGGCCGGGCGTGGAGCTTCCGTTGTACCAGGCCGGCTGGGCGGCCTGGGAAGGGGTAGGGACGGCTACGGCTCCGTCGGCGTCCAGCCCGAGGGACAGGAGCGTGGCGTGGATGCCCAGACTCGGTACGTCGATCCGTACGGGATCCGCCGAATCCAGCGACGGTGTTCCGGCAGGGGTCTCACCGCCTGACCTGATGGAGAGCGAGGGCAGCCCGGTCTGAGCCGGTTGGGGGGCTTCGGTGCGCTCGTACTCCACCGACCTGCTGGTCAGCTGGATGCCCAGGAAATAGCCGGCGCAGGCCAGCGCGGCCGCGGCGGCCCAGATCACCATGGTTGTCCCTCGCAATGGCATGGGTCAGCGATGGGTGCCGGTACGCCTGAGCCGACGGCCCAGAACGAAGAGGATGCCTCCGGCTGCCACGCACATCACAGCGACCAGGCCGGCCGTTTCGGGGGAGCCCCCTCCTGCTGCGGTGCTGCCGTCACCGGCTGCGACCGCGCCAGGAGTGCTGGCCTCAGGGGCAGTGGTCGCAGTGACGGTGGTCGTGGGGCCCGTGGCCGTTGTCGTGGCTGTTGTCGTGGCCGTCACGGTTGTCGTGACGGTGGCGGAGGCGCTGGCGGAGCGTGACGTGGACGCTGAGGAGCTGCCGCTGCCGCTCGCGGAGGAGCTGCCGCTGTTGGAGGCTGAAGGGCTGCCGCTCGCGGAGGAGCTGCCGCTGCTGGAGGCTGAAGGGCTGCCGCTCGCGGAGGAGCTGCTGCTATTGGAGGCTGAAGGGCTGACAGAGACGGAAGAGCTAGTTCCGGATGACCCGGCGCTGCTGGCCGATGCCGAGTTGCTGTCCGCCACGGGAGCGACCGCGGCTGCGGGCTCGTACGGATACCGGCCCAGGCCGGGTGACTCGCCTGAGCAGCTGGAGGCCATGTCCTCGGGCGCATCGAATCGGAAGGAGATCGGTAGCATCGCGTCGTGCTGAGGCTCCTCCCCCTCACTCGCCGAAGGACACTCGACGAGTGCGGCGGCCGACGCACCGCTCGTTGCACCCGATCCGGCGGACCCCGCGGTGAAAGCAGTGAAGGCGCAGCCCGCAGTCAGGAATACGGCACAGGTGATCATACGGATTTCCATGACTACCTCCAGGAGCTCTGCCACACCGATCACAGGCGGGGCAGGCAGGGCTCTGTTCAGTAGCGGGTTCGGCGGTCGGCCGGACCCACTCCAGCTAAAGCGATCCCGATTGGCTCCGCACCTCGGGGCTTCGCCGCCCCGATCCGCTGCACTCGGCCCGGCCGCCCCACCCCGGAACGCCTGAGCGTGGACCGGCCGTGCAGGGGCGGCCATCTCCGGAACGGACGCCCGCTGTCGACCGGCCGTTCCACGGTGCGGCAGCGGGTGCTCGGCGAAGGGCACACTTGGCATGCGCACCGTCGGGCCACCAGGCTGCGCACCGGCGGTCTGCCTGGCGGAATGGGCTTGATCTGGGCTTGATCCGCTTCGACGGACACCTCTGATCAGGGGCTTCGGCCCCGGACGAGCGCCAGGAGCCGGCCCGACTGCGGCGGGAGAACCGCCGCCTGCGCGAGGACGTCGAGGTTCTCAAGCGGGCCACGGCTCTCTTCGCGAAGGAGACCCGGTGACGGTGCACCCGTTCATC
>NZ_JAIZ01000116.1 GCF_000710465.2 Kitasatospora sp. MBT63 | reverse complement strand
CGTCAACGACGTCCCCCCGGTCGAGGTCCCCGGCGCCCCCGCCCCGGTCAACCCGACCCCCACCACCACCGCCGTCGCGGCCTGACGGCGAGAGGCAGCCAGACATGAGCATCAAGTGGGCCGCACTCGGCCAGACCGCGGGCTTCAGCCTGCTGATCACCCTCGCGGTGGTCGCCGTCTTCGCCCTCGGCAACCTCGCCCTGAACCGCCGCGAGGCGGCCGTCGAGGCGCGCGAGGCCGGCGCGCCCGGCGCCGGCAGCGGCACCCTGGCGCTGGCCGGGGCGGGCGTCTGCTTCACCGCCTGCGCGGGCGTCGTGCTGTACGGCATCTCGCTGATCGCGGGCTGAACCCCGCCCGGTACGCCGAAGGGCCCCGCGGAGCTGCTGCTCCGCGGGGCCCTTCGCCGTCCGCGGGTCAGTCCCTGACCAGCTCCGGGGCCGGCCGGACGGCGGGCTCCTCACCGGTGCGCAGCGGCACCTCGCGGATGAACAGCACCACCAGGAAGGCCAGCAGCGCGAACGGCGCGGCCACCAGGAAGACCAGGCCGACGCCGTGCCCGAAGGCGTCGGTGACCAGCGGCACCAGCGGGCCGGGCAGCCGGTGCAGGTCGGGGATCTCGCCGCCGCCGAGGGCCGCCCCGGCGCCGGGGTTCACGTGCGCAGCGGCGAGGTTCTCGGTCAGGTAGTGCGTCACGCGGTCGGCCAGCAGCGCGCCGAGCGCGGAGACGCCCATCGCGCCGCCCATGGTGCGGAAGAAGGTGACCACGGAGCTGGCGGCGCCCAGTTCGTTCCTGGGGACGGTGTTCTGGACCGCGAGCACGAGGTTCTGCATGGTCAGGCCGAGGCCGACGCCGGTGACCGCCATGGCGAGCGCGAGCGCGCCGTAGCCGGTGCCGGCCCGGACGGTGCCGAGCAGTCCGAAGCCGACGGCGAGCAGCAGGGTGCCGGCCACCAGGTAGGCCTTCCACCGCCCGTAGCGGGTGATCAGTCGGCCGGCCACGGTGGAGGAGACCGCGAGGCCGAGGATCATCGGCAGGGTGAGCAGTCCGGCCCGGGTCGGGGACTCCTCCTTGGCCAGCTGGAAGTACTGGCTGAGGAAGGTGGTCGCGCCGTACATCCCGACGCCGACCAGGACGCTGGCCACCGAGGCGAGCGCGACGGTGCGGTGCCGGAACAGGTCGAGCGGGACGATCGGCTCGGCGGCCCGGCGCTCGGCCAGCACGAACAGGACGGCCAGCGCGAGTCCGCCGCCCACCATCAGGGCGCTCTGCCAGGACAGCCAGGGGTAGTCCTTGCCGGCCAGGCTGATCCAGATCATCAGCAGGCTGACCGCGGCGGTGATCAGCAGGGCGCCGAGGTAGTCGATCCGGGCCTTGCGGCGCGGCGCCTCGGGCAGGTGCAGGGTGCGCTGCAGCACCACGATGGCGAGCAGCGAGAACGGGATGCCCACGTAGAAGCACCAGCGCCAGCCGAGCCAGTCGGTGTCGACGATGACGCCGCCGATCAGCGGGCCGCCGATGGTGGCGAGGGCGAAGACGGCCCCGAAGTAGCCGCTGTAGCGGCCGCGCTCGCGCGGCGGGACCATCGCGGCCAGGCAGATCTGGGCCAGCGCGGTGACGCCGCCCGCGCCGATGCCCTGCAGGACGCGGCAGGCGATCAGCTCGCCGGTGTTCTGGGAGAGGCCGGCCAGCGCCGAGGAGACGATGTAGATCACCAGGGCGATCTGGACCAGCAGCTTCTTGCTGACCAGGTCGGAGAGCTTGCCCCAGAGCGGGGTGGAGGCGGTCAGCGAGAGCAGTGCCGCGGTGATCACCCAGGTGTAGGCGGACTCGCCGCCGTGCAGGTCGGTGAGGATCCGCGGCAGCGCGTTGGAGACGACGGTCGAGGAGAGCACGGCCACGAAGAGGCCGAGCAGCAGGCCGGAGAGGGCTTCGAGGACCTGTCGGTGGGTCATGGGGGTCGTCGGCATACGGATCCTTCGACGGGAGATTTGTTGCGTTTAGCAACCATACGAAGAAATGGTTGAGTGAGGCAACTTTCCAGCCGGTCCAGGCGGGCACCCGCACGCTCCGAAACTACTTCATGATATGAAGTATCCATCCGCTTTGCCCTTATATCCAAGGAGCTGTGCGATGACTGAGCCGGCATCAGGTTTCCTGGCCGAACTCAAGGACGCCGTGACACCCCGGGCCGCCCTGCTCGTGATCGGCGTCCTGCTGCTCCAGCTCGGCTTCATCACCTCGTACGTCGGGGCGCTGCACGACCCCGGCCCGCACGAGCTGTCGATCGCCGTGGTCGCCCCGCCGCAGGCCGCTCCGCAGCTGGTGGCCGGCCTCGAAGCCGTCCCGGACGACGCCGTCCGGGCGTCCACCGCCCCCGACCGGGCCACCGCCGAGGCCCGGATCAAGGACCAGAAGATCTACGCGGCCTGGCTGGTCGACCCCTCCGGCACCCGCGACACCCTGCTGGTCGCCGACGCCCGCGGTCCGGCCGCCGCGCGGGCCGCCACGGAGATCGTCACCGCGCTCGAGCAGCGACAGGGCCGCACCCTCGCCGTCGAGGACGTCGTCCCGCTGGCCGACGGCGACGCCGAGGGCCTGTCCTCCTTCTACCTGGTGGTCGGCTGGTGCGTCGGCGGCTACCTGGTCGCCTCGATCCTCGGCATCAGCGCCGGCTCCCGGCCCGCCAACACCCACCGGGCCTTGATCCGGCTGGGCACCCTGGCCGTCTACTCGGTGACCGCCGGGATCGGCGGCGCGGTGATCATCGGTCCGGTGCTGGACGCGCTGCCCGGCTCCGCCTGGCCGCTGGTCGGCCTCGGCTCGCTGGTGGTGTTCGCGGTCGGTGCGATCACGATGGCGATGGAGTGCCTGTTCGGCATCGTCGGCATCGGTCTCGCCGTGCTGGTCTTCGTGGTGCTGGGCAACCCCAGCGCCGGCGGGGTCTTCCCGCCGCCGCTGCTGCCGCCGTTCTGGCGGGCCATCGGGGCCTGGATCCCGAACGGCGCCGGCACCGACGTGGCCCGCTCCCTCGCCTACTTCGACTCCACCGGCATCACCGTGCCGCTGCTGGTACTGGCCGCCTGGGCGGCGGTCGGCGTCGCGGTCACCCTGGCCTCGGTGGTGCGCAGGCCCGGCGGCGAGCCGGCCGAGGCCACGGCCTGACGGCCGGCCGGCCCCCGGGCGGTCGGACCCGCTCGTCAGACCCGCTCGGAGGCCCGGCGGCCGGGCTCCACCCGGGGCGAGAGGCGGGTGAAGACGAACCGGTTCATCGCCCAGAACCGGAAGGCCATCGCCAGCAGCGTCCCGACGATCATCCCGCTGAGGAAGTCGGCCGCCTCCTGGGTGAGGTGGCCGACCTGCGGTTCACGCAGCTCCAGCACGTACCGGGAGAAGGCCAGCGGCAGGTCGTTGACCACGATGGCCACCGCGCTGACCACGAAGTACATCGCCGCCTCGCGCTGCCGCCCGGCGGCCCGGAACGACCACTGGCGGTTCAGCACGTACGAGAGCACGGTCGCGATCAGGGTCGCGATGGTCAGTGCGAGCACCGGCTTGTCGTGCAGCACGGTGAGCTTCAGCCCGAAGTTGATCACCATGGTCAGGGCGAAGCAGGTACCGCCCACCATCATGAACTTCACCAGCTTGCGGTGTTTCACCAGGAACGGGCGGTACCGCTTCGGTACCCGGATCAGGGCGCGCTGAGTGGGCGACGGCACGGCGAAAGTGTTGCACGTCACACCGCCCGGCCGGTATTCGGCGCGGGGGTGTGGCGCCGGTCCGCGCCCCGGCCGTCACCCCTCGGCGATCCGCAGCACGCCGGTGGTGGTGCCCTGGAGCACCACCCGGCCGGGTGCGACGGTCCCGGCCATCTGCAGGGTGTCGAAGACGAACCCGCTGCCCAGCCACCTGGTGCGGACCACCGCGCCGGTCGCCGGGTCGATCTCGGCGTAGGAGTAGGGGTCGAGGACCGAGGTGGCGTCGGTCCCGGGGATCACCGGGGAGCGCAGCACCGTGCGGATCAGTCCGTCGGCGGTGGACAGCCGCGGGACGGCCGCCGAACGCAGCCGGTTGTCCCA
Organism: Kitasatospora sp. MBT63; assembly: GCF_000710465.2. GTDB lineage: Bacteria > Actinomycetota > Actinomycetes > Streptomycetales > Streptomycetaceae > Kitasatospora. Next base: position 8,049 of record NZ_JAIZ01000116.1, on the reverse strand, counting down.
GACCAGGTCGCAGCCCGAGCCGTCGGCGCGGACGTCCACCCGGCTGAAGCCGCCGGTGAAGGCGCCCGAGGCGGGCACGCTCGGCCCCGCCCCGTCGGGCAGCTTCGGATACGGGTAGCCGTAGGTGCCGGCCACGAAGACCGCGTTGCCGGCCGCGATCGGCGAGTTCTCGCTGCCGCTGCCGCCCGCCTTCAGCACCGGCACCGAGCAGACCTGCTCGCCGCTGCCGGTCCGGTACACCAGCAGGTGGACGGTGGGCGCGGCGTTGTCGACGACCGTCAGGTAGTCGGTGCCGGTCGCCGGGCCGAAGAAGGTCGGGGTGGAACCGGTCCCCCAGCTGAGCTGACCCGGCTTGCGGCCCGGCCCCCGGTCGTACGGCTGCCGCCAGGCGACCCGCGGGGTGCCGTCGGCGCCGGCGGTCAGCAGGTAGGTGGCGTGGGTGGTGGCGACGGCGGTGCCCCCGGGCGCGGTGGAGATCGAGTTGGCGATCTGCTCGCCCGCCGGGAGCACCAGGGTCCGGACCGCGCCGGTGCGGTCGTCGGCGGTGCCGACCACCCCCTTGCCGGTGGCGAACCAGACCCGGCCCTGCCAGTCCGGCGACAGCCCGGTGACCGCGTCGCCGTCGGGGACGGCCCCGGCCAGCGACAGCCGGCCGTCGACGAACAGCTCCCAGCCGCCCGCGGCGGTCCGGCGGTGGCCGATCCGCAGCAGGTCGCGGGCGCCGTCGACGGCCACCAGCCGGTCGCGCTGGTCCAGGTAGGCGTAGACCCCGCCGAGCAGCGACCCCTTGGTGAGCGGCAGTTCGGCGAGCGAGTGCCCGTCGGCCGGGTCCAGCAAGTGGACGGTCGGGGTCAGGCCGAAGATCGTGGTGCACAGCGCCACCGGGTAGCCGTCGGCGCCGACCAGGACGGTCGGGCAGGCCGAGGCCAGCGCGGTGCGGTGCGAGGTCAGCGCAGCGCCGGGGCGCGGACCGGGCAGCACGGTGGCGTCGGAGGAGCCGGTGTCGCCGTGCATGGTGGCGGTGCCGTCGGGGCCGGCGTACGGGTTGTGCGGCGGCAGCGGGCCGAAGCCGGTGGCCGCGCCGGCGGGTCCGGCCGCGGCGGCGGTGAGCAGGGCGGCGACCGCCAGGACGGCGGCGCGGGCGGGCAGCGCGAAGCGCATAGGGTTGTCCCGTCAGGTGTGAGGAGGGGCGGACCGCGCGGCGGTGCACACACCCGGACGTGCTCCCGGCCACGGCCGGGCGGGGACACCGCGATCAGAACGCGGTGCGACAGCTCGCGGAGCACGCGTACGCCAGGTCGACGTCGAGTCGACGGCTCAGGTACGCGTGGCGATGCATGGGGCCAGCCTGCCGTACTGACGGACCGTCTCACAACGGTGTCTCAGAGTACGGGCGGGACAGCCCGCGAGGGGCACCGGGATGCTCCCGGCGCCCCTCGCGGGCCTGACCTCGGACCTACGCCGCGACCAGCACCTCGGCCGGCTCCAGGGCCAGCTTCAGCACCTCCCGGACGTCGGCGACCGGGTGCACGGTGAGGCGCTCCAGCACCTCGGCCGGGACGTCGTCCAGGTCGGGCTCGTTGCGCTTCGGGATGATCACCGTGGTGATGCCCGCCCGGTCGGCGGCCAGCAGCTTCTGCTTCACCCCGCCGATCGGCAGCACCCGCCCGGTCAGCGAGACCTCGCCGGTCATCGCCACGTCGGTGCGCACCTTGCGGCCCGAGAGCAGCGAGGCCAGCGCGGTGGTCATGGTGATGCCCGCGCTCGGACCGTCCTTGGGCACGGCGCCGGCCGGCACGTGCAGGTGGATGCCCTGCTCGCGCAGCCCGGTGACGGGCAGCTCGAGCTCGGCGCCGCGCGAACGCAGGAAGGAGAGCGCGATGTGCGCGGACTCCTTCATCACGTCGCCCAGCTGGCCGGTCAGGGTCAGCCCGGTCGAGCCGGTCACCGCGTCCGCCAGCGAGGCCTCGATGTAGAGGACGTCGCCGCCGGCGCCGGTCACGGCGAGCCCGGTGGCCACCCCGGGGACGGCGGTGCGCCGCTCGGCCGGCTCCTGGGCCGACTCGGGGACGTGGTGCGGCCGTCCGATCAGGGCCCGCAGGTCGTCCGGGCCGATCGCCGCGGGCAGCTCGCGCTCGCCGAGCTCGCTCTGCGCCGCGACCTTGCGCAGGATCCGGGCGATCGACCGCTCCAGGTTCCGCACGCCCGCCTCGCGGGTGTACTCCCCGGCCAGCCTGCGCAGCGCGCCCTCGTCCACCGTGGCGTCCTCGGTGCGCAGCCCGGCCTTCTCCAGTTGCCGGGGCAGCAGGTGGTCACGGGCGATGACGACCTTCTCGTCCTCGGTGTAACCGTCCAGGCGGACCAGCTCCATCCGGTCGAGCAGCGGCTCGGGGATGGCCTCCAGCACGTTGGCGGTGGCGAGGAAGACCACGTCGGAGAGGTCCAGCTCGACCTCCAGGTAGTGGTCGCGGAAGGTGTGGTTCTGGGCCGGGTCCAGTACCTCCAGCAGGGCGGCCGCCGGGTCACCCCGGTAGTCGGAGCCGACCTTGTCGATCTCGTCCAGCAGGACCACCGGGTTCATCGACCCGGCCTCCTTGATGGCGCGCACGATCCGGCCGGGGATGGCCCCGACGTAGGTGCGGCGGTGGCCGCGGATCTCGGCCTCGTCCCGGACGCCGCCGAGCGCGACCCGGACGAAGGAGCGGCCCATCGCCCGGGCCACCGACTCGCCGAGCGAGGTCTTGCCGACCCCGGGCGGGCCGACCAGCGCGAGCACCGCGCCCCCGCGGCGCCCGCCGATCAGGCCGAGCCCCTGGTCGGCCCGGCGCTTGCGGACGGCCAGGTACTCGACGATCCGGTCCTTCACGTCCGCCAGACCGGCGTGGTCGGCGTCCAGCACCGCGCGGGCGGCGGCGATGTCGTACGCCTCCTCGCTGCGCTCGTTCCAGGGCAGCTCGAGGACGGTGTCGAGCCAGGTCCGGATCCAGGAGCCCTCGGGCGACTGGTCGGAGGAGCGCTCCAGCTTGTCGACCTCCTTGAGGGCGGCCTCGCGGACCTTCTCGGGCAGCGCGGCGGCCTCGACCCGGGCCCGGTAGTCGGCCTCCTCGTCGGCGGCGTCGCCGTTCAGCTCGGCCAGCTCCTTGCGGACGGCCTCCAGCTGACGGCGGAGCAGGAACTCCTTCTGCTGCTTGGCCACACCCTCCTCGACGTCCTTGCGGATGGTGTCGTTGACCTCCTCCTCGGCGAGGTGGTCGCGCAGCAGGGTCAGCGCGTACTCCAGGCGGGCCACCTGGTCGGCCTCCAGCAGCACCTTGAGCTTCTGCTCGGCGGTGGCGAAGGGGGCGTAGCCGATGTTGTCGGCGAGCTCGCCGACGTCGTCGATGGCGGCCACCCGGTCGACGATCTGCCAGGCGCCGCGCTTGCGCAGCCACTGGGTGGACAGCGCCTTGTACTCCTTGACCAGCTCGGCGGCGCGGCCGGCGACCGGCAGCCCGGCGTCGGACTCGCGGAACGGCGTGGTCTCGACCCAGAGCGCGGCGCCCGGGCCGGTGGTGCCGGACCCGATCCGGACCCGGCGCACCGCGCGCACCAGGGCGGCCGGGTCCCCGTCGGCCAGCCGGCCGACCTGTTCGACGGTGGCCAGCGTGCCGACCGCGGCGTACGAGCCGTCCAGCCGGGGCACCAGCAGCACCTGGGGCTTGCCCGCCCCGCCGGCCCCGGCCCGGGCGGCCTCGACGGCGGCCCGGACCTCGGCGTCCTTGAGGTCGAGCGGGACGACCATGCCGGGGAGCACGACCTCGTCGTCGAGCGGCAGCACGGGCAGAGTGAGCGGAGTGGACGTCGATGCCATGATCTCTCCCCAGTCAGCGAAGTTGAGTTGACCTGACTAAGGTTTGGCGCGGACGGATTGTTCCCGCGCCACTGTTCGCTGTGAGCGATCGACCCCACACCCCTCCCGGCGGCGCGGGCGCGCGCGGCATCGCCGCAGTGGGAAGCGATGAAGGCCGGGGATCAGGCCTCGGAGCGGGCCGGGCCGGGGCGTCGGGGGCGGACCGTCGGCCAGTGGGGCAGCGGCAGGGGGCGGCCCGGGCCTCGGCCTCCGCGCCGCACCCGGCCCCACAGTGCGACGCCGACCAGCAGCGCAGCCGGGTGCCCGACGGCGGTGACCAGGTCGGTGTCGGTCAGCAGCTGTCGTCCGACCAGGGCGCCGGCCACCGCCAGCACGGCCACCCGGCCGGGCAGCGGCAGCAGTCCGGCCAGCGCGCCCAGGCAGGTCAGCACGCCGTAGCTGACGCCGATGTCGAGTTCGTCGAGTGCGCCGGAGGCGAGCACGCCGCCGGCCACCGCGCCGGCCACCACGGCCTGCGAGAGCAGGGTGGCGCCGATGTGGCCGGTCGCGAAGACGCCGGCCGCCCGCCGGCCGCCGATCCGGCGCTCCAGCGGGGCGAGGGTGGCGAGGAAGGCCCAGAAGTACGGCATCCACACCGGCCCCGCCACCCAGAAGCCGCTGAACAGCAGCGCCGAGACCGGCCGCACCAGCAGGTTGTGCACATCACTGCTGGACGCGCTCTGCAGGCGCCGCACCAGCTCGGGGTCGCCGAAGCGGGCGAACAGCGTGGTGCCGAGCAGCAGCGCGAGGTAGCCGAAGGTGAACGGGTTGCGGCGCGGCGTCGGCAGCAGCCGCAGCGCGGCGCGCATCCCGGCCGGCCGGGAGCCCGCGCGAAGAGGTGCGCGGAGGCGTGCGCGCGAAAAGACGGCGGGACGAGGGTCGATGGGCACCGCGTCGTCCGCCATCGCGCCTCCGTCCGCGGATGAGCCGGTCACGCCTCCCTCAACGCCCGTGTGGGCGCCAGAGATCCCCGCCGAGGTTTGTCGTGCCCACGATACGTCCACCACCTGGGAGTCCGCTGGGGATCTGCTGAGAATTCCTCAGGCCGCCCCACGCGACCGGGACCCGCCCTGGTACGGACCAACCCTCTGCCTACGGACGAGTAGCTTCCCGTCCCGGGCGGGTTATTCGAATGGGAGGCATACATACCGTCACAAGAGCCGATTTCGGCCGGGTAAGGTATCGCCCCGTGCCCCGGTCCGGGCCCGGTCCGAGACCGGGTCCGAGCTGGTCCGCGGGCCGGAAATGTCCGGTCCACCTGCCGGAACACCCACGGTGTCCGTACCCTGCGATGAGTACGGAAGAGGTGCGTCGACCCACACGGCGCACCGTCCGCACAGCGCCTTCGGCGGAAGGGCGCTCCGCGGATCCGGGCCCGGGCACAGCCCACGACGGAACAAGACGACTACGAGCGGAGCCCCGCCACCCCCACAGGTGGCCGGCCCGCAGCCCTGGGGGCGGTGGCGTGACCGTGACAGAAATGCAGCAAGAGAACACCAGCAGCACGGTGGGCACTCAGCGACGAGTACTCGTCGTCGAGGACGAACCCACCATCGCCGAGTCCATCGCGGCCCGGCTGGGCGCGGAGGGCTTCAAGGTCGCCGTGGCCCACGACGGGCCCGGTGCGGTGGACGGCTTCCACACCTGGCAGCCCGACCTGGTCGTGCTCGACATCATGCTGCCCGGCTTCGACGGCCTGGAGGTGTGCCGCCGGATCCAGGCGCAGCGCCCGGTGCCGGTGCTGATGCTGACCGCGCGCGACGACGAGACCGACCTGCTGGTCGGCCTCGGGGTCGGCGCGGACGACTACATGACCAAGCCGTTCTCCATGCGCGAGCTGGCGGCCCGGGTCAACGTGCTGCTGCGCCGGGTCGAGCGGGCCCAGCAGGCGGCCAGGACGCCGGCGCTCGGCAGTCTGCGCTTCGGCGAGCTGGAGATCGACCACGTACAGCGCCGGGTGCGGCTCGGCTCGGGCGACGTCCACCTGACGCCGACCGAGTTCGACCTGCTGGCCTGCCTGGCCGCCCAGCCGCGCGCGGTGCTCACCCGCGAGCAGCTGCTGGCCGAGGTCTGGGACTGGACGGACGCCTCCGGCACCCGCACGGTCGACAGCCACGTCAAGGCGCTGCGCCGCAAGATCGGCGCCAGCTGGATCCGCACCGTGCACGGTGTCGGGTACGCCTTGGAGGCGCCGCTCTCCTAGTCGGGCGCGCCGACGGCTCGGGCCTCCGGGGGGCCCTGGTCGTATCCGCGCCCGGCTGCCTGCTGCACCCGCTCGCCGCTCGCACCGGCGGGCCGTCCGTACCCGCGCCGTGCGGGACGAAGTCCGCGGTCCGGGGCCGACGTCAGGGACACCATGACCTTTCCACAGCAACGCAACGGGGACGCCAAGGCCTCTCCGCCCCCCAGCCTGGCCACCCGCGCTGTGCTGCGGGTCTGGGCCGACATCCGGCCGCTGGACCCGGTCCGCTCGATCAAGGGCAAACTGGCCCTGCTGGTGATCGTCTCGGTGGTGCTGGCGACCGGCATGGTGGTGGTCGCGATCAGGTCCGAGACCCAGATCCGCATCATCATGATCTTCTCGATCATCGCCTCGCTGCTGTTCATGCAGTTCCTCGCGCACGGGCTGACCGCCCCGCTGCGCGACATGACCGCCGCCGCCCGCGCGATGGCCGACGGCGACTACAGCGCCCGGGTGCACGTCACCTCGCGGGACGAGATCGGCGAGCTGGCGGCCACCTTCAACCGGATGGCCGGCGACCTGGAGGCCGCCGACCGGCACCGGCGCGAACTCATCGCCAACGTCTCGCACGAGCTGCGCACGCCGATCGCCGCGCTGCGCGCCGTGCTGGAGAACGTGGTGGACGGCGTGGTGCGGCCCGACCCGGTCACCCTGGGCGCCGCCCTGGAGCAGACCGAACGCCTCGGCCGCCTGGTCACCCACCTGCTCGACCTGTCCAAGCTGGACGACGGCGTGGTCCCGCTGGACGCCCGTCCGTTCGAGGTCCAGCCGTTCCTGGACGGCGTGCTGCGCGGGGTCACCGTGGACGGCGCGACGGCCGGCGGCGCCTACGCCCGGCGCGGCGACGTCCGGCTGCGGCTCGACGTGGAGCCCGGCGGGCTCAGCGCGGTGGCCGACCCCGAGCGGCTCCACCAGGTGGTGGCCAACCTGGTGGACAACGCCTGCAAGCACTCCCCCGCCGGGGGCACGGTGACCGTGCTGGCCCGCTCCGGGGCCGAGCCGGGCGCCCTGCTGCTCGCCGTGGAGGACCAGGGTCCGGGGATCCGGGTGGAGGACCGCGAGCGGGTCTTCGAACGCTTCGGCCGGGCCGGCAGCGCCACCGCGCAGGGACCGGGCGCCGACGGCGGCACCGGCCTCGGGCTGGCCATCGCCCGCTGGGCCGTCGACCTGCACGGCGGCGAGATCAGGGTGGCCGAGGCGGTCCGCGGCTGCCGGATCGAGGTCACCCTCCCGGGTGCGGCCGTCCGGGGTGCCGCGGTGGACGGCGTGCCGGTCTGAGCACCGGTCCGCCGCCGGCGGCCGCCACAGGGTTGTCACACAACTGGGACACAAGACCCGCGGCCGCGGTGGCCGGATCCGTCCGTACCGCCCGCCAGCTGGGCTTTTGTCTGATTTGATGCCAGTATGGATGGGCGAATGGTGCGCTCCAGTTCCCACCCCTGACGGCTTTCTAACGCACACATTCGGCCAAATAACAGCCCGACACTGTGATCTGGGCGACGCCTGGCCCCCGGGGACTGCGCGATCACTGGTCAGGGGCGTAGCCTTAATCCCCGCTGTCCACCATCCCAAAAGGAAGCGGAAGAGGGCGGTTGCCCCGATGTCGCCACACCCAGAAACCCCCAGCAGCTCGGCAAGCTCCACCACTGGCTTCGGCCCCAATGAGTGGCTCGTCGACGAGATCTACCAGCAGTACCTCCAGGATCCGAACTCGGTCGACCGAGCCTGGTGGGACTTTTTCGCCGACTACAAGCCCGGTACCGAGGTGACTTCAGTGACCCAGGCCGCAACCCCGGTCGGCCCCACGCCGACCACCGTTGCCGCTCCCGCTGCCCCTGCCGCTGCCGCTCCGGCCGCGCCCGCCCCCGCTGTCCCGGCGCCCGCGCCGGTCCAGCCGGCGCCCGCGCCCGTTGCCGCG
>NZ_JAIZ01000115.1 GCF_000710465.2 Kitasatospora sp. MBT63 | reverse complement strand
CTGGGCTGCCGGTTTCGGTCGGCGGCGGGGGCTTCGGGGATTTCTGGGTATGCGAACGGGGTGCCGGTGGGCATGTTTGATCACCTGTCGGGTCGTGGCGCGTGGAAGGTGGGTGGAGTGCGTGGCCGGGTGGGTCAGCGGCCCGACGCGTGGCGCGGGTGTGCGCGGTGGACGTGGGGGCGGGGACGGGCCGGGTCCGTACGGTCCGGGCGCGGGCGATCGGCGGACGGCCCGGCCAGGCCCGCCCGGAACAGCCCGTGGGTGATCCGCTGCTGCGCGGCCGCCTCGAGTTCGTCCCGCAGCTCGCCGCTGCGCAGGAGCGCGGCGGGCCCGAGCAGTCCCTCGACGACGGCCAGGGCCCCGGCGATGTCGCCGTGGTCGAGGCGTTCGCGGACACCGGCCAGACACTCCGGGCGCCGGTGGGCTTCGTCGATGGCCTGCAGGCAGGGCAACGGGGTGCCCGTCAGGGCGGCGAGCAGTTCCTCGCGGCGGACCTCGTCCGGGTGGTGGTCCATCGGGGCGAGGACCCCGTCGACCAGGCCGATCCGGTGCCGGGCGCCCCGGCAGTCCACGAGGTGCGGCGCACCCGGCCCTTCCCGATGCCCGGACCGGGCGCCGGACCGGGTGGCGGACCGGTCGGCCGGCGCGTCGGGCGGCGGCCGGTCCGGTACGAGTGCGGCGGCGACCAGCGGGTGCAGCCGGCCGGGCCCGATCGCGCCGGCCCGGAGCAGTTCCAGGTCGGGCGGCACCCAGGTGGCGGCCTCGGGCAGGACGGGCAGCGCGGACGCACCGCCGTCGCCGGGCGCACCCGCGATCCGCAGCACGGGCGGGCCGGAGAGCTCCGGGTGCGGGTCCGGGTCCGACAGGTCCAGCACTAGGCGGTGCCGGGCGCCGAGCCGTACGGTGACGGCGCCCCCGGACCTGCCCTCGTCGTGCAACAGGATCCGGGCCTCGTCGGCCCACCGGTCGACGTTGCAGCCGATCCCGCTCGGCACCGTGCCGTCGGTCTGTGGGTGGCCGCCCGCGGGTGGGCGGTCGGCCCCGGAGCGGGTACGCAGTTCGGGGGCCCGGCGCGCGTCCCAGAGGTGCCGGTGCAGGTCGAGGCGGAACCGGCGGTCGGGCCGCGGATGCGGGTGTGGGTGCAGATTCGGGTGTCTCGAGGAGTCGGCTGCGGACCGGGGTCCGTGCCACAGCGCGAGACTGATCCGCTGGCCGGCATCGGCCCAGGCCGGGGCGGTCCGGACCACCAGGTGCACCGGGTGCCGGCTGTCCCGGTCCGCAGCCTGGTCGTACCGGGCCAGCGAGACGGTCAGGCCGGGGCGCAGCAGTCCGTCGGGGGCGATCCGCGGCATGTGCCAGCGCAGCAGGTCGGGTGCCAGATGCCGGAGGTCCGTACGGATCCGGGCGGCGAGTTCCCGGCCGTGTGTGCGCGCGAGGCGGCGCAGGTCGAGGTCGACGTCGATGCCTGCGGCGGCGCATGCCGCCGCCCAGTCACCCGCCGAGCGGCGGGCGGTGGCGGCTTCGATCATGGAGGGCGGCACGGCGAACTCGCGCACGCGCAGCCAGAAGGAGAGGCGGGTATCCCTGTTCGCGGTCGTGGTGAGCATCAGCACTCACCTTGCGCGGACGGGACCCCCGATCTGAGAGCAGGAGAAGTGATCATCGCGGGCAGCATAGCGTCACCCCCGCTCACCGCACCAGGCAATTCCGGTACCCGATCCCGGAGGCCGCGCCGGCTCCGCACCGGGTCCGCGCCCGGCCCGTCGCCCCGGCCTGCACGGCGCTAGCATCGGTCCCATGATCGTATGGCTCAACGGCACCCACGGTGCGGGCAAGACGACGACCAGCGCACTCGTACAGCAACTACTCCCCGATTCACGGGTGTTCGATGCCGAGAAGGTCGGCGAGACGCTGATGGACATCACGCCGGGGCTGCCCCGGACGGACAACTTCCAGCACTGGCCGCCGTGGCGGACGCTCGTGGTCGAGACCGCCCGCCGGGTACTCGACTACACCGGTGGCACGCTGGTGATGCCCATGACCGTCCTGGTCGAGGAGTACTGGCGCGAGATCAGTGCTGGCCTGGCCCACCACGGCATCCCGGTACGGCACTTCGTCCTCCACGCCGACCAGGACACCCTCCGTGGGCGCATCGCGGGCGACACCGTCGTCGGCCCCAACTCCCCGTTCCGCCTCAAATACCTCGAGCCGTACGCCGAGGCGGCCCGTACCTGGCTGCACGCCGAGGCCGAGGTCGTCGACACCACGCACCTCACGCCCGCCCGGGCCGCCCAGCGGATCGCGGAGTCCGTCAGGAACTGAGGCCCGCACGGTGGGGATGCGCCCGGCCGACGAGCACGCGTTCGGCCATCTCCCGGATCGCCTGGGCCAGTTCGACGGGAGCGGTGCGGTGGGCGACGTGGCCGTGGCCGGCCAGGGTGAGGACCCGTGCGTTCGGCAGGACGACGGCCAGGTCGGCGACCCGCTCCCGCAGGTGCGCCGGGCTCCGGTCCCCTTCGAGCAGGGTGGTCGGCAGGTCCAGGGCACCGAAGCGGGCGACGCCGATACCGAGACGGTCGACGGCCTCCACGTCGGCGAGCTGCGCGGGCGCCCTGGCCGCCAGTAGCTCGTGTCCGCCGGGTGCGGCGGCCAGGGCGTCCACCACGTCCGCCGGCATGCGGACGATGTCGCGCAGTTGGATCCGTACGGCCTCGGCCGGGTCACCGGCGGCGAGTGCGGCCCGTGCGCGCCTCGCCGCCCGGCCGCCGACCAGTGACCGCGTCGGCATCGGCGGCTCGTAGAGGAACAGCCCGGCGAACGCCGCCGGTGCGAGCAGCGCCGCTTCCAGGGCGGCGACGGCGCCCGACGAGTGCCCCACCAGGAGCACCGGCCGGTCCAGCGCCCCGGCGACGGCCAGGATGTCCGCGGCCTCGACCGCGACCGAGTGCGTGGGCTCGATGACGGCGCCGGGGACGTAGATCCGACGGTCCATCCGGACGACGCGGAAGTCGCCGGTCAGCGTCCGCGTCACCCCGCCCCAGGACGTGGCCCGCTCGCCGCCCCCGTGCACGAGCAGCAGGGTCGGACCGCGGCCGTCGTCGAGAGCGGTGATGCGCGTGCCGTCGGCCGATGTCGCACGGAACTCAGTCATGTCCGCGAGCATGCACCATCGGTCCCGCGCCCCCTCACCTGGGGCTCGCTCGTGCAGGGGTCCGGCCGGTCAGCGGTTCGCGTCGAGCAGTGCTTCCCCGAGGTCGGTCAGGACGTGGCGGACGCTCTGGCCGACCCGGTCGGTCCGCAGCAGCGCGCTGTCGCGCAGGACGGTGGTGTGCTGGCTGACCGCGGCGGGGCTGCAGCCGATGTGGCGGGCGAGCTCTCCGGTGGAGTGCAGGCCCTTCTCGGCGATGGCGGTCAGCACGGCGGTGCGGGTGCGTCCCAGCAGGGGGACCAGACCGCGTACCGGAACGATGTCGTCCCGTCCCAGCAGGGCCTGACTGCGGATCGGGTAGCACAGGGTGGGCCGGCCGTCGGGGGTGTTGTAACCGGCGACCACCGGGTGGGCGGAGCCGAACACGGTGGGCTGCAGCAGCAGACCGCGCCCGTTGAGGTGGACGTCGACGTCGTCGGGGCGCAGCACGTCCACCTCCAGCACCGGGGACTTCCACCGGACGCACGGGTGCAGGGAGTCGAACAGGTGCTGCATGCCGGCGGCGGCGCTGTGCGCGGTCCGGGCCCGGTCGGCCGCGACGAGTGTGTGGATCTGGGACCGGAACGGGTCGATCGCGGTGGCCTGGTAGCCGCCCAGGGCGCGGCCGAACAGCGCGCGGGCCCCGAGGTCCTCGTCGGCGAGGCGGCGCGCGAACGGCGTCAGCGGCCGGAACTTGGCCAGGAACTCGATGTAGGCGCGGCGGTGCGCCAGGTCGGGTCCGGTGGCCGAGGCCGCGGTCGCCCGGGGGTCGGGCTCGATGTGGTCGGTCAGGAAGGCCGGCAGCACCGTGGGCGCGCACAGGTCGCCCAGCAGCAGGCTGTGCGGGTCCCACCTGTGCTGCAGCGTCCGCCGCCACTGGCGAAACCGCAGGTCGTTCGCGCCGGCGTCCAGCACCCGCAGGCTCAGCACGGTCTCCAGGGCCAGGTCGGGGGCGGTGGCCAGCCGGGTGTCGGCCAGGTCGTCGATGGTGAAGTGAAGCCTGAGCACGGTTCCCCCCGGTCCGCCGACAGCTCGAGCACATCACTGTATACCCGTGTGACCACGGGTTTTAAGGCCGGTGTGAACAGCTCGTGCGCCGGTCGGCGCAGGGGGCAAGGTTGGTCCCGCCGCCCCCGCAGCAGCGGGGATCGCGGCGCCGGCCGACCGGCGAAATCCCTGACGACGTCAGCACCGAGGAGAAGCATGTTCAACCGACGCAGGACCTCCACCGTCGTGGCAGCGCTCGCAGCCCTGCTGCTGTCCGGTGGTGCGGTGGCAGCCACCGCACAGGCGGGCACCAACGACAACAACAACGGTGTCATCCGCCGCAACGGGGTGGCCCAGAGCATGTTCTTCGGCAGCAGCTGTCCGTCCGGCAGCTTCTGCATGTTCGCGCACACCCAGTACGACAACTTCCACACGTGGGCGTTCCCGACCTCGTGCAACCACTACACCATGGACTACTGGAACGCCCACGGCTCCTGGGTCAACAACTCCGGCCACATCATCTGGTTCCGCGGGCCCGGCGGCGAGATCGTGGGACACGCCAGCCCCGGCACGTCCTCCGCGGACACCGACTTCAACCCGGTCTGGAGCTTCGACATGTGCTGACGGACCGCCCGTGAAACCTCGTCGGCCCGTGGCCGGTGCGGCACGGGGGCTTCGGACCGGAAACCCGGTTCTGGGTACGGCCGTTCGGATCGAGGTGGCATCCTGGCCTGCATGGCCGAACCCACCGATCCCCCGCCCGCCGATGCCGAACTGGCCGATGCCGAACTGGCCGCCTTCATCGCGGCCGTGCGGCAGGACCCCGGACCTCCGGCCCGTGCCATGGGCGCGGCGGAGCTGAGGCGGGCGCAGCGGCTCCGCGCCGAGGCACGGCCCCCGGGCCCCGGGATCGCCCACGTCGAGGACCTGACGGTCGGTCCGACGGCCGTGGGGGGCCGCCTCTACCGGCCGTCGGCCGCGATCGGTCCGTTGGTGGTGTTCCTGCACGGCGGGATGTGGACGATCGGCGATCTGGAGTCGCACGACCGGCTGTGCCGCAGGCTCGCGCTCGGGACCGGGGCGGCCGTGCTGAGTGTCGACTTCCGCCGGGCCCCGGAGCATCCGTGGCCGGCCGCCGTCGACGACTGCGTGGACGTCCTCCGGTGGGCGCTCTCCGGCGGGGACCCCCGTACCGGGGTCGCCGGGCCGACCCTGGTCATGGGGGACAGTTCCGGAGGGAACCTCGCCGCGCTCGCCTGCCTGCGCCTTCGCGACGGGGGCGGACCGCTGCCGGCCGCCCAGGTCCTGGCGTACCCCAACACCGATCTGACCCTCTCCCGTCCCAGCGCGCGGTCGAAGGCCACGGGGTGGGGCCTGACGACGGACGACGTCGCCTGGGGGGCCGAGCAGTGGGTGCCGGACCCGTCCCGGCTCGCCGACCCCGGGGTCAGCCCGCTGCACGCCGTCGACCTCGGCGGGCTACCGCCGACCGTCCTGGTCACCGCGGAGCACGATCCGCTCCGGGACGAGGGCGACGCCTATGCCGCGCGGCTGGCTGCGGCGGGCGTCGCGGTCGGCCACCGGTGCGAGGCCGGCATGGTGCACGGCTTCCTCACCCTCGACACCCTTTCGCCCGCCGCCGCGGCGGCGGGCGAGAGGGTGTTCGCGGATGTCACCGACCTGCTCGAGCGGATCGGCTGACGCTGCATCGAGCCACGGCGGCGACGGTCCGCCCGCACCGGGTCGACCGGCACCCGAACGGGCGCCGCGCCCGGTGCTGTGCCGTTCCGGGCGCAGCTGCGGCGAGCGAGGCTGCCGCGACGGCGGCGCCGGTCACTGCCCGGTGACGCCGTCGACGGTGGCGAGCCACTGCGTGACGGTGGTGTCGATGAAGTCGTCGCTCGCTTCGGCGCGGTCGAAGAAGAGGCGGGCGAGCAGCGGTCCGTAGAGCAGGGTGTACTGCTCGGCGGTGATCTTCAGGCCGGACGGTTCGAGGAGTTCGTTGAGGGCGGCGTGGCGGTCCTCGACGATGCGTTGCAGGGCCTGGGCGCTGTCGGGGTCGTGGTCGGCCTGGGCCGCCATGGCGAGGGCGGCGGCCCGGGTGGCGGGGACGGTGATACCGGCGCGCAGGCTGACCAGCCACTCGGTGGCGACGGTCCGCACGTCGGTGCCGGGTTCGGGGTAGCCGAGGTCGGGGCCCTGCAGGGTGAGGTCGGAGAGCAGTGCGGCCCGGGTGGGCCAGTGCCGGTACATGGTCTGGCGGGTGACGCCAGCCCGTTCGGCCAGGAGCGCGTAGGTCAGCCCGGTGAGCCCGACCTCGGGCAGCAGCTCGCGGGCGACGGCGAGGATGCGTTCCCGGGTGCGCCGGACGCGGGGGTTGTCCGGGTTCGGCTGGCGGAGGTGCACGGGCGGCTTGGACGTCATGGGGTCCACCCTATCCAGAAATCACACACAGCGTGTGACGCGAACCACTCCACATCGGCTTCGCGTTTCATACAGACCGTGTGATACACCTGAAAGGGAAATCACACACGCCGGATGATTCCCGGTGGGTGCCCCGCCCCTCTTCTGGAGGTCCCGATGTCCACCGCGATCACCTTCACCCGCTACGGCGGCCCTGACGTGCTCACCCTGGCCGAGGTCGATGCCCCCGAGCCGGGTCCCGGCCAGGTCCGGATCAAGGTCCGGGCCGTCGCCGTCAACCTGATCGACCTGAAGATCCGCTCCGGGATGATGGCCGGCATCATGCCGGTGGACTTCCCCCACCTGCCGGGCTGGGACGTGGCCGGCGTCGTCGACCGAGCCGGTGAGGGCGCCGCTGCCGAGGTCGGCGACGAGGTGTTCGGTGTCGCCGCCGCCGGCGGCTACAGCGAGTACGCACTGCTGGAGCGACCGGTCGCCAAGCCCGCGGAGGTCTCGTTCGAGACCGCCGCCGCCCTGGTGACCGTGGGCGAGACCGCGTACCGCGGCCTGCACCACCTGGACCTCGGCGCGGGCGAGACCCTGCTGGTCCACGGCGCTGGCGGCTCCGTCGGCACCCTCGCACTCCAGCTGGCCCTCGCCCGCGGTGTCAACGTGGTCGCCACCGCCGGCGCCCACGACCTCGACCGGCTCACCGCACTCGGCGCGACCGCGGTCGCCTACGGGGACGGCTGGGCCGGACGGGTGAAGGCTGCCGCGCCGCAGGGCGTGGACCGGGTGTTCGACGCCTCCGGTGCGGGCGTGCTCGCGGATTCGGTCGCCCTGACCGGGGACGCGTCCCGGGTGATCACCATCGCCGACATGGCCGCCGCCGAGCACGGGGTGCGGTTCACCGGCGCGGACCCCACCGACCGCTTCCCGCAGGCCCTTCCCGAGCTGGCCGACCGGGTCGCCGCCGGCGGGCTCGACCTGCCGATCGGAGCCACCTACCCCCTGGCCGAGGCCGCCCGCGCCCACGCCGACATCGAGGCCCGGCGCGCCCGGGGCAAGACCGTCCTCCTGCCCTGACCGAGGATCGCCGTCCCCGCCCGGCTCCCGCTCCACCTCGTACGGGAGCCGGCACGACGGCCCCACCGAATCCGCCTGCCCCGGCCCGTACCTCCTCGTCCTCCATGACCGGGCCCTGCCTCCCGCAACGGAGCAGAAACACCGGCCGCTCCTCCCGAAAGCGAGATCACTCATGTCCGCACGCGACCTCCCCGACGCCACCTACGCCCGCACCCGCCTCGGCTCCGGACCCGGCCTCGCCGTGGCCCACGGCGCCGGCAGCAGCTTCGCCGGCACCTACGGACCCGTCCTGGACGGCCTGGCCGCCCACCACACCGTCGTCGGCGTCGACTACCCCGGCAGCGGTGGAACCCCCCCGCGCCACCGCACCGCTGTCGCTGGACGCGATGGCCGACCAACTCGTCGCCGCCGCCGTCGCCGAGGGCCTGGAGACCTTCGCCCTGCACGGCTACTCGCTCGGCGGCCCGGTCGCCATCCGCGCCGCCGCCCGCCACCCCGAACGCGTCACCGCCCTCGTCCTGACCGCCACCATGGCCCACCCCAACAACCAGCAGGCCCTGACCCTCGGGGTCTGGGGCAGGCTCGCCGCCACCGGCGACCGTCACCTGGTCAGCGAGTTCCTCTTCCCGCACGCCCTCAGCCCCCAGACCCTGGAGGCCATACCCGCCGACCGACTCGCGCAGGCCGTCACCCATGCGGCGGCCGACATCGCGGACGGCACCCCCGAGCACGCCGAACTCGCCACCCGGATCGACGTCCGCGACGACCTCGAGGCGATCCGCGTCCCCACGCTGATCATCTCCACCACCGTCGACCACCTCGTCCCGCCCGCCCTGCACCGCCACCTCGCCGAGAACATCGCCGGCGCCCGGCTCGCCGAGATCCCCACCGGCCATCTGCCCATGGTCGAACGCCCCGAGGAGTGGCAGAACCTCATCACCACCTTCCTCGCCGAACACCGCGCCTGACCGAGCGGACAACGAACGGGCCGGCGGCCGGAGAACGACAGCAGGCGGACCGTCCGTCCCGAGCCGAACGCCGGTGTGCGGCACCGCCGTTGCCCGGCCCCTCGGATCCACCCGATCGGCCCACCGCACCCGCGCGTCCGCGGTCTCCGCCGCACCGCACCGGGCGCGCCGGACGGCCGCCGCCGGGGCCCGACCTACGATGTCGGCCGTGACCAGCCATCGGCCCCACACCGAGCAGGAACCGCCCGCCCGAGCCGACCTGCTGCTCGCCTGGCAACGGGCGAAGGCCCGGTGGAGCTCGGACCCCACCGACCCCGACGCCTACACCGCGTTCATCCGGGCCGGCACCGCGCTCTACCGCCACCCTCCGCCCGCAGCGACGGCACCCGGCACCACTCCCCCGCCGCCCCGCGGGACACACCGCCCCGCCTACCTCCGGATGAGCCCGCTCGCCGGGCCGCCACAGCATCCCTGATCCAGCGTCACACAGCAGGCACCGAGCGACCATCGGGGCCCGCGGAGTCACGGAAGGTGACGCCGAGAACAGCGGTGGCCGACGGGCCCCGGCCCCCTCGAGCCGTACGCGGCGCGCGCGGTGCGTCAGGTGAGGGGCAGCAGCAGGACCGGGTCGGAGGTGGGGCCGGCCGAGCCGGCGGCCGGTTCGACGGTCACACCTGTGCCGCGGGCGCCGTCGAGGGGTCCGTCCAGGATCAGGCTGCCGTCGGAGTGGTGGAGCAGCCCCGCGGGCCGGGCGGCACCGCCGTCGTCCAGCCACAGCTCGTACGCCTTGCCGGCCGGCAGGGCGGGGAGGTCGGCGGCGAGGAAGGCGGCCCGGTCGCGGTGTTCGGACCGGACGGCAGTCGCGTCCACCCCCAGGCAGTCGCGCAGCCGGATCAGTCCGTCGCGCATCCGGGTCTTGACCGTGCTGAGGGGGGCGTCGAGCAGGTCGGAGACCTCCCGGCAGGTGAGGCCGCGGTAGTAGGCGAGCGTGAGGGACTGCCGTTGCCAGGGCGCGGAGGTGAGGGTCACCGGCTCCGGCGCCGACTTAACCGTCAACGGCAGCGCCGAGATCGTCTGCGGCAACGTCCGGACCGCGAACGCCACGGTGTACCTCGTTGACACCGTCCTGATGCCGTCCTCGTGAACGACCGCCCGGAGCGTTCTGCCCCGCCGGACCTCCGACAGTCCGTCACACCAAGGCACCTGTCGGAGAAACGATTCGGCCCAGCCCGGTGCGATCGGCATACTTTCACGCCATGGACCTCGTGGAGAACGACCCCCGGCCGCACCACTACCAGTTCGCGCACAAGGTGCTCGCGGGCCTCGCCATGGACCTCGGGCCACGGATGCTGGACCGCATCCCGGAGGAGGGCACCGGCGCCGCGCTGGCCTCCCTCTGGGACGACTTCGGCGGTCGGCTGCCCGCCGGGGAACGGCTGCCGAGCGACGGCCTGAGGGCCGACCTGATCACGCTGGGCCCGCACCGCCTGCTGGTGGTCGTGCTGCCGCGGCCCTCCGCGGCGGCCGAGGCCTACTACACCGCCGTCGTCCAGCCCGGCGGCGCCGACCACTGCCGGTACTTCACCCTGGAACACGCGATGAACGCGTTCACCGGCGAGCCGTACACGGTGCTCGGTGAATGGGCGAACGGCAGCCACCTCAACCTCGGCACCGGCCCGGCAGCCGAACTGTCCGGCTTCCTGACCGCCGTGGTCGACCTCCTGTCCGAATCGGCGCCCGCCAACTCCGCCGTCCACCCGACCCCGACCGGCCCGCCGGCGAAGCCCGAACGCCGCGGCCTGCGACGGCTGTTCGGCCGCTGACCCGCATCCTGGACGACCGCTCCCCCACCGTGGTCACCGGCCACGGGCCGTCAGCACCGCCCGCTCCGCCCGTCGGTCCACCGGCGGGCCACCCGCGCCTCGCGAAGCCGACCGCCGCCCGCGCCGAACCCGGGACGACGGCGGCTTCGCGGGGCCCGGCACACCGTTCGCCCACGCCGCCCGCGGGCCCGTCACCTGTCGGCCGCCACAGCCGCCTGCGCCGCGAGGACACCGGGCGGCATGCGGGTGTGTCGGAGATCTGCGCCTCCTCGCCGCCTTCATGAGCAGTGACCTGCCTGGCGGGTTCCGGTCCTCGCCGCTCGACCGCGACGGCCTCGGACGACCGCCGACGCCCGCAGGACGACCTTCCGGGCGCTCCACCGGCCGGAGGCGGCCGGACTGCTGCACCTCCGGTCATCGGGATGGCGCGCGACGACCGGCCGCGGAGCACCTGGTGGGCGCGGCACCGGAAGACGGCGGTACGGCCGCGGAGGCGGCGGCGTTTCGAGCGGCCGGCGCGGTGACAGGCAGGACCCGGCGGGCCCGGCGGCGATCGGACGGCCTGCACGCATCACGCGTAGACGAGGCGCGTAGACAGCGCGCGTAGACATTGCGCGTAGAGTCTGCTTGACCTGCCTGGTTACCCGCCCGTACGTTCATCCCCGCACGCGCTCGCCGGGGCCACGAGGGGACGACTGGCGTTCCCCTTCCGGCGCAGCGCTGGGGAGGAACCACAATGGCCGGCAGGACTCTCGGGAACCGCTCACGGACCATCGCCACGCTCGCCGTCGGCGTGGTGGTCGGAGGTGTGGTCGCGGGAGGCGGCTACGCGCTCGCCGACACCAAGGCGCCGCGGACCGACCGTCAGATCACCAACATGACCAACGAGGTCAGCGACATCAAGGCGTACTACGGCGACACCGTGGACGCGCAGGGCGAGCACTGGGCGTCGCCGACCAGCAACTACGCCAACCAGGTCGCCGGGATCGAGAAGGACGCCAAGAAGTACCTGGACAACCGGGCCCGCCACGACAAGGGCAAGAAGAAGAAGGCGATCGTGCTCGACGTCGACGACACCTCGCTGTCGACGTACAACTACGAGCTGGAGACGACCTTCGTCTACAACCCCGCCGGCAACGCTCAGTACATCGCCACCAAGACCATGCCGGCCGTGTTCGGTATGAACACCCTGGCCCAGTGGGCCGAGCAGCAGGGCTACACCGTCTTCTTCGTCACCGGCCGTCCCGAGGCGCAGCGCTCGTACACCGCGGCCAACCTGGCCGCCGTCGGCTTCCCCACCGCGGACGCCTCGCACCTGTACCTGAAGAACAAGGAGAACCCGCCGGCGTACCTGCCCTGTGGTGCGACCTGCACCACCATCGAGTACAAGTCCGGCACCCGCGCGCACATCGAGAGCCTCGGCTACGAGATCGTCGCCAACTTCGGTGACCAGTACAGCGACCTGTCCGGCGGCCACGCCGGCAAGACGTACAAGATCCCGAACCCGATGTACTACCTGCCCTGATCCCGGTCGGTGCGGCGGCGCGGCCGGGGAGCCCGGCCGCGCCGCCCGCCGGTCTGCGGGCGGTCCGGTCCCGCCACGCGCCCGGGCCCGCGCCAAATGCCGGGACGACGCTCCCGCGGCGGGCCATCATGGGGGATGGGAGTTCTCCGGCTGCTGGTGAGGTGCCCGTGAGTGGCATGGCGAACCTGGTGCCCGCGTCGATGCGCGGCTACCGGCGGGCGTGGCTGGGCCGGGACGTACTCGCCGGGGTGGCCCTCGCCGCGGTCGCGATCCCCGAGGTCATGGGGTACTCGTCGATCGCCGGGATGCCCGTCGTCACGGGGCTGTACACGCTGATCCTCCCGGCCGTCACGTTCGCGCTGCTGGGTTCGTCGAAGCTGCTCGTCGTGGGCGCGGACTCCGCCACGGCGGCGATCCTCTTCGCCGGCCTGCTCGACCTGGGCATCGTCGGCCTCGCTCCGGGCTCGCCGAAGTGGGTCGGGCTGGCCGGTCTGACCGCGCTGCTGTCGGGTGTGATCCTGGCTGCCGCGCGCCTGCTGCGGCTCGGCTTCCTCGCCGACTTCCTCTCGGCGGCCGTCCTGATCGGGTTCCTGACGGGGGTCGGCATCCAGGTGGCGACGGCTCAGATCCCCGAGCTGCTGGGCATTCCCAGCGGCCGGGGCAACTGGTTCCAGCGGCAGTGGTCCTGGCTGACCCACCTCGACCAGGTCTCCTGGCGCACGGTGGCCTACGGCGCCGCCACCATCGTGATCATCTTGGTGTTCAAGCGGTTCCTGCCCAGGTTCCCGGGCTCCGTGGTGGCGGTGGTCGCCCTGATCGCCGTATCCGCGGCGACCGGTGCCTCCGGCCACGGGGTCGCGGTCGTGGGAGCCGTCCAGGGCGGCTTCCCACCGCTCGGCATGCCGTCCGGGCTGACCCCCGGTGACGTGTCCCTGGTCTTCTCCGTGGCGCTGTCGTGCTCGGTCCTGATCCTGGCGCAGAGCGCGGCGACGGCGCACGCCTTCGCGACGCGGCACGGCGACGACGTCGACATCGACCGCGACCTGGTCGGTCTCTCGGTCGCCAACCTCGCCGCCGGGCTGAGCGGGACCTTCGTCGTCAACGGGTCCCCGACCAAGACGGAGATCCTGGACCAGCAGCGCGGCCGGACCCAGGTCGCCAACCTCACCACGGCCTCGATCACCCTCCTGGTCGTGCTGGTCCTCAGCTCGCTGCTGGCCGACATGCCGCTCGCGGTACTGGCCGGGATCGTGTTCCTGGTGGGGCTCGACCTCGTCGACGTCCGCGGCCTGCGGCGGATCTACGTCCGGCGCCGGAACGAGTTCGTCGTCGCCGCCGTCACGGCCTTCGCGGTGTTCGGCATCGGCGTCGAACAGGGTGTCCTGCTGGCCGTCGCCATCTCGCTGTTCGAGGTGGTCCGGCGGGAGTACCGGCCCAGGGACTTCGTGGTCGGGGTCACCGAGCAGGGCGAACCCACGTACCGGGCCGCCGAGCCCGGGATCGAGAGCGCACCCGGCCTGATCGTCTTCCGATTCAACGCGGAGCTCTTCTACGCGAACGTGGGCCGCTTCGCCGACCAGGTCAGGGCCCTCGTCGACGACGCACCCGACCCGGTGCGCTGGCTGGTGCTCGACGCCGCGGGGATCGCCGACATCGACTACTCCGCGGGCGTCCGCCTGCACAGCCTCCTCGACTTCCTCACCACCCGCCGCGTCTGCTTCGTCCTCGCCCGCCCTGACACGGCCCTGGTGGAGACCCTGAAGGTCTACGAGCTGTGGCAGCGGATCCCGCCCGAGCACGTCTTCGGCAACCTGATCGACGCGATCAGGGCGTATCCCGCCGGCGGTCCACCCGCTGCGACCGGCGAGCCGCCGGCCGGCTGACGGACGTCCGGGCGGCCGGCGGCTCCGGCGGGCGACCGCCGGGGGAAGTGTCCTGAGGAGCGGTCACTTCCGCCAGAACAGGTGGTGCGTCACCCCGCTCGGGCTGGGCACGACATCCAGGTGGAACCGGTCCAGCAGTTCGTCGGGGGACTCCCAGAGCCGCAGGCCTGAGCCGAGCTCCACCGGCGAGACCGCCACGTGCAGGGTGTCGACCAGGTCGGCGTCGAGGAACTGCCGGATCGTGGTGACTCCACCACCGAGCCGGACGTCCTTGCCCCGCGCCGCCTCCCGCGCCCGTTCGAGGACCGCGGCCGGGTCGCCGTCGACGAAGTGGAAGGTGGTGTCGCCGAGCGTGAACGAAGGACGCGCATGGTGGGTCATCACGAACACCGGGGTGCGGAACGGCGGCTCGTCACCCCACCAGCCGCGCCACTCGTGGTCCTGCCAGGGCCCGCGCTGGGGACCGAACTTGTTGCGGCCCATGATCTCGGCGCCGATGTTGCGGTCGTAGTCCCGGGTGAGGTAGTCGTCCAGGCCCCGGCTCCCGCCGGGGTCGGTGCGCATGGGCCAGCTGGCCGTCGCGCCGGCCCAGGCGAACAGCCTCCCGGGATCGACATGGCCGAACGGCCGCTCGAGCGTCTGGTCCTCGCCGGCACCGATGCCGTCGCTGGAGACGTTGAAGTTCTGCACCCTCACCAGCTGATCCATGGACGTCCTCCCACGTTCCGGGCAGCACCCGCCGCCCCGGTCTGCCAGGTTCGCACGGCTCGGCAGTTCCTGCGGTCAAAGCCGCCCGGCCGTACGGAGCCTTGCCCCATCTGCTCGATCACCGCGCCGGCCCGCCGGAACCGTCGGCACGCGACCGGCGCGCTCGACGGTCGGCCAGCCGGGCCGCCCGCCGCAGTACGGCTTCCGCAGGGGCGAACTCCCGTGCGAGGCTCGGCCGTTCGGGTCGCAGGCGGCAGTACGCGCAGTCAGGATCACCGCAGACGCGTTCACCCCACCGGTCGCACACCGTGCACAGCGCGGCGTCGTACCGCTCGCAGTAGTCCTGCCCGGCGCCGCACCGCGGGCACGACCCGGAGCCCGCCCGGACGGCGGACGGGCGCCTACGGGGCATCCTCCCGTCCGGGGCTCAGCATCTGCGCAGCCACCAGGGCCAGGACGGATCGGCGTGGGGATCCACGATCGTGCGGGAACAGTACGACGCGTCGAGCGGATGCACCCGCCGCCGCAGCTCCCGCGCCGCGCGGGTCGGAAGCCCGTACAGCGCCTGCTCCAGCAGCCCCCGCGGATGGGAATCGTTGGGACAGCAGGATTCCACTCCGCAGCCACGGGTGTGCGGCTCCGTCAGTCCGCGGGCCGGCCCGTGAACGGTGCCGCTCCACCTCGCCATCGCCTCGGCGATGGCCCCGGGCCACAGCTGTGCGTCCTCGAATGCGTCGATCTCGCTCTGCGTGCGCGCCGAGACCCCAGAAACGATCTTCCTGCCCCGCTCCGGGCAGGGCCTGCGCGGCCGTTCGGCGCGCACCTGGCCCGGCGGTCTACGCGCCATGGGCCTTTCGTCGGTTCGTCATGGACCGCATCCTCCCAGACGGGGACCGTTTCGATCAATGGCGCCCCGCGCGGCGGACCGCAGACTCCCCGGTAGGCCGCCGGCTCAGCGCAGGGCGACGAGAACGTGGTCGCCGAGGTGGTCGCACTGGTGGCCGGCGTGGGCGAGCACGGCGGCGAGGCGCAGGGTGGTCTGGAACTCGGGGGACATCACCGAGGTACTGCCGGCCACCCGGCCGGCACCGGGCCCGTCCGGCCGTCCGGCGGCGTCCTCGGTCCGCCAGGAGACGCAGGCGCCGTTGACCGCGGCCCGGACGACCGCGCCCGCCCGGGTGCCCACGGTGTCGTCGACCAGCGGCACGCCGGCTGTGGTCAGCGCCGCGCGTACCTTGTCCAGGAAGTCCCGCCGGCCGTCTGCCATGGGCACGAGCGTACGGGAGAATATGAACAAACGGTGAATCCAGATCGAACTATTCAAGACAGGATCTGTCCGGCGGAGCCCATCGGCGATCGGTGTGTCAGTGCCGTGCGGCAGGATGACCGCCGTGAACACCGAGATGCTCATAGAGGTCTGGCAGCGCCTTCTCACCGACCCCCGCAAGTCGTGGGCGCTGTTCGAACACGGCACCTGCGTCGTACTGACCGCACCCGACGGCGACCTCGCCGAGCAGGCGACCGGGATCCTCCGGGAGTTCGGCCCCGTCCACGCCGGCTCTTCGGCAGGCGACTTCGGGGTGATCGACGTCGAGGACGCCGACGGGTGGGTGGTGACCGGCCACCACCCCGACGTCCTCACCTACGTCGCGCCGGACGAGCCGACGAGCCCGGAGGACGTGGCCGTCGGTCTGTACGGACGCTCCAAGCGCCATCAGGACGGCACCGCCCTGCGTGTCGTCCACGTGGAGGACCGGCGGGGCTCCACGGATCCCACGTAGACCGCGGGCGCACCGCGCCGACGCCCGAACTGCCGCCGCGCCGACGCCCGGACTGCCGTACCGGCCTCAGGCGGTGGTCGCCGGAGCGGGCGAGGCCGCCCCGGTGGGCGGGGCCTGGCAGGGCAGGGTGACGACGACGCCCACGCCCTGGCCGGGCTTCGCCCCGCCCATCAGGGAGACGGTGTAGCGGTCGGACTCGTTGACGGCCTCGAAGTCGGAGGTGGGCGAGGCGGACCGGGCAGCCGAACCGGACTCGGCCGCTGTGATCTTGAAGCCCTCGCCGGCGAGCCTCTCCCGCAGCGCCCGGAGCACCTCGGGGCGCCGGTCGTCGGTGGTCTCCAACTGGATCGCCGAGCTCAGCCGGTACGGCTCGCCCTCACCGGCGATACCCATCCCCCGCCCCGGGCACTTCTCGTAGGCGATGATCTTGATCCACAGGTTCCGCTCGAGGCCCGTCAGCTCGCGCACGTGGTCCTGGACCCGCTCCACCCGGGTCAACGCGTCCGCCCGGGACTCGACGCGGGCGGGCTCGCTCGGTGCCCCCGGCCCTCCGCCGAGCGGCCCCGCGAGCGAGCAGGAGCCGAGCACCAGGGCGCCCGACACCACCAGCACGGACGCGCCGACCGCACGCGAGGCCACCCCGGACGGCACCGCCGTCGATCCCTTGAACAAATCCCGTACTCCCCCGTGAACAACTGTGCGTGTGGCCGTCCGGATGCTACGGCACCACCGGGGAGGCCCCGCACTCGATTTCAGCCCGCTGCCCCGGCGGACGGAGCGGGAGACACCATCGTGAGCAGCGCCGTCGTCGCGGTGTAGGCGCAGCCCGCCAGGACGGCCGCTCCCTCGATCCACTCGCCGCCGACAGGCTGCGCCACCGGGTCGAAGAGCGTTCCGACCACCGCGATCTGGACGAGGACCACCCACGCCATCAGCACCCTGACCCTGCGGCGCGGCGCCCGCTCGTAGCGGAACCACAGCCGGACGACGACAAGGCTGAACGTCACCACCAGGAGCCAGAGACCGAGGTACAGCCCGTCCGCGGCGCACGAGGGCTGCCCATCCTCCCGAGCCTGGTCGCAGTCGAGAGCGGCGAAGGACGCGAACCCCACCTGCACGAACGCGGCGGCGAGGACCTCGAGTGCCAGGACTGCCGCTGCCACGGGCGGTCTGAAGAGTCTCACGCCCACATGGCTATCACGTCGCGCCGTCGGGGTCCGCGGCGGGATCGACGAGTGGGGCTCTCCGGTGGGCGGGTGGTGGGGCTGGTCCCACCACCGTTCGGGCGGAGAGCAGGACCGTCCGGGGGCGGTGAGCGGGCAGCGGTGAGCGGACGGCAGTGAGCGGACAGCGGGCACGGGGCTAGCATGTGGCCCGACCGGAACGAAGATCGGACAAGGCGGCGACCCGGATGCACGACAGCTGCGACGACTCCGCCGGCAGCAGAACGGGCAGCACGGGTATGACCCGGCGCCGGAAGACCCTCCTCGGGGCGGCGGCCGGGCTGTGCGTGCTGGGGCTGGCCGGTGGCGGTGGGCTGCTGCTGCGGGCCACGGTCGAGCCCGTCCGGACGGGGGCCGGGACCGGGCCCTCGCCCGGCGCCGCGGTGCCTTCGACGAGCCCGGCCCCGACCGAGCTGCCGCCCTCTCAGGCGCCGTCGTCCCCGCCCTCCCCCGAGAGCGCGCAGGCTGCCGCGACGGCGCCGACGGCGGAGCGCACGACGGCCGACCCGGCCGCCACCTCGCGTACGACGCCGCCCGCCCGCACCGGCGCGCCCACCGCCCGGCCGTCCACCGGTGCGCCCCGGACCGGCGCCCCGCCGCCCCGGCCGGCCCTCACCCTTCCGGTCCCGCCGACCTCCTGTCCCCCGGGGCAGATACCTTCCTGGGACGGCTGCCACCCGCTGCCGCCGGCCGTCAGCCTGCCCTACCCGACCACGCCGCCCTCCTGAGCCGACCGGGCCGTACGCGAGGCCGGGAGCCCCGCCTGACAGGGGGCGTGGCCACCGTGGCAGGGCGAGCCGGTCAGCAGACTGCGGCTGCCCTGCGGTGGCGCAGCCGGCGGCGCAGTGCGCGGTCGGCGAGCAGGACCGTGACGAGCGCCGCGCCGGTGAAGAGTGCGGTGTTGCCGACCGTGGCCGCCGTGACCAGCCAGGACGCGTCCGTTCCGTCGGGCTGCGTCGGGGTGGCGAACAGTCCGCCGAGTCCTGTCAGCGCCCCGTGCAGGACGTAGACACCGACCAGCGCGGCGACGCCGACCGGCAGCGTCAGGACCACCGCCGCGAGGTGGAACGCCGCGTCCTCGCGGATCCCGCCCAACGCGGCCAGTGTCCCGACCAGGGCGACGTAGCCGCCTGCCGCCCATCTGAACCAGTTCATCCGAAACCCCTCCCCCTTGCTCCGTGAACCCGGGTGGCGAGCCGCCCCTGGAGCGGCCCTCGGTAGTCTCGGGGCCTCGATCCCGGGAGCTGCCGGAGGCTCGGGTGCTCGGCTGCCGGTGGCGCCCGCCGGGTGCCGGGGATCGCCCGAGGTGAAGGCGAACGTTTCGTGGCACCGACGCAGCAGCAGGCCGGTCTCCGTCCGGCGCGGGCCGGGCACGGCGGGGGCCTGGTGCTCGAACGGTCGTGCCGGGTGGAGGACGGTGCCTGCCGGCACCTGCTGGTGTGGCGGGCCGGGCCGGGCTGGCGGATGGTCAGCAGCGCGGTGCTCGGCGGTGGCCTGGGCGACCGGGAGTGGGTGGTCAACGCCCAGGTCCGGCCGGGGTACGGCCGGATGGATCCGGACCGGCACCTGGCGGAGCTGGCCACCGCCCACGGGCTGACCGGTCCCGGGGCCGGCCTGATGACGGCCGCCCAGGTGGACGCGGTGACCTGGGCCTGCGACGCCGGGGCCATCGCGGTGGTCACCGCGGGGATCGGCGTGCCGAGTTGGGCCGCCGCGCCGGAGCCGGCGGCCGCCCACGGGCCCGGGACCATCAACATCCTGGCGGTCGTCCCGGTGGCGGTGTCCGATGCCGGTCTGGTGAACCTGCTGGCCACCGCCACCGAGGCGAAGGTGCAGGCGCTGCTGGACGCCGGGTACGACTGCTCGGGGACGCCCTCGGACGCGGTGTGCGTCGCGGTACGGCGCGCCCGTCCCGGGGAGAGCGCGGAGCCGTTCGGCGGGCCGCGCTCGCCGTGGGGCGCGCGGGTCGCCCGCGCGGTGCACGCCGCGGTACGCGAGGGCGCGGAGGCCGACCGCACGCGCCGGGCCCGGTGTCCGGTACCCGACCACGCGTACCCCCGGCCCGGCTGCCGCCGGACCTACGAGCTGGCGGATGCTCAACTGCCGTAGCGCAGCGAGACGGTGTCGCCGATGTTGATGACCGTCGCCCGGGTCGCGGCGGTGGCAGCGGCACCGTCCAGGCTCACCTTCCAGGAGGAACCACCGCTGTTGGCGGTGGAGTTGACCGCGGTGACGGTACCGCTGCCGGTGGACGGGGTGACCGAGGTGACGCAGCCGCTCGGGGTCGCGGTGGCGGCGGCGTCAAGGACGGCGCCCAGCGTGGTCGTGGCGCCGGTCGGGGTGACGGTGACGGCGCAGACCTTCAGTGCGCCGGCGGTGCCGTTGTCGACGATCAGCGCGAGGCGGGCGGCCGTCCCGGCGGTGAAGGTTCCGGTGGCGGCCCAGGTCGGGGTGCCTGCGGTGACCGGCGGGGGCGGGGCGGCGGTGAAACCGGCGCCCGCGACGGCGCGCAGCCCGTCCACGGAGGCGTAGGCGGAGGGCACGGTGTCGGTGGGCAGGTACTTGAAGCCGCCGCCGGGCTTGAACTGCTGGGCGATCAGGAAGTCGATCGGGGTCTTGCCGCTGCCGCTGGTGAAGTCGGCGCCCTGGGGGTTGATGCCGCAGGCGTTGAGGCCGGAGACGGCCCAGCCGTTGGAGTCGGTGTTGGCGCCGAACATGGAGTTGAAGGCGCCGGAGGAGACGAGCTTGCCCTTGAGGAAGTTCTTGGCGGCGACGATCGCCGCGTCGGTGCCGGGCACGCCGCTGCTGCACAGTGAGGCCATCGCGGCGCCGGTCATGTCGATGTCGCTGCCCTGGGCGAGCGCGGGCGGGTTGCCGGCGGCCTTGCCGTAGTTCCAGCCGCCGTCGTTGTGCTGGTTGGCGCGCACCGCGGTCACGGTGGCGTCGATCAGGGCCTGCGGCACGCGCTGGGCCCCCGCCTGGGTGCGGGCTCCGCCGAGCGCGAGCAGGCCGAAGACGGTGCCGTTGAAGTTGGCGGACGGGCCGTAGTAGCCGGGTTCGGCGCTCTGCCAGTACGCGGCGAGGTCGGCGATCAGGTTGCGGCCCGGGCCGGCCCGGGCCGGGTCGATACCGGCCGCGTAGGCGTTGAGGACGGCGCGTTCGTAGTCGGTGACGACGGGCGAGGCGCTGGGCCAGGAGGCCGCGGCGAGCTGGTTGCGGTAGACGGTGCGGGCGTTCTTGGTGGTGTCGCCGCCGGGGGTGACGTCGACGGCGGCCGTCCCGGCGGCCGCGAGGGCGCTGAACGCCCACTCGTCGGACAGCCCGCCGCCGGTGACGTAGCTGCCGTCCGAGCCCTGCAGCGACTTGAGGTAGGTGACGCCGGTGCTCCTGGAGGTGGCGATCTGGGCCGGGGAGGCGGTGGCGCCGGCCGGGACGGCGGACACCAGCAGGGCGCCGGCCGCCAGGGCGACGACGGTGACGGAGGAGGGGCGGAGGGGCACGGTCGGGCTCCTTGGGTGGGGGCGTCGACCCGCGCCGGTCCGGTGTCCCCGCGGGGGAGCACGACAGCTGGGGCGGCCGCCGCCCGGATCGCGTGGGCTGGCTCTCGCTCGTGGTGCGCGGCCGGGTGGGCATTCGGGCTCGGGGCGTCGATCCGCCCCACACCGCTGCGCGTCAGCCCCGGATTCGCACCGGGTTCCCCCACACGGCCACCGGGGACGCTACCGCACCTCACGGGTGGTCAGGAGGTGGGGAAGGCGACATGACGCCTCGTTGACTCCCCGCTCGGCCGCGTGGTCTGATGAACCGGTTTTTCACCCTCGGCAGTCAGGGGAAGCCGGTCCGATTCCGGCGCTGACCCGCAACCGTGGACCCGTCGCCGAGCGGCGGGTGAGCCGGAATGCCTGCGCCGAGGGGCTTGGTCAGCAACACGTGCGTCGTCGCGGACTACGACGCGGTCCGGATCGGCTCCCCTGCCCGGGACCCGGTCGGCTGCGCCGTCGTTACCCCGCCTCGACCGATCAGGGAGTCGCCGGTGAGGGTCAGCAGCACGCGTACGGGGCACAGAGGCCGGGGTCCGGCCTCCCTCCTGCTCGCCACCGCCATCGCGATCACCGCGGGCGGCGCCGTGATGATCGGCCACCCCGACCGTGCCGCCGCCGACCCGATCGAGGAGTGCACGGCCATCACCGGCGCCGTGGTCGCCGTCGACTTCACCCACTGGGGCGGCAGCGTGGTGCGCGGCTGCGACGCCCACCCCACCACCAGCATGAACCTGCTGCACAACGCCGGGTTCACCACCACCGGAACCGAACACGACGGACCCGCCTTCATCTGCCGCCTCGGCAGCGGCACTTTCGGCAACGGCGTCCAGTACCCGACCCCCGCCGAGGAACCCTGCGTCAACACCCCGCAGGCGACGGCGTACTGGTCGTACTGGACCGCCGAGCCCGGCCAGGACACCTGGTCCTACAGCCAGTTCGGCGCCGGCACCCAGAAGCCGAAGCCGGGCGAGGTCGAGGCCTGGGTGTACGGCGGCACCGACGTCGGCGGCAGCAGCGGCGTGCCCGCCTTCACCCCGGACTCGGTCCGGGCGAAGAACGCCGCCAGCCCCTCACCGTCCGACGCCGCATCGGCCTCGGCCTCGGCATCCGCCTCCACTAGCCCGACCGTCGCGCCGCCCGCCACCGGCGACCCCGCGGCCGCGGCAGCCTGGCTCGCCGGGCAGCTCGTCCACGGCGACCACATGGAGAACTGGGCCTTCGAGGGCCCCGACTACCCCCGCACCTCGCTCACGGCCCTCGCCCTCGCCGCGGCCGGCACCCAGGACCCGGCCCTGCGCAAGGTCGTCGCCTTCCTGGAGGCGCACACCGACGCCTTCCTCCTCCCCGACGGCCCGAACGGCAGGCCCGGCTCCCGCGCCGCCGCCCTGCTCGCCCTCGTCGCCGAGAGCACCGGCGGCAACCCCCGCGCGTTCGGCGGCCACGACCTGCTCGCCGCGCTGACCGACCACGTCTGCACCGCGGCCGGCGAGGACGGCAAGTGCACCGCCGCGGGCGACTTCCTCGGCGCCGCCTCGCCCTGGGTGCAGGCCCTCGGCGTGATCGCCCTGCTGCGCGGCGACGTCACCCCGCCCGCCGCCACGCTCGCGCGGTTCGACGCCCTGCGGTGCGCCGACGGCGGCATCGCCGGCGCCATGATCGTGCCCGGCGAGAACTGCGAATCCGACCCGTCCAACACGGCGCTCACCGTACTGGCCCTGCGCAAGGCCGGCAGCGCCGACCCGACCGCGCAGAAGGCCGCCGACCGGCTCGCCGCGAGCCAGCAGGCCGACGGCTCCTACCTCCCGTACGCCGGCGCCCCCGGCGGCGACACCGCCAGCACCGCGGGCGCGGCCCAGGGGCTCAAGGCCACCGGCCGCACCGCCGGGCAGGCCGCCGCCAAGTCCTGGCTCGCCGCCCGGCAGAACAAGGACGGCGGCTTCGGCCCCGACGAGGGGACCACCGACTCGGACCCGGCCGCCACCGAGCAGGCCATCCTCGCCCTCACCGGCACCGACCCGGCGAGCGTCACCCACGACCTCGGCTCCGCCACGCAGCCCCCGAAGCCAGGCAAGGCACCCGACCTGGCCAAGGGCAGCGCCTATCTGACCGCCCCGGCCAACCTGATCGACGGCCACTACTACGAGGCCTTCCCGACCTTCGCCGACTTCGGCCTCACCATCGACGGCGCCTACGCGCTCGCCGCCACCGGGACCGACGACGCCGCCCTGCGCAAGATCGTCGACTTCCTCGACCAGCAGGGCAAGGACGCCAACGACCGCACCGTCAACGACTGGACCGGGGTCGGCACCGAGTTCGCGGGCGGCGGCTCGATCGGCAAGGAGGCGCTGCTCGCCGAGGTGGTCGGCCGCGATCCGCGCGCGTTCGGCGGCCACGACCTGGTCGCCGCGCTCGCCCGGGCCGTCTGCGCGCACGCCGACGTCGACAACGGCTGCGCGGCTCCGGGCAACTACCTCTGGGCGACCTCGGTGTTCTCCCAGTCCCTGGGTGTGATGGCCCAGGTGCGGGCCGGGGACGCCGAGCACGCCGCCGCGCCGATCGCCTACCTGAAGAGCCTTCAGACCGCCAACGGCTCCTGGCCCAGCCTCATCCCCGCCGCCGGCGACTCCGACGTGGACAGCACCGCGATGGCCGTGATGGCCCTCGCACTCGTCCCGGGCGACGAGGCGGCGCAGGCCGTCGACAAGGGCCTCGCGTGGCTCGCCGCCCAGCAGCAGCCGGACGGCGGCTTCCCCGGCGCGGCCGGCGACTCCACCAACTCGGCCGCCCTCGCCGTCCAGGGCATGACCCTGCGGCAGAGCACCTACGCCGGGCAGATCGCCAAGGCGGTCGAGTTCCTGGCCGGACAGCAGAACACCGACGGCGGGTTCGACGTCGCCACCGCCGGCCAGCAGGGCTCCGACGTCCGTGCCTCCACCCAGGCGCTCGGCGGCGCCACCGGCATCTCGTTCGGCAACCTGCACCGGGACCTCGGCACCGGAACCGGCACCCCGACCCCGACCGGATCGCCGACCGCCTCGTCCTCCGCCCCCGACTCCCCTACGGGCTCCGCCTCGCCGTCCACCCCGGCGTCCCCGGTGTCCCCGAGCGGCAGTGACTCCGCCTCCCCGGCCCCGGCCACCTCGACGACCGCCGGCCGGGGCACGGACACGGCCCCCGCCTCCTCCGGCACCCGGACCGCGAACGGCAGCGACAGCACCGGCACCACCGGCAGCACCGGCAGCGCCGACGACTCGGCCGGCGAGCCGGCGGGCGGTCTGGCCTGGACCGGCACCGATGTGCTCGGGCTGGTGGTCCCGGCCCTGCTGCTGACCGCGGCCGGCGGCGGCGTGCTGGTCGCCACCCGCCGCCGGACGGCCGCCGCCCCCGGGCGGCACCGGTGATCCGCCGCGCCGGGAACGCCCTCGCCCGCACGGTCGCCGCCGCGGCCGTCGCCCTGGGCCTCGCGCTCGGCGGGGTCGGTACGGCCGTGGCCCCGGCGGCGGCCTCCCCGCTGCCGATCGAGCAGTGCACCGCGACCTCCGGCGTCGTCCTCGCGGTCGACCTCGGCCACTGGGGCGGCCCGCTGCTGCGCTCCTGCGGCACCACGCCGACCACCGGCTACGCCCTGCTCAACCAGGGCGGTTGGAAGACCACCGGTACCGGGCACGACGGCCCGGCGTTCATCTGCCGGATCGGCTACAGCGGCTTCCAGGGCGGGAAGCAGTATCCGACGCCCGATCAGGACAAGTGCGTCCTGACGCCGCCCGCCACCGCCTACTGGTCGTACTGGCACGCCGACCCGGGCCAGAACACCTGGTCGTACAGCCAGCTCGGCGCCATGAGCTACCAGCCCAAGCCCGGCAGCGTCGACCTGTGGATCTTCGGCGGCACCAACATCGAAGGCACCGAGGGCCGCCCGGCCTTCTCCCCCGACAGCGTCCGCGCCCACAACACGGCGCCCGGCGGCGGCCCGGGCCAGAGTTCCGCGCCCCAGCCGCCCAGCACCCCGCCCGCGGGCGGCGGTTCGGGCGGCGGCAACGCCAACGGCGGTGCGAACGGCGGCGGTACCAAGGGCGGCAGCGCGGCCGGCGGCTCCGGCGGCGGTACCAAGGGATCCTCCGGCGGCGCCACTCCCCAGCCGGGAGCCTCCGCGAGCGACACCGCCCCTGCGGATCCCACCGTCACGGAGAGCGCCCCGGCGTCCCCGAGCACCGCCACCGATCCGGCCTCCGCCACCGCTTTCCCGACCGCCCCGGCCTCGCCGAGCGCGGGCGCCACCATCGTGGACGCGGCCCCGGCCCCCGACGCGCCGCACTCCGCGGGTTCGATCGCGCCCGCCGTGACCGGAGCCGCCCTCGTGGTGGCCCTCGGCACCGCCACCGCGGTCACCGCGCTGCGCCGCCGCCGACGACGGGCCGAGTGAGCCGGTGAACCAGCTCGACCAGCGCACCCCCGGCCGGGTACCGCGCGACCTGCACCCGTTCGCCTGGTGGATCTGGGCGCTGGCCATGGCGACCGCCGCCAGCCGCACCACCAATCCGCTGCTGCTGTTCCTGGCCCTCGCGGTGCTCGGCTATGTGGTCACCGCCCGCCGGACGGAGGCCCCCTGGGCGGGCGGCTTCAAGTACTACCTGTGGCTGGCGCTGACCGTGGTGGCGATCCGGGTCGTCTTCCGCTGCGTGTTCGCGACCGGCATCACCCCGCACGACCACCTGCTCTTCTCGCTCCCGCAGATCCCGACCCCGGCCTGGTACGCGGGGATCCGGATCGGCGGGCCCGTGTCGCTGGAGGCCACCCTGTCGGCGGCCACCGACGGTCTGCGGCTGGCCTGCCTGCTGTGCTGCATCGGCGCGGCCAACACCCTCGCCAACCCCAAACGCGCCCTGCGGGTGCTCCCCGGGGCCCTGTACGAGCTGGGCGTCGCCGTCACCGTCTCGCTCAGCGTCGCGCCCCAGCTCGTCCAGAGCGTCCAGCGCGTCGTGCGGGCCCGGCGGTTGCGGGCCGGCCGGAGCAAGGGCATCCGTGCTCTGCGCAGCATCGTCGTCCCGGTCCTGGAGGACGCCCTGGAACGTTCGCTGCACCTGGCCGCCGCGATGGACTCGCGCGGGTACGGCCGTTCCGGCACCGCCACCCGCGCCTCCCGCCGGGTCACGGGTGCGCTGATGCTGCTCGGCATGGGCGGCCTGTGCGCCGGGGTGTACGGGCTGCTCGACGGCACGGCGCCCGCCGCGCTGGGACTGCCCGCGCTGGCGGCCGGTTCGGCGCTGTGCGCGGGCGGCCTGGCGCTCGGCGGCCGCCGGGTGCGGCGCACCACGTACCGCCCCGACCCCTGGCGGGCCGCCGAGTGGGGCGTCGCGGGCTGCGGGGTGGCCGCCGCCGTCCTGTTCTGCATCTCGG
>NZ_JAIZ01000114.1 GCF_000710465.2 Kitasatospora sp. MBT63 | reverse complement strand
GACCGCGACGGCGAACAGCAGGCCGGCCGCGGCGGCGCCCCAGGCGGCGAGCACCGCGCGGCGGCGGTCGGCGCGCAGCAGGGCGGCCAGCGCGGCCGTCACGATGCCGGCCGACAGCCAGACCGGCGGGACGCCGGCGCCGCCGGGGTTGACCAGGATCAGGCCGACCGGGTCGGCGGCCGGGCCGTTGAAGCCGGCCACGCCGGCCTCCAGCAGCAGCCGGGAGGGGTGCGCCAGCACGTGCAGCGACCAGGGGGCGAGCACCAGCACCGGCACCCCGAGCATCACCAGCACCCGCAGGCCCAGCAGTCGCAGCGCCTCGCCGCCGGAGCCGTACGCGCCGCCGCGCAGGACCGCGAACAGCAGCGCGGCCGCGCACAGCGGAACCGAGATGGCCCAGGTCAGCGGCACGAAGGCGGTGCTCAGGGTGAGCATCAGCGCCGTCATCCAGGTGGAGCGCCAGCCGGGGCGGGCGCCCTTGGCGGCGGTCTCCCGGCGGATGCCGAGGCCGGCGCTGATCGCGGCGGCCCGGGCCAGCGGCGGGAGCAGCACGGCGAGCACCGCGGTGCCGATCCGGCCCTGGGCGAGCGCGCCGGTGGCGGCCGGCAGCAGCGCGTAGCTGGCGCTGGCCCAGGCGCGGACCAGCTTGGACTCGATCAGCGGGCGGGACACCAGGTAGGCGCTGACCGCCGCGAGCGGGACGGCGAGCACGACCAGCACGGTGAGGGCCAGGTCGGCGTTGCCGAACAGCCCCCAGGAGAGGATCGACAGCACGGCCAGGTACGGCGGTGCGGTGGCGGTCGAGCCGTCGCCGACCGGGTGCCAGGAGTCGGCGTACATCCGCCACAGGCCGCCGGCGCCGTCGGCGGCCGGCAGCAGGGCGCCGCCCTGGAGGAGTCCAGAGCCGATCAGGCCGCGGCAGGCGACCAGGGCGAACACCAGCAGCGCGGTGAACAGCAGCGGCGCGGGGCGCTTGGCCAGTTTCTTGATCAGGGTGAACTGCTCGACCACCAGGTCGTCGGTGTCGTCGTCGCCGGGGCCGGACTCGACCGAGCCGTGCCGGCCGGCGCCCGGGTCGCTGCCGCCGATGCCGAGCGAGCTGACCATCTGCTCGACCGCGAGCCGGGCGGTCGCGCCGGGGGCCGGGAAGAGCGAGCGGTCGTCGCCGGGGTCGGCCGCGCGGGTGCGCTTGCGGCGCTTGCGGGCGAGCAGCAGCCGGGGCAGCCTGATCAGCTCGTGGCCGAGGCCGGCCAGTTCGTCGAAGGCCTGCCGGGGGTCCTTGCCGACCAGGTTGGCGACCACCCGCACCAGGGTGCCGAGCACCAGCCGCAGCAGGATGTACGGGAGCAGCACCCCACGGGTGTTGGCGAGCAGGGTGTAGACGGCGCCGGCCTTGTCCACCCGGTGCGGGTGGTCGGAGCCGCAGTCGATCGCGCGGCGCTCGCGGCTGGCCGCCTCGGCGTGCCGCAGCACCGCGTCAGGGGCGACCACGACCCGGTGGCCGGCGGCGTTGACCCGCCAGCAGAAGTCGGTGTCGTCGCGCATCAGCGGGAGCGCCTTGTCGAAGCCGCCGAGCTCCTCGAAGACGTCCCGGCGCACCAGCATGCCCGCGGTGGACACGGCGAGCACCGGGCGGACCTGGTCGTGCTGGCCCTGGTCCTGCTCGCGGCGGTCCAGGCCGGTCCAGCGGCGGCCCGAGCGGGCGATCGTGACGCCGACCTCGAGCAGCTGGCGGCGGTCGTACCAGCTGCGCAGCTTGGGGCCGACCACGGCGGCGGTCGGGGTGGAGTCGGCGACCTGGAGCAGCCGGCGCAGTGCGTCGGTCTGCGGTTCGCAGTCGTCGTGCAGCAGCCACAGCCACTCGACCGGCTGGGTCTCGCGCGGGCCGCCGCGGCCGAGGTCGTCCTCGTGGCCGAGCGGGTCGCCGTAGTCGTCCCAGCCTCCGGTGACCGGGTCGTAGCCGGACGGGTCCAGGCTGTACGGGAGGTCCTCGGGGCGCAGCGGCGGGCTGTTGAAGACGGCCTGGGCGACGGCGTTGCCGAAGCCGGAGCGGCGGCCGAGGATCAGCGGGCCGCTGTCCGGCAGCCAGTCGCCGAGGGTGTCCTGGAGCAGCTGCGGGGAGGTGTCGGTGGACCCGGTGTCGACGGCGAGGATGCGCTGCACCTGGCGGTCCTGGCCGAGCAGTCCGGCCAGCGCCTGCGGGAGCCAGCGGGCACCGTCGTGCGAGACGATCACGGCGGTGACGAGGTGGCGCGGGTACGCGGGCGGCCTGGCGGCGGCGAAGCCGCTCTGGTGGCTGTAGACGGTCATCGAGTGCGCGGGCCCCGGTTCCGGTGGGAGGGCGGTTGGTGTCGCGGTGCCGCCCGGGCGGGCCGTGGGTCCGAACGTGGGCGGCGGTGCGCATGCCGGATGCCGGGCACCCGGATGGCGCACCACACTAACGGCTCCGGATGACCGTGATGCTCCCGGTCCTGGTGAAGATGTCGCCGGGAAAGGGGTGCGGATACGCGAAAGCGCCCCACCGGTCAGGTGAGGCGCCGCCACGGGTACGGGGCCGCGGGCCGCCGTCCCGGGATTTCCGCCCGGGTCAGATCGCGCTCTTCTTGAGTCGGCGGCGCTCCCGCTCGGAAAGGCCGCCCCAGATTCCGAACCGCTCGTCGTTGGCGAGCGCGTATTCGAGGCACTCGGACCGGACCTCGCAGGCGAGGCAGACCTTCTTGGCCTCCCGGGTGGACCCGCCCTTCTCGGGGAAGAAGGACTCAGGGTCGGTCTGGGCGCACAGTGCGCGCTCCTGCCAGCCGAGTTCCTCTTCGTCCTCTTCGATGCCCTCACCGATCAAAAGCTCAAAGAGCTCGCTCATCTGGCGCGCCTCCTCTGCCCCTCTTGGCGTCCCCGTGGTGTTGCCGTTGCCTGGAGCGGCGGAACGACACGAGTGAAATTACAGTTGCGTCACTCTGGCCCAGTCAAGCCGAGCTCTGGTATTGGGCCAAGGATTCACTCCCCGGAACCAAGCCGTTACGAATAGTGTACATATTCGGACAACCCGGACATTCGTAGCGCCTGATGGCATATCGCCCCAGAACCAACGCGCGGGTCGACGTGCCGTCAACGCGGACCGGCCGAACCCCCCTTCGACCGGAGGGACGCCTGTGGCCCGAGTGCGGTTGCCGGGTCACCGGGCTGCCTTCCCGGCGATCTTCGCATCGAAACATAGAGGGTGATTTATCACTCCATCCGGTGGTTGAGCCCAGATGTGACCTGAATGTCCGTCGAGCCGGGTTGACACTGCCACCCCT
Source organism: Kitasatospora sp. MBT63 (assembly GCF_000710465.2). Lineage (GTDB taxonomy): Bacteria > Actinomycetota > Actinomycetes > Streptomycetales > Streptomycetaceae > Kitasatospora. The sequence continues at coordinate 9,038 of NZ_JAIZ01000114.1, read as the reverse complement.
CTTGCGGTCTCCTTTCCCACATGTCAGAGTTCGCCGCCCACCGCAGCCGCCGCCAGGCGTCGCTCCGCCGTGCCGCGAACTCGCTCTGCTGTCGCCTCTGTTTCTGCTGTATCTAGGCGCACGCGTCCCACCGCGCGCCGCCCAGCAAGCCAGAGGCCGCCCGCGCGACGAAGTCCCCCTCGAACTCCGCGGACCCGGCTGATCCCGTAGCACCAGCCGACGCCAAGGACTCTCGACCGTGCGAATGCCCCGAATCCGCAACCGCAACCGGGACCGCGCCAAGCTCGCCCGCCGGGCCCTGCCCCAGCAGGCCCCCGCCACCACCGCCCCCGCCGTCACCCGCTGGGCCGACGGCCTGAGCGACGTCTCCATCGCCGGCGACCCGCTGGCCTTCCCGCACCTGACCCGGACCGACCTGCCCGCCCACCCGACCACCGTCGCCGGGTACGCCCGGCTGGTCCGGGAGATCGCCGCCGACCGCGACCGGTGGGCCCCGCTGGTCCGCTACGACGCCCTCACCCGCTGGTACGCCCGGCTGGAGACCGGCCCCGGCTACGAGGTCTGGCTGCTCAGCTGGCTGCCCGGGCAGAGCAGCGGCTTCCACGACCACGGCAGCTCCGCCGGCGTGATGACGGTGGTCGAGGGCGAGCTGGTCGAGCGCTCGCTGACCGGCTCCGGCGAGGGCACCCGGGTGCTCACCCCCGGCCACCGGCGGGTCTTCTCCGCCGGGTACCTGCACGAGGTGGTCAACGGCACGCTGGAGCCCGCCGTCTCCATCCATCTCTACACGCCGGGCCTGGTGGAGATGAACCAGTACGCCACCGACGCCTCCGGCCACGACCACGCGCAGCAGGGCGTGCGGACCGCCGACCGGTAGGCCCCGCGCCGGGCCTGACCGACCGCCACCGGGCCGCCTGGCAGGATGGGCGCATGCGCATCGTGGCACTGGCAGGCGGAATCGGTGGGGCGCGCTTCCTGCGCGGGCTCAAGGAGGCCGTCGCCCCCGGGGACGAGATCACGGTCATCGGCAACACCGGTGACGACATCCACCTGTTCGGGCTGAAGGTCTGCCCCGACCTGGACACCGTGATGTACACCCTGGGCGGCGGCATCCACGAGGAGCAGGGGTGGGGCCGGGCCGACGAGACCTGGTCGGTCAAGGAGGAGATGAAGGCCTACGGCGTCGGCCCCGAGTGGTTCGGGCTCGGCGACCGGGACTTCGCCACCCACATCGTCCGGACCCAGATGCTGGCCGCCGGCTACCCGCTGAGCGCCGTCACCGAGGCGCTCTGCGACCGGTGGCGGCCGGGGGTGCGGCTGATCCCGATGAGCGACGACCGGGTCGAGACCCACGTCCGGATCACCGACGAGGCCGGCACCCGTGCCGTGCACTTCCAGGAGTACTGGGTCCGGCTCCACGCCGCGGTGGCCGCCGAGGCGATCGTGCCGGTCGGCGCGGACACCGCGAAGCCCGCGCCGGGCGTCCTGGAGGCGCTGGCCGCGGCCGACGTGATCCTGCTGCCCCCGTCCAACCCGGTGGTCAGCATCGGGACCATCCTGGCCGTCCCCGGACTGCGGCAGGCGGTCGCCTCGGCGCCCGCGCCGGTGGTCGGGCTCTCCCCGATCATCGGCGGCGCACCGGTGCGGGGCATGGCCGACAAGGTGCTGGCCGCGGTCGGCGTCGAGGCCACCGCCGAGGCGGTGGCCCGGCACTACGGCCCCGACCTGCTGGACGGCTGGCTGGTGGACACCGCCGACGGGGACGCGGTCGCCGGGGTCGAGCAGGCGGGGATCCGCTGCCGGGCCGTCCCGCTGCTGATGACCGATGTCGCGGCGAGCACCGCGATGGCGCGGGAGGCGCTGGCCCTGGCCGCGGAGGTCCGGCCGTGATCGGCGTGCACCCGGTGCGCGGGCTGCCCGAGATCGAGCCCGGCGCGGACCTCGCCGAACTGATCGCCAAGGCCGGGGAGTTCGAGGACGGCGACATCCTGCTGGTCACCTCGAAGATCGTCAGCAAGGCCGAGGGGCGGCTGCTGCGGGCCGACGACCGGGAGGCCGCGATCGACGCCGAGACCGTCCGGGTGGTCGCCCGGCGCGGCGCCACCCGGATCGTGGAGAACCGCAACGGCCTGGTGATGGCCGCCGCCGGTGTGGACGCCTCCAACACCGCCCCCGGCACCGTCCTGCTGCTGCCCGAGGACCCGGACGCCTCGGCCCGCGCCCTGCGCGCCGGACTCCGGCGGCTGACCGGACGCCGGCTCGCCGTCGTGATCACCGACACCTTCGGCCGCCCCTGGCGCAACGGCCTCACCGACGTCGCCATCGGCGCGGCCGGCCTGCCCGTGCTGGACGACCACCGCGGCCGCACCGACAGCCACGGCAACCGGCTGGCGATGACCGTCACCGCCACCGCCGACGAACTGGCCGCCGCGGCCGACCTGGTGAAGGGCAAGGCCACCGGCACCCCGGTCGCGGTGGTCCGCGGCCTGGCCGGCCTGGTCACCGCGGAGGACGGCGAGGGCGCCCGGGCGCTGGTCCGCCCGGCCGCCGACGACATGTTCCGGCTCGGCACCTCGGAGGCCGTCCGCGAGGCGGTGACCCTCCGCCGGACGATCCGCTCCTTCACCGCCGAGCCGGTCGACCCGGACGCCGTCCGCCGGGCGGTGTCCGCCGCGGTCACGGCGCCCGCACCGCACCACACCACGCCCTGGCGCTTCGTCCTGCTGGAGACCCCCGAGGTCCGCACCCGGCTGCTGGACGCGATGCTCGCCGCCTGGCAGCGCGACCTGCGCGAGCTCGACGGCTGGGACGAGGAGAAGGTCGCCCGCCGCACCGCCCGCGGCGACGTGCTGCGGGACGCGCCCTACCTGGTGGTGCCCTGCCTGGTGATGGACGGCTCGCACGACTACCCCGACGCGCGCCGGGGCGCGGCCGAGCGGGAGATGTTCACCGTCGCGATCGGGGCCGCCGTGCAGAACCTGCTGGTCACCCTGGCCGGCGAGGGCTACGGCTCGGCTTGGGTGTCCTCCACCATGTTCTGCCGCGACACCGTCCGGGACGTCCTCGACCTCCCGGCCGGCTGGGACCCGATGGGCGCCGTCGCCGTCGGCCGCCCGGCCGAGTCCCCCCGCCACCGCCCGCCCCGCCAGGCGGACGCCTTCGTCACCGTCCGCTGAGCCCCGCCCCGTCCGGGCCCCTCACCGCCCCCGGTGGTCGTTGGGCGTCAGCCGGGGCCCGTACCGGGGCGCCCGGGCGCCGGTGAGCATGAGCAGGCGGCAGACCCGGTACCGGTGCGGGCGGTACGGCTCCAGCAGGTCGAGCATCTGCGCGTCGTCGCTGCGCGGCCGCCCGGCCAGCGCCCAGCCGACCAGGTTCGGCAGGTGGAAGTCGCCGACCGACACCGCGTCCGGGTCGCCGTTGCTGCGCTGGAGAGTCTCCGCCGCCGTCCAGACACCGATCCCGGGGACCGCGGTCAGCCGGGCGAAGGCCCGGTCGGACGCGAAGCCGGAGGCCTCCTCCAGCCGGGCGGCGAGCCGGGCCGCGCGGACCACGGTCGCGGACCGCTTCGGGTCGACACCGGCCCGGTGCCACTCCCAGCTCGGGATCAGCGCCCACTCGCGGGCGGACGGCGCGACCCGCATCCCGTCCACCGGCCCGGCCGGCCCCGGTGCCGGGGTGCCGAAGTCCCGCAGCAGGATGCGCCAGGCGCGGTACGCCTCGTCGGTGGTGACCTTCTGTTCGAGGACCGCGGGGACCAGCGACTCCATCACCAGCCCGGTCCGGCCCAGCCGCAGGCCCGGGTGGGTGCGCTGGGCGTCGCGGAGCGGGCCGGGCGGCAGGACCAGCCCGGCCGGGTCGTCGTCGGCGCCGAGCAGGGCGGGCAGTGCCTCCAGCAGCCAGTCGGCGCCGGGGCCCCAGGACTGCGCGGTCACCTCGCCGCCGGCCGCCGCGATCCGTACGGTGCCGGGGCCGGCCGGGGTGCGGGAGGCCCGCCAGACGGCGCCGTCGCCGGCGGTGCGCAGCGCCGGGTCGCCGGGGCCGCGGCGCAGCGGGAAGAGGATCCTGGGCAGGTCGAGCGGGAATCCCGGCCGCCACTGCCGTACCGTTCCCGGCATCGCCCGTCACCTCTTCCGCCGCCCGGGGGTTGGGCCACAGGAACCCTACGCCCTGCGGCCCGCCCCCTCGGCGGGCGGTTCAGCGGCCCTGCAGATGGGCCGCGCGGGAACGGATGTCGGGCAGGAGGTTGTAGAGCTGGTCGCCGGGGCACTCGGTGGCGAAGCCGTCCCGGTGGCCGGAGATGGTATTGAACCCGACCGAGGTGCCCTTCTTGTACCGGCTGCCGTCGGAGGCGGAGACCAGGGTGGTCGAGCCGGCGGCGTCCACGTCGGTGAGGCCGAGCTTCCAGGCGGCGATCTTGACGATGCCGTCCTGCTGGGCCTGCGGGACGCTGTCGGAGCCGTAGGTGCCGATCGCGGCGACGCCCGAGGTGTTGCTGTTGAAGCCCAGGGTGTGGGCGCCGAGCACCGGCTGGATGACGCCGCCGGCCCGGCCCTCGTAGATGGTGCCGCAGCGGTCGACCAGGAAGTTGTAGCCGATGTCCCGCCAGCCGTTGGTCTTCACGTGGTACTGGTAGATGCTCCGGATGATCGCGGGTGCGTCGGAGCAGGCGTAGTTGTTGGCGGTGTCGGTGTGGTGGACGAAGACCGCCTTGACGGCGCCGGTGTAGACGTAGCCGGGCTCGCGCAGGGACTCGTCCGCGCCCCAGCCCGATCGGATGACGATGCCGGGCCGCGGCCCGGGGTGCTCGACGCGGGGTAGGGCCCGTTCGGCGGAGGCGCTGCCGGCCGGGCCGGTGTCCCCGGGCGCGGTGGTGGCGGGTCCGGTCACGGCGGGTCCGGGGCCGGGGTCGACCAGTTCGGCGCGCAGGCCGGCCGGCAGCGGGTGGCCCGAGGCGTGCACCCGGACGGCGAGGCCGTTGCTGGGGCCGACCCAGAGCGGGGCGGTCGAGCCCCGGCCGGTGGGCTCGTCGGGGCGGTCCTCGTCGGCGCTGTCCAGGTCGAGCCAGTCGCTCCAGTGGCCGGTCGTGGCGTCCCTGGTGCGGACCTGGACGGTGCCGTCCAAGGTGGCGGCCGGGTCGTCCCAGCTGACGCCGACCATCGAGAAGGAGACGGTGCTCCGCTGCGGGAGGGTGCGTTCGGCACCGTCCGCGCCCACGGAGCGCCGGCTGTCGGTCAGGGGAAGGGTCGTCACGCCGCCGGCCACGGACCGGCTCTCCCGGGGCGCCGCGGCCGCACCGGCGGTCACGGGCTGGAGGATGAGCAGGGCGGTGGACCCGGCGGCGAGAGCAGCAAAGTGAGTAAAGCGCATAAAACGGATATTGACGGCAAATCACTCCCGCTGCCATGTCGGCCCCCGCCGCTGATCACTCTCCCGGCCGACCACCCGAAGGCCGTAGGCTGGACCGCACCATGACTGCGCCTTTCGCTGCCGACGCCCGTACCCCCGCCGAGCTGCTGAACGCCTATCTGCGCCCCGGGGCCACCGATGCCGACTCCTCCCGCCCCTTGGTCACCTTCTACGACGACTCGACCGGCGAACGGGTCGAGCTCTCCGCGAAGACCTTCGACAACTGGGTGGCCAAGACCGCCAACCTGATCCAGGACGAGCTGAACGCCGGCCCCGAGGACCGGGCCGCGCTGCTGCTGCCCGCCCACTGGCAGAGCGCGGTCTGGCTGCTGGCCTGCTGGTCCGTCGGGGTCACCGTGATCCCCGGCGGCGATCCGGCCGACGCCGACCTGGTGGTGAGCGGCCCGGACGGGCTCGCCGCCGCCGAGGCCTGCACCGGCGAACGGGTGGCGCTGGCCCTGCGGCCGCTCGGCGGCCGGTTCCCGCAGCGCCCCGACGGCTTCCTCGACTACGCCGCCGAGGTGCCCGGGCAGGGCGACCGCTTCGCGCCCTACTCCCCCGTCGACCCGCAGGCCCCGGCGCTGGAGACCAGCACCGACGGGCTGCCGCTGAAGCTGACCGGCGAGCAGACCGTCGAGCTGGCCAGGGCAGGCGCCGCCCGGCTCGGCCTCGGCCCCGGCGACCGGGTGCTCAGCACCCAGTCGTACGACGACTGGGCCGGGCTGGAGGCGGGCCTGCTGGCGCCGCTGGCGGCCGGCGCCTCGGTGGTGCTGTGCCGCAACTCGGGACAGCTGACGGCCGACCAGTGGGAGAAGCGGATCGAATCCGAACGGGTGACTCTGCGTCTGAGCTGATGCAGCCCGCGCCACCGGGGTACGGATCCCCCGATGGCAGTGGAGCAGGAGGACGGCGAGCGCCCCCCGACCCGCGAGGGAGGGGGGCGCCGCTCGTTCCTGCGACGCCACTGGCTGGCCCTGGTCGCCGGGCTGCTGTCCCTGGTGCTGCTGGTCGGCGGCACGCTGGCCTGGCTCGCCTACCGCAAGCTGAACGGGAACATCAGGACCGACACCGCCACCGGCCGACTGCTCGGCCGGGAGTCGGACCGGCCCTCCCCGGTCGCCGGCGACGCCGAGAACATCCTGCTGATCGGCAGCGACGACCGCGGCGGGGCCAACTCCGCGTACGGCTCCACCGGCGGGCAGCGCTCGGACACCGTGATCCTGCTGCACCTGGCCGCGGGCGGGCGGCGGGCCACCGCCGTCTCCATCCCGCGCGACGTGATGGTCACCGTGCCGCCCTGCGACCTGCCGGACGGCAGCCGCTCGCGCGGCGGGCTCGGCCAGTTCAACCTGGCCTTCGAGACCGGCGGCGCGGCCTGCACCATCCGGACGGTGGAGCAGATCAGCGGGATCCGGGTCGATCACCACGTGATCCTCGACTTCACCGGCTTCAAGCGGATGGTCGACGCGGTGGGCGGCGTCGAGGTGTGCGTCCCGGCGCCGATCCACGACCGGGACGCCAAGCTGGACCTGGACGCCGGCCGCCAGGTGCTGCACGGCGAACAGGCGCTCGGCTACGTGCGGGCCAGGGAGAGCCTCGGCAACGGCAGCGACACCGACCGGATGGGCCGCCAGCAGCAGTTCCTGGCGGCCCTGGTGCGCAAGGTGCAGTCGCAGGGTGTGCTGCTCAACCCGACCAAGCTGTGGCCGCTGCTGGACGCGGCGACCTCCTCGATCACCGCGGATCCGGGACTGAGCCGGCTGGGCGCGCTGTACGAGCTGGCGCAGCGGCTGCGCTCGATGCCGCCGAACGAGATCACCTTCCTCACCACCCCGCGCCGGCCGTACCGCTACAACGCCAACCGGGACGAGTTCGTCCAGCCGGACACCGACCGGCTGTTCGCGGCGCTGCGGGCGGACCAGCAGGTCACGGTACGGCCGAGCGCCTCTTTGGGCCCGGTGACGGGGACCGCACCGGACGGATCCCCCGGCCCGTCACCGGACGCCTCGCCCGACGCCTCGCCCGACGCCTCGCCGCAGGCCGGTGCGACGCCCGGCGCGCAGCAGGCCCCGGCGGACCCCGGGACGGCGGCGGCCAGCCCGTCGCTCGAGGGCCGGACCGCCGACCAGGACGTCTGCCCGGCCGGCTGATCCGGCCCCGGACCCGGTCCGGGCCGCCGCGGCGGACGCGGCCGGGTTGGGCACGAAATGTGAAGACGACTCGGGCTCTTTGGCCCGGTTCATTGGGAATTGGAAGTGTGGCAGCTGTCACACCGTGACCGAACCACCGGTGCGGCTCGTCTAGGGTGTCCGGGGTGAACAGCGGACACCGGCAGCCGAACCGCCTCGCGGTCCCGCTGCCCGAGGAGGTCGACCCGGCCGATCAGTGGGTCCTCGACCCGCAGACCGGCGAGTTCCGGCTGAACCTGGACGGGCCTGCGCCCGTCGTCCCGCCGCAGGCCGGACCGGGGCGCACCGCGCCGGGCCCGGCCCGGATGCCCGGGCCCCGTTCGGAGCCCGCGGTCGCACCGCTCACACCGACCGGCCCCGGCGACGGTGGCCGCGCCGCCCGCCGCAAGGGCGGCCGTTCCAAGCCGCGCAGGCGCGCGCTCAAGTGGACCGCCGGGGTCGCGGCGCTGGTACTGGTGGCCGGCTGCGGCGGCGCGTACTACGCGTACCAGCACTTCAACAACAACATCAGCTCGGTCGAGGTCCAGGTCGGCAGCGAGGCCGAGCGGCCGCAGGCGGCCGGCGACGCGCTCAACATCCTGGTGATCGGAACCGACAGCCGGGAGGGCCTCGGCCGCGAGTACGGCGACGAGGGCAGCACTGGGCACGCCGACACCACCCTGCTGTTCCACGTCGCCAAGGACCGCAGCAACGCGACGGTGATGAGCATCCCCCGTGACCTGATGCTGCCGATCCCGGAGTGCCAGAGCGGCACCAAGAAGATCCCGGGCAGCGCGCGGGCGATGTTCAACACCAGTCTCGGCCAGGACGGCCGCGACCCCGGCTGCACCTGGAAGACCGTGGAGAAGGCCACCGGGATCCGGATCGACCACTTCATGATGGTCAACTTCGAGGCGGTGAAGACGCTGTCCACCGCCGTCGGCGGGGTGGAGGTCTGCGCGGCCAAGCCGATCAACGACCCCGACTCGCACCTGAACATGACCAAGGGCAAGCACGTGGTGCAGGGCGAGGAGGCGCTGGCCTTCGTCCGGACCCGGCACGCGGTGGGCTTCGGCGGCGACCTCACCCGGATCCCGCTGCAGCAGCAGTTCATCAGCTCGATGATCCGCAAGATCAAGAGCGGTGACACCCTGACCAGCCCGACCAAGCTGTGGAGCCTCGCGGACGCCGCCACCAAGGCGCTCACCGTCGACTCCGGCATCGGCAGCGTCGACAAGCTCAAGGACCTGGCGCTGGACCTGAGCAAGGTCGACACCAAGAACATCACCTTCACCACCGTGCCGGTGCTGGACGATCCCAAGGACAACGACCGGCTGATCCTCAAGCCGGGCGACTCCGAGCAGCTCTTCTCGATGATCGCCAACGACCGTTCGCTGACCGAGGTGCAGCAGGCCGCCGACGCGGCCGCCTCCGCCGCGCCCGCCGCCCCGAGCCCCCCCGCCG
>NZ_JAIZ01000113.1 GCF_000710465.2 Kitasatospora sp. MBT63 | reverse complement strand
CAGCAGCAGCCCGAGTCGGCGTCCCGCAGCGGCGGCCAGGCGCAGTTCCACGGCCGCTTCGACGGCGAGCGGGTGCTGATCGTGGACGACGACATCCGCAACGTGTTCGCGCTCACCAGCGTGCTGGAGCAGTACGGGCTGACCGTGCTGTACGCGGAGAACGGCCGCGAGGGCATCGAGGTGCTGGAGCAGCACGAGGACGTCGCGCTGGTGCTGATGGACATCATGATGCCGGAGATGGACGGTTACGCGACCACCGAGGCGATCCGGCGGATGCCGCAGTTCGCCGGTCTGCCGATCATCGCGCTGACCGCCAAGGCGATGAAGGGCGACAAGGAGAAGAGCCTGGCCGCGGGGGCGAACGCCCATGTGACCAAGCCGGTGGAGGCCGACACGCTGCTGGCGGTGATGCGCCAGTTCCTGGCGGTCGGCTGACCGCCGGGCGTCCCGGCCGGCCGGCACTGGCGGGCCCGGCCGGGAACGCTGTAGGGTCACCCATCGTTGCGAACGGTGACCGGATGGTGACACGGCGCTCAGAGCGGCCTGCCTGCGGCACGGCGCTTCCCCGGGGCGGCCACCGGCCGGATCGTGCCAAGCGATGTGGCGGGCGAGGGGGTACGGCTAGCATGACCGGGGCAGTGGTGAGCGGCACGCGGGTGCCGTCCGTGGGAAGACAACAGGCAGGAGGGCGGGTCCTGGTGCAGAAGGCGAAGATCCTCCTGGTCGACGACCGGCCGGAGAACCTGCTGGCGCTGGAGGCGATCCTCTCGGCGCTGGACCAGACGCTGGTGCGCGCGTCCTCCGGTGAGGAGGCGCTGAAGGCGCTGCTCACGGACGACTTCGCGGTCATCCTGCTGGACGTCCAGATGCCGGGCATGGACGGCTTCGAGACCGCCGCCCACATCAAGCGCCGCGAGCGCACCCGGGACATCCCGATCATCTTCCTGACGGCGATCAACCACGGCCCGCACCACACCTTCCGGGGGTACGCGGCCGGTGCGGTGGACTACATCTCCAAGCCGTTCGACCCGTGGGTGCTGCGCGCCAAGGTGTCGGTCTTCGTCGACCTCTACATGAAGAACTGCCAGCTCAAGGAGCAGGCCGCGCTGCTGCGGCTGCAGTTGGAGGCGGGCGAGGCGGCCAGTCTCGGCGGCGGGCTGCTGGGTGAGCTGTCGGCCCGGCTGGCCGCGGTCGAGGAGCAGGCCGAGGCGCTGACCAAGCAGCTCGACGACTCCGCGGATCCGGGTGCCGCCGCGACCTCGGCGCACCTGGAGCGCAAACTGGCCGGCCTGCGGGCGGCGCTCGACGCCCTGCGCCCCGGCGCGAACTGAGCGGCGCACCACCCCCCTGCGCCCCGGTGCGCCCGCCGGGTGGCGCGATGACGGCCGGTCCGGTGACCGCCCGTCAGGCGATCAGGTGTTCGGCGACACGCTCCGGGCCGGAGCGGTCGGGCGTGTCCAGCCGCCCCGGCCGCCGGTAGGCTGCTGACCCATGGCCACACGTACGCCCGGCAGCGCGGCACGCAACCCGAAGCCCGGGCCGGCCAAGAAGGCACCGGCCGGCCGGACACCCGCCAAGAAGGCCGCTCCCGCCGCCAAGAAGGCGGCGCCGGCGGCGAAGAAGGCCGCGGCGCGCAAGAGCGCCGCCAAGCCCCCCGCGGCCCCGCCGCCGCCCCCGCCGCGCCCGATACTCTTCCGGGCCGTCCGGGCCGTCTGGCTCGGCCTCGCGCACGCCGTCGGCGCGGTCTTCCGCGGCTTCGGCGACGGCGCCAAGAACCTGCACCCGGCGCACCGCAAGGACGGCCTGGCGCTGCTGCTGCTGGCGCTCTCGCTGGTGACCGCGGCCGGGACGTGGTTCAGCCCGCAGGGCTGGCTCGGCGAGGTCGCCACCAACGTGGTCTCCGGCCTGTTCGGCCGGCTCGACGTGCTGATCCCGTTCCTGCTCGGCGCGGTCGCGGTACGGCTGATGCGCCACCCCGAACTCCCCGAGGCCAACGGGCGGATCCTGATCGGCCTGTCCACCCTGGTGGTCGGCGTCCTCGGCCTGGTCCACATCGGGTGCGGCGCCCCCGGCATGGGCAGCGGCGCGACCCGGATACGGCTGGCCGGCGGCATCCTCGGCTGGGCCGCGTCCACCCCGATGATGGCGGCGGCCGGGCCGCCGCTCGCGGTGCCGCTGCTGCTGCTGCTCGCCTTCTTCGGGCTGCTGGTGCTCACCGCCACCCCGGTCAACCGGATCCCCGAGCGGATCCGGCAGGCCGGGGTGCGGCTCGGCGTGGTCGAACCCGCCCTCGCCGACGGCCCGGAGGGCGAGGCGCTGTCCGGCGCCCGGGACCTGTCCACCGAACCGCCCGAGGACGCCGACCCCGACGCCCTGCCCTTCACCATCGAGGACACCGACGGCGACGAGCTGTCCCGCCGCCGGACCCGCCGGCGCCGCAAGGACGAACCGGCCGAGGAGCCGGTCTCGTTCGAGAAGGACCCGTACCGGACCAGGGACCTGGCCGCGGGCGTTGCGGCCGACCTGGACGGCGCGCTCACCTGGGGCGTGCCCGGCAGCCCGGCCGTGGCGAGCATGATCCACCAGGTCCGGGACAACACGGCGCCGCCCGAGGAGCCGGCCGTGCCGCCGGCCCGCAGCGCCGGCGCACCCGAGGAGCACGGCCCGGCCCCGGCCCGGATGGAACAGCTCCGGCTCGCCGGCGACATCACCTACGCGCTCCCGCCGCTGGACCTGCTGGACTTCGGCGCCCCCGCCAAGTCCCGCTCCAAGCTCAACGACGAGGTGGTCGCCCAGCTCACCGGCGTCTTCGCCGAGTTCAAGGTGGACGCCAGGGTCACCGGCTTCACCCGCGGCCCGACGGTGACCCGCTACGAGGTCGAGCTCGGCCCCGCGGTCAAGGTCGAGCGGATCACCGCGCTGGCCAAGAACATCGCCTACGCGGTGGCCAGTCCGGACGTGCGGATCATCAGCCCGATCCCCGGCAAGTCCGCGGTCGGTGTGGAGATCCCCAACCGGGACCGGGAGATGGTCAACCTCGGCGACCTGCTGCGCTCGCGCGCGGCCGCCGACGACGACCATCCGATGGTGGTCGGCATGGGCAAGGACGTCGAGGGCCACACCGTGATGGCCAACCTCGCCAAGATGCCGCACATCCTGGTGGCCGGCGCGACCGGCGCCGGCAAGTCCTCCTGCATCAACTGCCTGATCACCTCGGTGCTGGCCCGGGCCACCCCGGACGAGGTCCGGATGGTGCTGGTCGACCCCAAGCGGGTCGAGCTGACGGCGTACGAGGGCATCCCGCACCTGATCACGCCGATCATCACCAACCCCAAGAAGGCCGCCGAGGCCCTGCAGTGGGTGGTGCGCGAGATGGACCTGCGCTACGACGACCTGGCGGCGTTCGGCTTCCGGCACGTGGACGACTTCAACGCGGCGGTGAAGGCCGGCACCGTCAAGCCGCCGCTCGGCAGCGAGCGCGAGCTGACGCCGTACCCGTACCTGCTGGTGATCGTCGACGAGCTGGCCGACCTGATGATGGTCGCGCCGCGGGACGTCGAGGACTCGGTGGTGCGGATCACCCAGCTGGCCCGGGCGGCCGGCATCCACCTGGTGCTGGCCACCCAGCGGCCCTCGGTGGACGTGGTGACCGGCCTGATCAAGGCCAACGTGCCGTCCCGGCTGGCCTTCGCCACCTCGGCGATGGCCGACTCCCGGGTCATCCTGGACCAGCCCGGCGCCGAGAAGCTGATCGGCAAGGGCGACGCGCTGTTCCTGCCGATGGGGGCCAGCAAGCCGGTCCGGATGCAGGGGGCGTTCGTCACCGAGGCCGAGATCGCCAAGATCGTCCAGCACTGCAAGGACCAGATGACGGCGGTCTACCGGGACGACGTCACGGTCGGCGGCGGCCCGAAGAAGGAGATCGACGAGGAGATCGGCGACGACCTGGACCTGCTGATCCAGGCCGCCGAGCTGGTGGTCTCCACCCAGTTCGGTTCGACCTCGATGCTCCAGCGCAAACTGCGGGTCGGCTTCGCCAAGGCGGGGCGGCTGATGGACCTGATGGAGTCGCGTGGGATCGTGGGCCCGAGCGAGGGCTCCAAGGCCCGCGACGTCCTGGTCAAACCGGACGAGCTGGACGGGGTGCTGATCACGCTCCGGGGGTGACCTCCGGGGTGGGCGACGCACCCGGCTCACTCGTTCGGAGGAACCTCCCGGCCGGTGGCCGGGAGGCGGGGAACCGGCCGCAGGGACCGGGCGTCCATCGAGGCACGGACGCCCGGGCCGCCGCGGCGTCTGACCGGATGTCAGCGGCCGAAGGGCCCGGATGCCCGTTCGGGCCCGTCCGCTTGAGAAACGTTCCTCCCCCGCCCCTAGACTGTCTTCTCAGCAGGTGGCCAACGCTCGAAAGGCGCGCCCAGTGACCATCGGCAAGTCCCCTCGTCGCGACAGCCGCGGACCCTCCGCGCCCAGCGCCGTGCCCGGCCAGAGCGGCAGCGGCGAGTACCCGGCGGACCCGTCCGTGGGCGAAGGCTCCGGCGGGCAGCCGGGCATCGGCGCGCTGCTGGCCTCGGCCCGGCTCGCCGCGGGCCTGACGGTCGACCAGGTCAGCGCCGCCACCCGGGTCCGGGTCCCGATCGTGCACGGCATCGAGGAGGAGGACTTCAGCCGCTGCGGCGGCGACGTCTACGCCCGGGGCCACATCCGCGCCATCGCCCGGGCCGTCGGCGTCGACGGCGACGCGCTCGTGGTCCGCTACGACGCCGCCCACGGCGGCGCGCCCGGCCCCGCGCGCGCCACCCAGCTGCTGGACACCGGCCCGATCAAGGTGACCGACCACCGGCGGCCGAACTGGACCGCCGCCATGATGGTGGCCATCGCCGCCGTGGTCGCGCTGATCGGCTTCAACCTGTTCACGGACGGCTCCGGCGAGGCCGGCGCCGGCTCCGCCAGCGAGCCGCTGCCCAGCAGCGCCGCCGCCCCGGTCACCGCCTCCGCCCAGCCGCCCGCCCCGGCCACCAGCGCGCCGGCCGCGATCGCCGCCGCCCCGGTCGACAAGGTCACCGTGAAGCTGGTCGCCGAGAAGGACAAGAGCTGGGTCACCGCCAAGGACGGCAAGGGCAAGTCGCTCTTCTCCAACAACCTCGACGCCGGCCAGGACCAGACCTTCACCGACCCCGCGAAGATCACCCTGGTGATCGGCAACGCGGGCGCCGTCCACGTGTACGTCAACGGCAAGGACCTCGGTCCGGCCGGGACGGACGGGCAGGTGGTGCATCTCACCTACACCCCCGGTGACCCGCAGGCGGGCTGACCGGGAACCGGCCGCGAGGCCGGACGATCTAGGCATACGGGCTCCGGGGCGAACGGCACCGGGGCCCGCGCGTTAATCTTGGCGTCATGCCTGAACCCCGCACTGTCGCCCTGGTCACGCTCGGATGCGCCCGCAACGAGGTCGACTCCGAGGAACTCGCCGGGCGACTGGAGGCCGACGGGTGGCGGCTGGTCGACGACGCCGCCGACGCCGACGTCGCCGTGGTCAACACCTGCGGGTTCGTCGAAGCCGCCAAGAAGGACTCCGTCGACGCCCTGCTGGAGGCCAACGACCTCAAGGGCCACGGCCGCACCCAGGCCGTGGTCGCGGTCGGCTGCATGGCCGAGCGCTACGGCAAGGAGCTCGCCGACGCCCTGCCGGAGGCCGACGGCGTCCTCGGCTTCGACGACTACACCGACATCTCGGACCGCCTGCAGACCATCCTGTCCGGCGGCCACCACGCCCCGCACCTGCCGCGCGACCGCCGCAAGCTGCTGCCGCTAAGCCCGGTGAAGCGCCAGGAGGCCGCCGCCGAGGTCGCGCTGCCCGGCCACGGCGCCCCCGAGGACCTCCCCGATGGCGTCGCCCCCGCGTCCGGCCCGCGCACCCTGCGCAAGCGCCTGGACGACAACCCGGTCGCCTCGGTCAAGCTGGCCTCCGGCTGCGACCGGCGCTGCTCGTTCTGCGCCATCCCGGCCTTCCGCGGCTCCTTCATCTCGCGCCGCCCGTCCGACGTCCTGAACGAGGCCGTCTGGCTGGCCGGACAGGGCGTCCGCGAGGTCGTCCTGGTCAGCGAGAACAACACCTCGTACGGCAAGGACCTGGGCGACATCCGGCTGCTGGAGACGCTGCTGAGCGAGATCGCGGCGGTCGAGGGCGTCGAGCGGGTCCGGGTCAGCTACCTGCAGCCGGCCGAGATGCGGCCCGGGCTGATCGACGTGATGACCGGGACGCCCGGCGTGGTGCCCTACTTCGACCTGTCCTTCCAGCACTCCGCCCCGGCGGTGCTGCGCCGGATGCGCCGCTTCGGCTCCACCGACCAGTTCCTCGGGCTGCTGAAGACCATCCGGGACAGGGCGCCGCAGGCCGGCGTCCGGTCCAACTTCATCGTGGGCTTCCCCGGCGAGAGCGAGGAGGACTTCGCCGAGCTGGAACGGTTCATCACCCACGCCGGCCTCGACGCGATCGGCGTCTTCGGCTACTCGGACGAGGACGGCACCGAGGCGGCGGGCTTCGACGGCAAGCTGCCCGAGGACGTGGTCGCCGACCGGCTCGCCAAGCTGTCCCGGCTGGCCGAGGAGCTCACCGCGCAGCGCGCCGAGCAGCGGATCGGTGACGAGGTCGAGGTGCTGGTCGAGTCGGTGGAGGACGGCGTGGTCGAGGGCCGGGCCGCGCACCAGGCCCCCGAGACGGACGGCCTGACCACCCTGCTCGGGGCCGAGGACGCGGTCGTCGGCCGGTTCTACCGGGCCAGGGTCACCGGCACCGAGGGCGTCGACCTGGTCGCCGAGGTGCTGGACGCGGAGCAGGCCGGCGCCGGCCGGACGGAGGCGGCCGACGGGGCCGGGTCCCAGGGAGCCGGGGTATGACAAGAAGCGGGCCCGGGGCCCCGACCGCGACCGGCCCCGACCGGTCGGCGGCCGCGCCGCCCCCGCCCCCGGGCATCTGGAACATCGCCAACGTGCTGACGATGGCCCGGCTGCTGCTGGTGCCGGTCTTCGTCGCGCTGCTGTTCGCCGACGGCGGCCACAACCCCAAGTGGCGCGCGGTCGCCTGGGCCGCCTTCGCCATCGCGATGATCACCGACCTGTTCGACGGCGAACTGGCCAGGCGCAAGGGACTGATCACCGACTTCGGCAAGATCGCCGATCCGATCGCCGACAAGGCGATCATGGGCGCGGCGCTGATCGGCCTGTCCGTCCTCGGCGACCTGCCCTGGTGGGTCACCGCCGTGATCCTGGCCCGCGAGCTCGGCATCACCCTGATGCGCTTCTGGGTGATCCGCTACGCCGTCATCCCGGCCAGCCGGGGCGGCAAGCTGAAGACCCTCACCCAGGGCATCGCGGTCGGCATGTACGTGCTGCCGCTGACCGGCTGGCTGGCCACCGCACGGGCCGTGCTGATGGCCGTCGCGGTGCTCCTGACCGTCGGCACCGGGCTGGACTACGTCGGGCAGGCGCTGCGGCTGCGCCGCGAGGGCCGGGCCGCGGAACGGGCCGGCCGGTGAACGAGCGGGCGGCCGAGGCGCACGCCGCCCTGCGGGAGCGCGGCGCGACCCTGGCGGTCGCCGAGTCGCTCACCGGCGGGCTGCTGGCCGCGGAGCTGGTCGCGGTGGCGGGCGCCTCGCAGACCTTCCGCGGCTCCGTGACCGCCTACGCCACCGACCTGAAGGCGTCCGTGCTCGGCGTGGACGAGGGCCTGCTGGCCGTCCACGGCGCCGTGCACCCGGTGGTGGCCCGCCAGATGGCCGACGGCGTACGCCGGCTCCTGCGGGCCGACTACGCCCTCGCCACCACGGGCGTGGCGGGCCCCGACCCGCAGGACGGACAGCCGGTCGGCACCGTGCACCTGGCCGTCTCCGGGCCCTCGGGAACATTGACGGCCTCTGTGAGGTTGTCAGGTGACCGCACGGTCGTCCGGCGGACCGCGGTGACGGCGGCACTGGAACTGCTGCTGGAACACCTAGCGTCCGCGGAGCCGTCCCGCTGAGGTTTGCTGAAATCGCTGAACTGGCCGCCTCGCCGGGGGGATCGTGTTAGATCGGATGGTCCGGCTGGGCAGATACCAGTCAGGGGACGCGCTGCGCGGCCCCGGCCGGACGCCCCGCGAGGGGAACCGGCGGGGTCCTACCGGGGTCCTTGCGGGGAACAGACAGGGGAGGGGGCAGCCTTGCAGCCCAGAGTGAACACGACCATGGTCCCCGCACGCGATGCGGACAAGGCGGTACGGTGGGGGCGTGACATCTCGATTCGCAGTCCGAGGAGGGAGGCACCGATGATCCTGCTCCGTCGCCTGCTGGGCGATGTGCTGCGTCGGCAGCGCCAGCGCCAGGGCCGCACACTCCGCGAGGTGTCGGCAGCTGCCAGGGTTTCGCTCGGCTACCTCTCCGAGGTGGAGCGGGGGCAGAAGGAGGCCTCGTCCGAGCTGCTCTCCGCCATCTGCGACGCGCTCGACGTCCGGATGTCCGAAGTCATGCGCGAGGTCAGCGACGAGCTGTCGCTCGCCGAACTTGCGGCGATGGCCACCCTCTCGGAGGGTGATCTGCTGAGGCCGGTCCTCGAACCGGTGTCGCTGCCGGCTCCCGGGGTCGACCGGGCCGGAACCATGTCGTCCAAGGCTGCCGCCATGGACGTGGTCGCGGCCTGACCCGGTCTCGCCCTCCCCGCGCCCTGCGCGGGGCCGAGCGAAGGAGACCGGAGTGCGGCGTACCTGGTCGGACCGTGGGTTCTCGTACCGCGCGTGGTCGTGGCGTGGGTGGTCGTGCCGTGCCCGGCCGATGTGCGAGGCCGGTGTGAAGGCGTTGCTCCGGTCGGTGGCCGGGCGGCCCGACGGCCTTGGTGCCGCTCTGCTGCTGGCGACCGTCGCGGGGCTGTGGGTGCTGCTCACCGGTGGTGCGGCCGGGCTCGGTGGTGCCGCGCTCGGCATGCTCGCCGGCGGCTGGGGCCTAGGCCTGGTCCCCGTGCACAGCAACCGACTGCTCACCGGGCCGCGGCGCCGCCCGCCCGGCGATGCCCCGGCCGGAGTTGCTCCGGCCGACGCTGCTCCGGCCGATATCGGTCCGGCCGATCCAGCCCTTCTGACGGCCGAGGACGCTTCCCGGCCCTGACCGGGTCCTGCCGGGCCCGCTCCCTCGAACGGCCCTCGGGCCGGGCTAGCGCGGGGCTCGTACCGCGCTCGGGTCGTGCTCGGGCATCCTCGGGCCGGGCTCGGGGCCTGCTCGGGCCGCGTGGCGCCCCGGAGCGGGGCTGGGGTGCGTCCGCGAGGCTCCGCCGGGGTGGTGGAGCCCTCCCCGCCTCCGGCGGTGAGTCGCCGCCCGGGTGGTTCAGCCGCGGAGGCGGTAGCCGCGCGGGGTCGGGTGGAAGCCCGCCTCCTCCAGGAGCCGGCCCAGCGGTGAGGTCAGGGCGCTCTCGCCGTTGGCCCGCTCGACCGTGACGCTGCCCAGCGCACCCCGGCGGACGGCCTCCGCCAGCGCGGCGGTCGCGAGCCCCGCCTCGCCCCAGGCCAGCAGCGACTTTCCGCCGCGCTCCACGTACAGCGACAGCTCCCCGTCGACCAGCACCACCAGGGCGCCCGCCTTGCGGCCCGGCCGGTGCGCGGCCACCGTCTTCGCCGGGCCGGGAGCCGTCGGCGGCTCGGGCCAGGGCAGCGCGGCGCCGTACGCGTTGGCCGGGTCCGCCGCCGCCAGCACCAGGATCTGCGGCGGCTCCGCCGAGGCGGCCGCCGTCCACCCCTCGGAGCCGGCCCGCTCCAGCCGCCCGTTGACCGACCGCAGCCGGTCGGCTGCGCCGTCCATCGCGAACTGGGCGCCGCCCAGGCCCTCCACGAAGTACCCCCGGCGGGCCCGGCCGCGCTCCTCGAACGCCGACAGCACCCGGTACACCCCGGCGAAGCCGCCCGGCACCCGCTCGGCGGCCACCGCGCCCCGGGTGAGCAGGCCGTGGCGGTCCAGCAGGTTCTGGGCCTGTGCGGCGGCCCGGGCGGTCGGCTCGGCGTCGTACGCGGGCAGCAGCGACCAGCGGCCGACGGCGGTCGGCGGGCCCGGGCGCAGCGTGCCCGGCCGGTTCAGGGCCCGTCCGGCGCCGCCGTAGCGGCCGCGCGGGGTGGCCCTGGGCGCCCGGTGGGCCGTCGACCCGGCGGTGCGGCCGGAGCCGAGCAGGGCGCGCAGCGGGGCGAGGGTGTCGTTGGTGACGTAGCCGGCCCAGACCAGGTCCCACAGGGCTTCGGTGAGCTCGCTCTCCGGGGTGTCCGGGGTGCGTTCGGCCAGCTGGCGGAAGAACAGGCCGTAGCCGCCGGCCAGCGCCTCCAGCAGGGTGGTGTGGACGGGCGTCAGCGCCGGCTGGACGGGCTCGGGGCGGATCAGGTGCGCGTCCTCGGGCAGGTGCAGGCCGATCCAGCCGTCCTTGCCCGGCAGGGCGCCGGCGCCGGACCAGCCGATCTCGCCGGCCGCCATCAGCTCGTCGAGCAGGCCGGGGGTGTAGTCGGCCAGCCGGGCCGGCAGGATCAGCTTCTCCACCGCGGAGGCGGGCAGCGCCGTGCCCTGGAGCTGTTCGACCACCCGCAGCAGGCCGTCGGGGCCGCGCAGGCGGTGGCCCGCCAGGTGCTGCCACTGCGGCAGGAACGCCGCCAGCGCCCGCGGCGGGACCGGCTCGACCTCCTGCCGCAGCGCGGCCAGCGACCGGCGGCGCAGCCGGCGCAGCACCTCGGCGTCGCACCACTCGACGGTGGCGGTGTGCCCCTCGACCGGCCGGAACTCGCCCTGGACCAGCCGGCCGGCGGCGGTCAGCCGGTGCAGGGTGCCGGTCACCACGGCGGTGCCGAGCCCGAACCGGGCGGCCGATTCGGCGGCGGTGAACGGGCCGTGGGTGCGCGCGTAGCGGGCCAGCAGGTCGCCGAGCGGGTCCTTGACCGGCTCGGTGAACGCCTCGGGGACGCCGACCGGCAGCGGGGTGCCGAGGGCGTCCCGCAGCCGTCCGGCGTCCTCGATCGCGGCCCAGCGCTGCTCGCCGCCGACCCGGACCTGGATCAATCGGCGGGCGGCCTCCAGCTCCAGCGCCCACAGCGGCTCGGCGCCCCGGGCGGTCAGCTCGGCCTCGCTCAGCGGGCCGAGCAGCCGCAGCGCGTCGGCGACGCCCTCCGCGTCCTTGATCCGGCGCTCGGGGGTGAGCCGCTGGAGCTCGGCCTCCAGCTCGGCCAGGACGGCCGGGTCCAGCAGCTCCCGCAGCTCGGCCTGGCCGAGCAGTTCGGACAGCAGCCGGGAGTCCAGCGACAGGGCGGCGGCGCGGCGCTCGGCCAGCGGGGAGTCGCCCTCGTACAGGAACTGGGCGACGTAGCCGAACAGCAGGGAGCGGGCGAAGGGTGACGGCTCCGGCGTGGTGACCTCGACCAGGCGTACCGCGCGGGACTCCAGATCGCCCATCAGCTCGACCAGGCCCGGCACGTCGAAGACGTCCTGGAGGCACTCGCGGACGGCCTCCAGCACGATCGGGAAGGAGCCGTACTCGCCGGCCACCTCCAGCAGCTGGGAGGCGCGCTGGCGCTGCTGCCACAGCGGGGTGCGGCGGCCGGGGCTGCGGCGCGGGAGCAGCAGGGCGCGGCCGGCGCACTCGCGGAAGCGGGAGGCGAACAGGGCCGAGCCGCCGACCTGGTCGGTGACGATCTGCTCGATCTCGGTGCGGTCGAAGAGAACGGCGTCGGCGCCGACCGGGGCGTCGTCGGCGGGCGCGCGGTCCGTGGCGGGCCGGTCGACGGGGAAGTCGAGCAGGTCGGCGTCGGGCAGGCGGAGCACGATGCCGTCGTCGGCGTGCATCACCTGCGGGTCGAGGCCGTGCTTCTCGCGCAGCCGGGCGCCGATCGCCAGCGCCCAGGGGGCGTGCACCTGGGCGCCGAAGGGGGAGTGGATGACGATCCGCCAGTCGCCGAGCTCGTCCCGGAAGCGCTCGACCACGATGGTGCGGTCGTCCGGCAGGTGGCCGCAGGCGGCGCGCTGCTCGGTGAGGTAGGTGAGCAGGTTGCCCGCCGCCCAGTCGTCGAGGCCGGCGGACCGGAGCCGGGCGGTGGCGGCGGCCGGCTCCAGGCCGCCGAGTTCGCGGACGAAGGCGCCGAGGGCGCGGCCGAGCTCCAGCGGGCGGCCGAGGGTGTCGCCCTTCCAGAACGGCAGCCGCCCCGGGATCCCCGGTGCGGGGGAGACCAGCACCTTGTCGTGGGTGATCTCCTCGATCCGCCAGGAGGTGGTGCCCAGGGTGAACACGTCGCCCACCCGGGACTCGTAGACCATCTCCTCGTCGAGCTCGCCGACCCGGCCGCCGCCCTTCTTGGGGTCGGTGCCGACGATGAAGACGCCGAACAGGCCGCGGTCGGGGATGGTGCCGCCGGAGGTGACGGCGAGCCGCTGGGCGCCGGGCCGGCCGGTGACCGTGC
Organism: Kitasatospora sp. MBT63; assembly: GCF_000710465.2. Lineage (GTDB taxonomy): Bacteria > Actinomycetota > Actinomycetes > Streptomycetales > Streptomycetaceae > Kitasatospora. The sequence goes on along the minus strand of NZ_JAIZ01000113.1, from coordinate 45,774 downwards.
CGGCGACCCGGTCCCAGACCAGGCGGGGCCGTAGCTCGGCGAAGGCGTCGGACGGGTAGCGGCCGGCGAGCATGTCCAGGACGGCGTCGAAGGCGGACTGCGGGAGGGTGGCGAAGGGGGCTGCCCGGCGGACCAGGGTGAGCAGCTCGTCGACGTCCCAGGTGTCCAGGGCGGTGATCGCGACCAGCTGCTGGGCCAGTACGTCGAGCGGGTTGCGGGGGATCCGCAGCGCCTCGATCCGGCCGTCCCGCATCCGCTCGGTGACCACGGCGGACTGGACCAGGTCGCCCCGGTACTTGGGGAAGAACACGCCGGTGGAGACGGCGCCGACCTGGTGGCCGGCCCGGCCGACCCGCTGCAGGCCGGAGGCGACCGAGGGCGGCGACTCGACCTGGACCACCAGCTCGACCGCGCCCATGTCGATGCCCAGCTCCAGGCTGGAGGTGGCGACCACGGCGGGCAGCCGGCCGGCCTTCAGCTCCTCCTCGACCAGGGCGCGCTGCTCCTTGGAGACCGAGCCGTGGTGCGCCCGGGCGAGCACCGGTGGTGCGCCGGCGGCCGCGCCGGAGCCGCCCATCAGCTGGGCGGGGGCGTGCGCGGCGGGCAGGGCGGCGCCGGTGGCGCGCTCGACGGCGATCTCGTTCAGGCGGTTGCACAGGCGTTCGGCGAGGCGGCGGGAGTTGGCGAAGACGATGGTGGAGCGGTGGGCCTGGACCAGGTCGACGATCCGCTCCTCGACGTGCGGCCAGATCGAGGCGCCGCCCTGGCCGGGCGGGGCGCCGGCGCGGGCCGGGTCCTCGGCGGGGGCGGGCAGCTCGTCCAGGTCGGCGACCGGGACCACCACGGAGAGGTCGAACACCTTGGCGGAGGGCGGTTGGACGACCGCCGCGCCGCGCTGCGGGCTGAGGAAGCGGGCCACCTCCTCGACCGGGCGGACGGTGGCCGACAGGCCGATCCGGCGGGCCGGGTGGTCCAGCAGTTCGTCCAGCCGCTCCAGGGTGAGGGCCAGGTGGGCGCCGCGCTTGGTGCCGGCGACGGCGTGCACCTCGTCCAGGATCACCGTGTCGATGCCGCGCAGCGCGTCCCGGGCGGCACTGGTGAGCAGCAGGAACAGCGACTCCGGGGTGGTGATCAGGATGTCCGGCGGGTGGCTGGCGAAGCGGCGCCGGTCCGCGGCCGGGGTGTCGCCGGAGCGGATCGCCACCTCGACCTCCGGCTCGGGCAGGCCGAGCCGGACCGCGGCCTGGCGCAGTCCGGCCAGCGGGCCGCGCAGGTTGCGCTCGACGTCGACCGCGAGGGCCTTGAGCGGCGAGATGTAGAGCACCCGGCAGCGGCGTTTCGGATCGGCCGGGGGCGGGGTGCTGCTGAGCCGGTCGAGGGCGGAGAGGAACGCCGCCAGCGTCTTGCCGGAGCCGGTCGGTGCGACCACCAGGACGTCGGTCTGCCGCTGGATGGCGGCCCAGGCCCGGGTCTGGGCCTCGGTGGGCGCGTCGAAGGCACCGGTGAACCAGGCCCGGGTGGGCGGGGCGAAGCCGGCCAGCGGGTCGGGCGATCCGCCCTGGCCCGGCGATCCGTCCTGCGGGGCCTCGGTGTCGTCGTGGGGCGCCATGCCCCCATGGTGCCTGCCGCCACTGACAGCCGACGCCCGGACGGGCGGTGGGCGGCGGGTCATGGGCGGCAGGTCATGGGCGGGCGGCGGGCGCGCCGGGCGGCGCAGTCCAGGAGGGCGAGTCGGACATTCTGCTCATATGGTGATGATCCAGACGTCCCGCCCGGCCGTCCGACCGCCGCCCGGGCCGGCCCGACGAGCGGAGGCCGCACGATGGAGCAGGTGAGCCCGGCCGGCGGGGACCACGCCCGGCACCGTCGCGGCCCGGCCCGGATCCTGCTGGCCATGCTGCTGACCGCCCTCCTGCTCGGCGGCGCCGTGCCGTACGTCTCGGGATCGGGCCACGGCTACCTCAGCTACCTGGTGCTCGCCGACCGGCAGGACGCCGAGGGCGCCGAACTCGCCGCCGAACAGGCCACGGCGGCCGGCGGCCAGGTGGTCCAGGACTACCCGCAGATCGGCGCGGTGCTCGCCTACGCCACCGGCCAGTTCGCCGAACGCCTGCGCGGCCGGCCGGGCATAGCCGCCGTCGGCGCCACCCGGACGGCGGCCGTGCCCGGACCGCCCCGGCCGCTCGACGGCACCAGCGACTTCCGCCCCGCCTCGGACAGCGCCCCGGCGCGGGGGGCGGCCCGGGGCCCGGCCGGCGACTCGACCGACGACTCGACGGCGACCGTTCCTGATCCGGCCGAACAGAGCGACTGGAACCTCGGCATGATCGGCGCCACCGAGGCCCCGGCCCGCTTCGCCACCCTGCTGCGCTCACCCGGACTGGCCCCGGTGGCTGCCCGGACCGCCGGCGCGGCGCCGCTGCCCTCGCCGCAGACGCTGCACGGCGTCCTGGTCGCGGTGCTCGACTCGGGCGTCGACGACACCCACCCCGACCTGCGCGCCGCGGTCGACCCGGAGGCCTCCGCCTCCTGCGCCGACGGCCGGCCCGACGCCCGGTTCGGCGCCTGGCGGCCCGACCCCGGGGTGACCGAGAGCGGGCACGGCACCCACGTGGCCGGCATCGTCGGCGCGGCCCGCGACGGCCACGGCGTGACCGGCGTCGCCCCCGGCGTACGGATCGCCGCGGTTCGGCTGCTCGGGCCGCTCGGCCAGTACTACGCCGAGAACATCGTCTGCGGCATGCTGTGGTCCGCCGACCACGGCGCGAAGGCCGTCAACGACAGCTACTTCGCCGACCCGTGGAAGTACAACTGCCCCGAGGACCCCGACCAGGCGGCGCTGATCGCGGCCGTCGGCCGGGCGGTGGCCTACGCCCAGAAGCAGGGCGCCGTGGTGGTCGCCTCGGCCGGCAACGACGGCCAGGACCTCGGTTCCTCCCGCCCCGACCGGCGCAGCCCCAACGACCGGCTGTCCGGCCCCGGCCAGGACCGGCTGCTCGGCACCGAGTGCATCCGGCTGCCCGGCGAACTCCCCGGCGTCCTGACGGTGAGCGCCGTCGACCGCCGCGGCCTGCCCGCCGGCTACTCCAACTACGGGCGCGGCCGGATCTCGATCGCGGCCCCCGGCGGCGACCCGGACGGCAGCTCCCAGAGCGCGGTCGTCTCCGACTGGCCCGGCGGGCAGTACGCGGCCCTGGCCGGGACCTCGATGTCGGCCGCCCACGTCACCGGCGCGGCCGCCGTCACCGCCGCCGTCCACCCCGAGTGGGGCCCGGCCGAGGTGGCCGACCAGCTGACGGCCGCCGCGGCGGCCGGCTGCGAGCGGGCGGCCGCCGTCTGCGCGGACCCGGCGTACCGGGAGTACTACGGCGCCGGGGTGCTGGTGCTGCCGGACTGACCGGCGAGGAGCGGCCCGCGGGCGAGGACCGGCATGAACGGACCGGCACGGGCCCGGCCCGCGGACCGGGCGGGAAAACGGGGGGCGGGGGCCGGGCCCGGTGGGGCAGGATCGGGCGGTGTCCACGTACCTGATGACCGATCGGCTGGTGCTACGCCCCTTCACCGGTGCCGCCGCCGACGTCGACCTGCTGACGGAGCTGAACTCCGACCCCGCCGTGATGCGGTACCTCACCGGTGGCCGGCCCGTTCCCCGCGAGGTGGTGGAGCGGGAGGTGCTGCCGGGCTACCTCGACACCTACCGGCGGAACCCCTCGTTCGGGCACTGGGCCGCGATCGATCGCGCCGGCGGGGAGTTCCTCGGCTGGTTCGAGTTCCGGCTGGACCCGGCGCCGGGCCCGGACGGGCGCCAGGAAGGCGGCCGGGACCAGGGCCGGGACGTCGAACTCGGGTACCGCCTGCGGCAGGCCGCGTGGGGGCGGGGGTACGCGACCGAGGGTTCGCTGGCGCTGATCCGGCACGGATTCACCGCACTCGGCGTGGCGCGCGTCCACGCCGTCACCATGGCCGTCAACCGGGGTTCGCGCCGGGTCATGGAGAAGGCCGGTCTGCGGCTGGTGCGGACCTTCCACGAGGACTGGGACGAGCCCGTCGAGGGGGCCGAACACGGCGAGGTCGAGTACGCGCTGGAGCGCGCCGACTGGCGGCCCTGACCGGGCGGTGGCCCGGTTTGGGATACTGGGGCCATGAGGCTGACGGAGTTCTGGCGACGGATGTACGAGCACTTCGGCGAGGCCTACGCCGAGTCGTTCGCGCAGGACCACCTGATGAGCGAACTCGGCGGACGGACCGTCCGGCAGGCGCTGGCGGACGGCTGGGAGGCCAAGGACGTCTGGAAGGTCGTCTGCCGGACCCAGGGGGTGTCGGCGCTGCTGCGCTGACGGCCACTGCCGGGCGTATGGCCCGCGGGTGGGTGTACAGCTCCGGCCGACGCACCCGGGGTGAGCGATCCGTCCGGTTTCTCCCGGTTGATGGGTGAGACTGGCCCGGTGGTGAGCAGCTCGGAGACCCAGCAGACCCAGCAGACCCAGCAGGCCGCGGATCCCGCCCCCGCGCGCCGGTCCCCGGTGCCCCGGACGTCCGACGGCCGCACCCGGCTGACCGGCGGGGCGATGCCCAGGTGGCTGCCCCGGGCGCTGGTGCTGGCGCTGGTGCTGGCCGGGCTGTTCAAACTGGCCGACTGGGCGTTCCACCAGCTGATCGACCTGTTCGTGATGCTGCTGGTGTCCTTCTTCCTGTCGCTCGCGATGGAACCCGCGGTGGACCGGATGGCGGCCCGCGGGGTGCGGCGGGGGCTCGGGACCTTCCTGGTCTTCATCGGCCTGGCGGTCGCCGTGGCGGGTTTCCTGGCCGCACTCGGCACCCTGCTGGTGGACCAGGTCACCCAGGTCGCGGGCCGGCTGCCGCACCTGCTCGACGATCTGATCGAGTGGATCAACCGGACCTTCCACCAGAACCTGTCGCTGGACCAGCTCCAGCACCAGGTGCTGCAGGACTCAGGCACCATCGAGAAGTACGCCCAGCAGGCCGCCGACAACGCCTGGGGCGTCTCCAGCACCGTGATCGGCGGGCTGTTCCAGGCCTTCACGGTCGGGCTGTTCACCTTCTACTTCACCGCCGACGGCCCCCGGGTACGCCGCACGGTCTGTTCGCTGCTGCCGCCCGACAAGCAGGGCGAGGTGCTCCGGGCCTGGGAGATCGCGCTCGCGAAGACCGGCGGCTACCTGTACTCCAGGGCGCTGCTGGCGCTGGTGTCGACCGTCGCGCACTGGATCATGTTCCAGATCCTGGGTCTGCCGTACGCGGTGGCGCTGGGCGTCTGGGTCGGCGTGATGTCGCAGTTCGTGCCGACCATCGGCACCTACATCGCGGGCGCGCTGCCGGTGCTGGTGGCGCTGACCGTGCAGCCGTCGGACGCGCTCTGGGTGCTGGCCTTCGTGATCGTCTACCAGCAGGTCGAGAACTACCTGCTGCACCCCAGGATCACCGCGCGGACGGTGGACGTGCACCCCGCCGTCGCGTTCGGCTCGGTGATCGCGGGCGCGGCGCTGCTGGGCGCGGTCGGCGCACTGATCGCGATCCCGGCCGCCGCGACCCTGCAGGGCTTCGTCGGCACCTACGTGCGGAGGTACGAGGTGACCACCGATCCGCGGATCGACCGGGGAACGGCGTGGCGGGAGCGCCGTCGGCTGGCCGCCCGGCGGCTGCGGCGGATGGTCGGGGCCCCGGACACGGAGGAGCCGGCGGGCGGGGGCGACCTCGGGTCGCAGGGTGAATCCGCAGGTCAGGGGGTGGGCGGCGGGGAGAGGTAGGGCGGAACGCGGCAATCGAACAGGTGTTCCCTATACTCGGGCATGACGAGTTTTCCACAGGCGGAGCCCGATCGGGGCCGATTGTCAGTGGGACGCGCTAGCGTCGAGGACGATGAAGCGCACAGCACAGAACCCGAGGGTGGAAGCCATGGCAGCAACGGACCGCGAGAAGGCTCTTGAAACCGCGCTCGCCCAGATCGAGCGGCAGTTCGGCAAGGGCTCGGTGATGCGCCTCGGCGACCAGGCCCGCACGCCGATCGACGTGATCCCGACCGGATCCACGGCGCTGGACGTCGCGCTCGGGGTCGGCGGCATCCCGCGCGGCCGGGTGGTCGAGATCTACGGCCCGGAGTCCTCCGGCAAGACCACCCTGACCCTGCACCTGGCCGCCAACGCCCAGCGGCTCGGCGGCACCGTCGCGTTCGTCGACGCCGAGCACGCGCTCGACCCGGAGTACGCGCGCAAGCTCGGGGTCGACACCGACGCCCTGCTGGTCAGCCAGCCGGACACCGGCGAGCAGGCGCTGGAGATCACCGACATGCTGATCCGCTCCGGCGCGATCGACCTGGTGATCATCGACTCGGTCGCGGCGCTCGTGCCGCGGGCCGAGATCGAGGGCGAGATGGGTGACTCGCACGTCGGTCTGCAGGCCCGGCTGATGAGCCAGGCGCTGCGCAAGATCGCCGGTGCGCTCAACCAGTCGAACACCACGGCCGTCTTCATCAACCAGCTCCGCGAGAAGATCGGCGTGATGTTCGGCTCGCCCGAGACCACGACCGGTGGCCGCGCGCTGAAGTTCTACGCCTCGGTCCGCCTGGACATCCGCCGGATCGAGACGCTGAAGGACGGCACCGAGGCGGTCGGTAACCGCACCCGCGTCAAGGTGGTCAAGAACAAGGTCGCCTCGCCGTTCAAGCAGGCCGAGTTCGACATCCTCTACGGCGTCGGCATCAGCCGCGAGGGCGGCCTGATCGACATGGGCGTGGAGCACGGCTTCATCCGCAAGTCCGGCGCCTGGTACACCTACGAGGGCGACCAGCTGGGCCAGGGCAAGGAGAACGCCCGCAACTTCCTGCGGGACAACCCGCAGCTCGCCGACGAGATCGAGGCCAAGATCAAGGGCAAGCTGGGCATCGGTCCGAAGACCGAGACCCCCGCCGACGCCGAGGGCGGTGCGCCGGCGGCTGCCGAGGCCGCCGCCCCCGCCGCCGCGCCGGCCAAGGCCGCGGCGAAGAAGACGGCGGCGGCCAAGGCCTGAACCGTTGACGTACCACCCCGAGGACCAGTCACCGGGCCGCTCCGAGGAGCCCGGTGACTGGGGACCGCCCGACTGGTTCGCCGCCGTCGCGGAGCCCGCACCCCCGGCGGAGCCCCGATCCGCGGCCCGGTCAGGGGACCGGCCTTCAACGGGCGGCGAGGCCGTGCCGGAGCTGGATCTGTCGGAGCTGGTGTCCGCCTCGCAGTTGCCGGGCGGGCGCCGGCGTCGGCGCAGCGCCCTCCAGGAGGAGTCGGCCGACGGGTCGCCGGACGGGTCGGCGGGCGTGCGGGCCACGGCGCGAGGCCGGGCACGGGCCGGCACGTCCGCGGACGCGGACGGGCCCGATGCCGACGGCGGCCCGGCGGGGCGCCGTGGCCGGTCGGGGCGTCCGGGAGGCGGGTCCGGCCGGCGCGAGCGGGACCACCACGACGAGCGGGACGAGCATGAGGACCGGCGCGAGCGGGGCCGGCCAGCGGGGGCGCCCGATGCCGAGTCGGCCGACCCGGAGACCCGGGCGCGGGACATCTGCCTGCGGCTGCTGACCGGGGCGGCGAAGACCCGCAAGCAGCTCGGGGACGCGCTGCGCCGCAAGGAGATCCCCGAGGAGATCGCCGAGCAGGTGCTCGACCGCTTCGAGGAGGTCGGGCTGATCGACGACGGCGCGTTCGCGAACGCCTGGGTCGAGTCCCGGCAGGACCGCCGCGGCCGGCGCGCGCTGGCCCAGGAACTCCGTACCAAGGGGGTGGCCGGGGAACTGGTCGAGCAGGCGGTCGCCCAGGTGGAGGCCGAGGACGAGACCGACTCCGCCCGGGCACTGGTCGACCGCAAGCTGCGGGCCACCCGGGGACTGGACCGGCAGGCCAGGATCCGTCGCCTGGTCGCGATGCTCGCGCGGCGGGGTTACCCGGAGGGGCTGGCGTTCCGAGTCGTGCTGGCGGCGCTGGCCGACGAGGGCGGGGCCGGTGGTGCAGGCCGGGCCGGTGAGGACGACGACAGCGGTGACGACTCCGGGGCATGGTGACGTCACCTCAGATCACCGAAGTCAACTCTCGATCGCATCTTGACCGTTTCGTAACCTGCGCCTAGCCTCGCAAGCAGTGAGGGATCACTCCGACCATCCCGTCGGTGCGCCGGGCCGTGCCATCGGCCGGAGTCGGTTCCGTACAGTCGTCCGCCCCGTGCGGTCCCCGGTCGACTCCCTCACCGCCGCCACGGCAGAGTGTGCGCAGGGACGGGGGAGTGACTCGGATGACGATCGCGACTGATGCCGGTTCGGGGCCCGTCATGCTGGTGACCGGCCTGGTGCTCGCGGCGGCGCTCTGCCTGGTCCTGGCGGCCGGCTGGCTGATGCTGCGCCAGCGCCGCGCGGAGCTGGACCGGCGCGAGGAGCGGCTGGCCGCCGAGCTGCGGCGCCTGCACCAGCAGGAGGACGAGCTCGCTGCGCGCTCGGCCGAACTGGTCGTCGCCCAGGCCGAGCTGCGGGAACTCGACACCGGCCACCGGCAGGCGCTCGAGCGGATAGCCGGGCTGACGGCGCGCCAGGCCAAGGCGGAACTGGTCCACGAGGTCGAGGACGAGGCCAGGCACGAGGCCGCGGTGACCGTCCGGGAGCTGGAGCGGCAGGCCAGGGCGGAAGGCGAACTGCGGGCCCGGGAGATCATCGCGACCTCCGTCCAGCGGCTGGCCGTGGAGCAGACCGCCGAGTCGGTGACCACGGTCTTCCGGCTGCCGAACGAGGACATGAAGGGCCGGATCATCGGCCGTGAAGGGCGCAACATCCGCGCCTTCGAGACGGTCACCGGCGTCAACCTGCTGGTCGACGACACCCCGGGCGTGGTCCAGCTCTCCTGCTTCGACCCGGTCCGGCGGGAGGCCGCGCGGCTGACCCTGGAGACACTGGTCGGCGACGGCCGCATCCAGCCCGCCCGGATCGAGGAGGTCCACGAGCGCAGCCGGACCGAGATCGAGCGGCTGTGCGTGCGGGCCGGTGAGGACGCGCTGCTGGCCGTCCGGATCGGCGAGATGGCCCCGGAACTGGTCCGGGCGCTCGGCACGCTCCACTACCGGACCTCCTACGGGCAGAACGTCCTCGGGCACCTGGTCGAGTCCGCCCACCTGGCCGGGACGATGGCCGCCGAACTGGGGGTGCACGAGGGCCTGGTACGGCGCGCGGCGCTGCTGCACGACGTCGGGAAGGCGCTCAGCCACGAGGTGGTGGGCAGCCACGCGGCGGTCGGTGCGGAGTTCGCGCGACGGCACGGGGAACCGCCGGAGGTGGTACACGCCATCGAAGCGCACCACGGCGAGGTCGACCCCGCAACGGTCGAGGCGGTGCTGGTGCAGGCGGCCGACGCCTGCTCGGGCGGGCGGCCCGGGGCGCGGCGCGAGTCGGTGGAGACGTACGTGCGGCGGCTGGAGCGGCTGGAGGAGATCGCCCGCGGCCACGACGGGGTGTCGAAGGTGTTCGCGATGCAGGCGGGGCGCGAGGTGCGGGTGATGGTCCAGCCGGAGGTGGTGGACGACCTGCGCGCGCAGGTGATCGCCCGCGAGGTGGCCCGGCAGGTCCGGGAGGAGCTGACGTACCCGGGGCAGATCAGGATCACGGTGGTGCGGGAGAGCCGGGCGACGGAGTTCGCCCGGTGAACACGCCCTAGCTCCCCGCGCCCGCCAGCGCCCCCGGGCCGCCCCGCGCGTTGTCGGCCAGGGCCAGCAGCGCGTCGGCCCGGCACCCCTGGGTGGCGCCGACCAGGTGCCCGTCGGGCCGGACCAGCAGCACGGTGTGCGGGTCGGCGCCCGGGTACTGCTCGGTGACCAGCACCTCGGCCGGTACCGGCAGCGCCGTCGCGACCTCCGCCAGCCGCGGCATCAGCCCCGCGCCCAGCCAGTGCCGGGACGCCCAGACCGCCGTCCCGGGCGCCACCAGCAGCAGCAGGAAGCCGCCGCCGAGCCGCGAGCGGAGCTGGTCGGGGGTACCTTCCATGGTCACCACCGGCAGGTCCGGCACCAGCACCCCGGGCGCGGTAGCGGGCAGGCTCTCGGTGAGCGAGGTGCCCCGCCCGGGCCCCCGCTGCACCGGTACCCGCCCGGGTACGCCGGAGGGCGCGGCCGGGTACGCGGGCGCGCCGCCGAACCGTCCGGTGCCGAGCTGACCGTCCGCCAGCAGCGGCGCGTGCTTGCGGAAGGACCCGGTGAGCAGCGAGCGGCGGGTCTGCTGCCAGCCGCGCAGCGGTCGCAGCAGCGGCATCGTCTGGTCGACCGCGCGCAGCCGCGCGCCGACCGCGCCGCGGCGCTCGGTCTCGTACCCGTCCAGCAGGGAGCCGCCGGGCTGCGGCCCGCCGGAGTGCAGGTGCCAGGCCAGGGCGAGCCGCCAGGCGAGGTTGTCGGCGTCGCGCAGTCCGTCGGTCAGGTTCTGCATGCCGAGGGCGCCGTGCAGGTGGGCGGCGTCGCCGGCCAGGAAGCAGCGGCCGGAGCGGAACCGGGCGGCCAGCCGCTGCTGTGCGGTGTGGTCGGCGGCGGCGAGCAGCTCGTAGCGGGGCAGTTCGCCGCACCAGCCGGTGAGGGTGGCCTTGACCCGGGCGAGCAGGGTGTCGCCGGTGACGATGCCGGGCCAGGTGGCGTGCGGGTCGACGGGTTCGCTGGGCTGCGGGCGGCCCGGGGGCAGCCGCCAGTCCAGGCGCCACAGGCCGTCCGGCAGCGGGCGGGCGCAGGCCTCGCGGTCGCCGCGCCACGGGGGTTCGCGGTGCAGCCGGGCCTCGCCGGCGAACGGCAGGTCGACCCGGACGGTCGCCACCGCGTGCCGGTCGACGGCCGGCCGCCCCGGAAAGCGGATCTTGAGCAGCCGGCGGACGGTGGAGCGTGCGCCGTCGCACCCGACCAGGTGGCTGCCGCGCCACCAGGTGCGGGTGCCGTCCTGGGTGTGCTCGGTGCGGACGCCGACACCGTCCCGGTCCTGCTCCAGCTCGGCCACCCGGCTGTGCGGTACCAGCTGGATCAGCGGGGTCGCGGTGACGGCGTCCCGCAGACCGCGCTGCAGGCGGTGCTGGGCCAGGTGCAGCACCGGGGAGTCGGCCAGGGGCAGCCGCAGCACCTCGGAGCGGCGGCGCCAGATGGTGAACGCCTCCCAGCGGGCGGCGTCCGACTCGGCCCGGGAGTAGCCGATCCGTCCGAGGAAGGCGGTGGTCTCGCCGCCGAGCACCACGGTGCGCGGGCTCTCCGGGCACAGCCCGGCGCCCTCGTCCAGCACGATCGAGGGCACCTCGTTGCGGGCCAGGGCGAGGGCCAGGGCCAGGCCGACCGGCCCGGCCCCGACCACGATCACCGGGTCCACGTCGAAACCTCCGCGCGGCGGGCGCGACGGGGCCCGGCTTCAGTGCTCAGGGCTGGGGAGGCTCCGGGTGGTGTCACGAAGAGCAATGCAACAGATCACCCGGGTGTCCGTCAAGCAGCGGCAGGTGTGCGCCGGTTCGTGCCGCGACGGCCGCGCGCCTCGATCCACTTGGCCAGCGCGGTGAGCGCCAGGCACATCGCGATGTAGATCGGGCCGATCACCAGGACCACCGGGATGTACGGGTAGCCGTCCGGGGTGGAGGTGTTGCTGGCGATCAGCTTGCCGGCGTAGAGCAGCTCGCTGTAGGTGATCACGTAGCCGAGCGAGGTGTCCTTGAGGGTGACCACCAGCTGGCCGATGATGGCCGGCAGCATCGACCGGACGGCCTGCGGCACCAGGATGGTCATCATCACCGAGGTCTTGCGCAGGCCCAGCGCGTAGGCGGCCTCGGCCTGCCCGCGCGGGACGGCGTTCACGCCGGAGCGGATGATCTCCGCCTGGACGGCCCCGTTGTAGAGGCTGAGGCCGACCACCAGGGCCCAGAACGGATCGGCGCTGAACACCGCCCGGTACAGCGCGAAGATCATGATGAGCAGCGGCATCGCCCGGAAGAACTGGACGACCGCGGTGGCCACGGCCCGCACCGGCCGGTGGTCGGAGAGCCGGCCGGCCGCCAGCAGCGCGCCGAGGACCAGCGAGAACAGCGCGGACAGGCCGAAGACCTTCAGGGTCTCCAGCATGCCGTCGACGATCCGCTGCTGGACCCTGGCGTACTCGAACGGCGACCACATCGCGGCCGAGAACTGGCCGGCGTCGGCCAGGCTGGAGTAGGCGAACCAGAGCAGCGCGGCGATCCCGACGACCGAGAGCACCCCGAAGACGCGGTAGCGCAGCCGGGCCCGCGGGCCGGGCGCGTCGTACAGGACGGAGGCGGAACCGGCGCTCATCGGGCCACCGCCATCCGCTTCTCGGCGAAGCTGAACAGCTGCTGGACGGAGAAGCTGATGCACAGGTACGCCAGCGCCACCCAGAAGAAGATCCCGAAGATGGCGTACCCCTTGTCGGTCATCGTCTGTTGCCAGTTGTAGAGCTCGGCGACGCTGAACGCGCCGGCCACCGCGGAGTTCCTCGGCAGGGCGATGAAGATCGAGCTCATCGGGGACATCACCGAGCGGACGGCCTGCGGCAGGATCACCAGGCCGAGCGTCTGGCCGAAGCCCATGCCCAGGCTGCGGGCGGCCTCGGCCTGGCCGAGCGGCACGGTGTTGATGCCGGCCCGCAGCACCTCGCAGACGAAGCTGCCGGTGTACGCGCTGAGCGCGATCACCGCGAAGGTGAAGGAGTCGAGGTGCACGTCCAGCCGCGGGAGCCCGAAGGTGACCGCGAAGAACAGCAGGGTCAGCGGGGTGTTGCGGAAGATGTTGACCCAGACGGTGCCGAACACCCGCAGGGCCGGCACCGGGGACACCCGGAAGGCCGCCAGGACTATGCCGAGCAGCAGGGCGAGCACCGCGCTGACCGCGCTGAGCTCGACCGTGCGCAGGAAGCCGTCGCGGAACAGCGCGAGGTTCCCGTCCTCGAACAGAACACCCATACCGGCGGCCCTCCTCTCATTGGTGGTTACGTGGTGGCGCGTGGCGGGCGGGCGAGCCCGTGAAGGTCCGTGAGGACCCGGCCCGTGAAAGACCCGGCTCCCCGCCCCGGCGCCGGCCGGCACCGGGACGGGGAGCCGGGGTGGGATCAGTACCGCTCGAGCGCGGGGACGGCCGGGGCGGCCGAGCCGGAGAGGCCGAGGGTGGCGTCGTAGGCCTTCTTCCAGTCGCCGTTGTCCTCGTGGGCCTTCAGGGCGTCGCTGATCGCGTCGCGCAGCGCCTTGTCGTCCTTGCCGAGGCCGACGCCGTAGTTCTCGGTCGAGAAGGTCTTGCCGACCACCTTGAGCTTGCCGGCGTTCTTCGCGGCGTAGCCCTTGAGGATCGAGTCGTCGGTGGTGACCGCGTCGACCTCGTCGGTGAGGAGCTTGTCCACGCACTGCGAGTACGAGTCGTACTGGGTGACCTTGGCGCCGTACTTCTTGATCTGGTCGACCGAGGTGGAGCCGGTCACTGTGCAGACGTTCTTGTCCTTGGTGCTCTCCGGGCCGGTGATGGAGGTGTTGTCCTTCTGCACCAGCAGGTCCTGGCCGGCGATGTAGTACGGGCCGGCGAAGGAGACGCTCGCCTTGCGCTTGTCGTTGATGCTGTAGGTGCCGACGTAGAAGTCGACCTGGCCACCGGAGATCGCGGTCTCGCGGTTGGCGGAGGCCACCGTCTGCCAGGTGATCTGGTTCTCGGCGAAGCCCAGGTCGGCGGCGATCATCTTGGCGATCTCGATGTCGAAACCGCTGCGGGTGCCGGTCTGGACGTCCTCGAAGCCGAGGAACGGCTGGTCGGACTTGGCGCCGATGGTGATCTTGCCGGCCTTCTTGGCCTTGGTCCACGCGGGCGAGGCGTCCAGCTTGACGTCGGACTTCACGGTGTACGTCGGCAGCTGCGGCTTGGCGCTGCCGGCCGCGTCGTCGTTCGGCGAGCCCTCCTTGCCGCAGGCGGCGACGGCCGTCAGGGTCAGCACGGACAGGGCGACGGCGATGGTGCGACGGGTCCTCATGAGGGTTCGTACTCCTGGGATCTGGCCACGGGTCAACCGGGCACTGGGGTCGGGAGAGTTCCGCTGGGCGCGGCGGTCCCCCTTCGGTCCGCCGTGCCGGGTCGGCACTGACGCTAGATCACGTGGCCCACTCAGTGGTGCAGGATCTTCGACAGGAAGTCCTTGGCCCGGTCGGTGCGGGGGGCGGTGAAGAACGCCTCCGGGGTGTTCTCCTCCACGATGCGGCCGTCCGCCATGAACAGGACCCGGTTGGCGGCGGAGCGGGCGAAGCCCATCTCGTGGGTCACCACGACCATCGTCATGCCCTCGGCGGCGAGCGAACGCATCACCTCCAGCACCTCGTTGACCATCTCCGGGTCGAGGGCCGAGGTGGGCTCGTCGAAGAGCATCACCTTGGGCTTCATGGCCAGTGCGCGGGCGATCGCCACCCGCTGCTGCTGGCCGCCGGACAGCTGCGCGGGGTACTTGTCCGCCTGCGCGCCGACCCCGACCCGCTCCAGCAGCTCGCGGGCGGTCGCCTCGGCCTCGGGGCGCTTGACCTTGCGGACCTTGACCTGGCCGAGGACCACGTTCTCCAGCACGGTCTTGTGCGCGAACAGGTTGAAGCTCTGGAACACCATGCCGACCTCGGCCCGGAGTTCGGCGAGCGCCTTGCCCTCGGCGGGCAGCGGACGGCCGTCGATCAGCACGGTGCCCGCGTCGATGGTCTCCAGCCGGTTGATGGTCCGGCACAGCGTCGACTTGCCGGAGCCCGAAGGGCCGATCAGCACCACGACCTCGCCGCGGGCGATCTCCAAGTTGATGTCCTGGAGCACGTGCAACGCGCCGAAGTGCTTGTCGACGCCGCTCAGCACCACCAGGGGAGCCGGCCCGGTGACGGAGTCGGTGACAGTCTTCTCGGTCATCGCGCCTTGCTCCCTCGTGTCCGGTCCCAGGGGTGAACTCCCTTGGGCTGCGCCGCCGGTGCCGGGACGGTGGTCCCGGTACGGCCGGTCGGCGCTTGGTACCGGGGGCCGGAGCCGGCGGAGCCCGCGGCCCCCGGTGGGGCGACCTTAGGAAAGCCGACGATGCCATGTCAGCCGATCTGAGCGGAACTTGAGCATCACGATCCGGCCACACCCACCGTCACGGCGGATCCGCGGCCGGCCGGCGGGGAACGGGACGGACGGATCGGCCGGGTGCGCGGGCGGCCGGCCCGCCGCCGGACGGGTACCCGCGGCCCGCCGTCCGCCGTGCCGTCCGCGTGCCGTCCGCGTGCCGTCCGCCGTGCCGTCCGCCGGCCCGGCGGGACGGTCGCGGGGGACCGCTCCCGCCCCGGTGGATCACCGCCGGAACGGGGGCGTGGCCGAGACCACCGTGACAATGGTGGACCGGGGCCGGAGAATACTGCGATCCGGTCGGTGAAGGCCGGGCCGCGGTCCCGCGGCAGCCACCCGCGGGCTACCGGCCGGTCACCCCGGCGGACAGCCCCCGTCGGACAGCTCCCGCCGGGACGCGGGCAAGGAACGAGTGAGAGGAGTGCGATGCGCCTGCTTCTGGTCGAGGACGACGACCGGGTCGCCGCCGCGCTGAGCGCCGTCCTGGGCCGGCACGGCTTCCAGGTCCGGCACGCCCGCAGCGGGCACGAGGCGCTGGACGCCCTCGTCCCCGACGGCCAGGACCCCTACCGGGTGGTCCTGCTCGACCTCGGCCTGCCCGACCGGGACGGCTTCGAGGTGTGCAGCCGGATCCGGGCCGCCAGCAGCGTTCCGGTGATCATGGTGACCGCCCGGGCCGACATCCGCTCCCGCATCCACGGCCTCAACCTGGGCGCCGACGACTACGTCACCAAGCCGTACGACATGGGCGAGCTGCTGGCCCGGATCCACGCCGTGGCCCGCCGCGGGGTGGCCGCCGCGTCCGCACCGGCGGACGGGACGCAGGAGGCGGCCCCGCGCGGGCCGCTGGAGGCCCGCGGGGTGGTGATCGACCGCGAGCGCCGCCGGGTCAGCGTGCAGGGCCGGGACGTGCCGCTGACCCGCAAGGAGTTCGACCTGCTCGCGCTGCTCGCCCAGAGCCCGGGCGTGGTCTACCGGCGCGAGCAGATCTTCAGCGAGGTCTGGCGCAGCGGCTGGGAGGGCAACGGCCGGACCCTGGAGGTGCACATCGGTTCGCTGCGCACCAAGCTCGGCCTGCCCGGCCTGGTGGAGGCCGTCCGCGGGGTCGGCTACCGGCTGATCCCCGAGCAGCCGGCCGACGGCCCGGCCGAGGCCGGACCGACCGTCGACACCGACGCGGACACCGACACCGCCGGGCGCGGCGAAGCGGAGCGCTGACCACCACGTGCGCACCCGCCTGCTCAGCATCCTGCTCACCCTGATGGCGGCCGTCCTGGCCGCCCTCGGGGTGCCGCTGGGCTATCTCTCGGCGGCCTCCGAGCAGAGCGAGGTGGTGGTCGACCGGATCGACGACGCGGCCCGTTTCGCCCAGGACCTCCCCACCCCTGGCCGGTCCAGCGGCATCAACACCGCGATCAAGGGTGACTACCAGCCGGTGGCGGGCGACACCGGCCGGCTCAGCGCGCTGAACGGCGAGGTCACCCGGTACCACGAGCTGTACGGCATCAGGATCGGCATCTTCTACCGCGACGGCGACGCCGTCGCGGTCGCCCCGCACGGCTGGCAGGCCACCACCGGTCCCGGCGCCGAGGCCTTCCAGGAGGCGCTGGACGGGCGGCGCAGCCACAACCCGCGCCAGGTCTGGCCGTGGAACTCGGACGACACCCTCACCGTGGCACTGCCGGTGGTCCGCGACGGCGACGTGGTCGCCGTGGTGATCACCGAATCGCCCACCGGGCCGCTGCGCGCCAGGGTGCTGCAGAAGTGGATGGTGATCGCCGGCGGGGAGGTGCTCGCCATGATCGTGGCCATCCTGTTCGCGGTGCTGCTCACCGGCTGGGTGCTGCGCCCGGTCCGCACCCTCGACCGGGCCACCCACGACATCGCGACCGGCCGGATGAACGCCCGGGTCGCGCCCAGCGGAGGACCGCCGGAGCTGCGCCGGCTGGCCCGCTCGTTCAACGAGATGGCCGACCACGTGGTGCTGGCCATGGACCAGCAGCGGGCCTTCGTCGCGGACGCCTCGCACCAGCTGCGCAACCCGCTGGCCGCGCTGCTGCTGCGGGTCGAGCTGCTCGGCCTGGAGCTGCCGGAGGGACACGACGCGGAACTCGGCGCGGTCCGCGAGGAGGGCACCCGGCTGGCCCGGGTGCTGGACGACCTGCTGGGCCTGGCCACCGCCGAGCACGCCAGGCCCGAACCCGAGCCGGTCGACCTGACCCGGCTGGTGATGGCCCGGGTCGACGCCTGGCGCCCGACCGCCGAGCAGCGCGGTCTGAGCCTGGAGCGGCGCTCCCCGGCGCTCGCCCACGGCCTGGCCGATCCGATCGGCTTCGGCAGCGCGCTGGACGCCGTGCTGGACAACGCGCTCAAGTTCGCGCCCGCCGGCTCGGCGGTCACGGTCGCCGTCGAACTGCACAAACGCGAGGTGGTGGTGAGCGTCACCGACCACGGGCCCGGCCTCACCGAGGAGGAGCTGGCCAGGATCGGTGACCGCTTCTGGCGCAGTTCCCGGCACCAGAACGTGGACGGCTCCGGCCTCGGCCTGTCCATCGCCCGCACCCTGCTGCTGGCCGGCGGCGGTTCGCTGGACTTCGCACCGGCCGAGCCGACCGGGCTGACGGTCGCCCTCACCGTCCCCAGGCAGCGTCCGGGCCGCTGAGACGCCCGCCGAGGCCTTCGTCGAGCCTTTCGGGTGGCGCGTCGGGCGTCAGGGTTTGACCGAGGTGTAGTAGCGGCGGGCGCCCTCGTGCAGCGGCAGCGGGTCGGTGTAGACCGCGGTCCGCAGGTCCACCAGCTGCGCCGCGTGCACCTGGGCGCCGATGGTGTCGCGGCTGTCGATCACCGCTCTGGTCACCCCCTGGACCAGGGCCGGGTCCACGTCGTCCCTGGTCACCAGCAGGTTGGGCACGGCGACGGTGGGCACCGGGGTGTCGGCCGGCCGGATGCCCGGGTAGGTGTTGGCGGGGATGGTGGCCGCCCGGTAGGCGGCGGCCCCGCCGCCCTCCTGGCGCTGCAGCGGCTCGGCCAGCTCGGCCAGCGGCACGATCCGGATCGGGAAGCGGCCGGCCAGGTCGGTCAGCGCCGCGGTGGGCAGTCCGCCGGACCAGAAGAACGCGTCCAGCTGGCCGCCCCTGAGCTGGTCGGCGGCGTCGCCCACGCCGAGGCCGAGCGGCACGATGTCGTGGTCCGGGTCCAGCCCGGCCGCGCCCAGCAGCCGCCGGGTGACCAGGTTCACCCCGGACTTGCCCTGGCCGACCCCGACCCGCAGCCCGCGCAGGTCGGCGACGTGCTCCACCTTGGACCCGGCCGGGACCACCAGCTGGAGGTAGTCGTCGTACAGCCGGGCGATGGCCCGCAGCTTGGGCTTGCCGGGCTTGTCGAAGGAGGTCACCGCGTCCGCGGTGGCGATGGCGAAGTCGTCCCGGCCGGCCACCACCCGCTCCAGGTTGTCGACCGAGCCCTGCGAGTTGTCCAGCCGCAGGTGCAGGCCGGGGACGCTCTCCCCGACGTACCGGCGCAGCAGCTGCCCGTACAGGTCGTAGACCCCGCGCGGGACCCCGGTGGCGAAGCCCGCCTCCCGCTGCGGCCGGCCGCCCGAGCCGGCGTCGGAGACCCGCCAGCCGGTCAGCACCGCGGCCACCACCAGCAGCAACGCCACCACCACCGGCACCGGGCGGCTGCGGAGGGCGGCGCGCACGGCGGCGCCCGGTCGGGCGGGGAGCGGAGTGTCGGCCATGCAGGGATACTGCCAGGCCCGGCGGCCGGACGGGAGGCCCGGCCGGTGCCCTTACCCTTGCAGTTGTGGGTATGGAGGAGAGCTTGCGAACTTACAAGGTCGTCACGTACGGCTGCCAGATGAACGTCCACGACTCCGAGCGGCTGTCCGGGCTGCTGGAGGAGGCGGGGTACGCCAAGGCCGACCAGGACGGCGATCCCGACCTGGTGGTCTTCAACACCTGTGCCGTCCGCGAGAACGCCGACAACAAGCTGTACGGCAACCTCGGCCGGCTCGCTCCCGCCAAGCAGAGCCACCGGGGCATGCAGATCGCCGTCGGCGGCTGCCTGGCCCAGAAGGACCGCGACACCATCGTGCGCAAGGCGCCGTGGGTCGACGTGGTCTTCGGCACCCACAACATCGGCCACCTGCCGGCCCTGCTGGAGCGGGCCAGGATCGAGCAGCAGGCCCAGGTGGAGATCCTGGAGTCGCTGGAGACCTTCCCCTCCACGCTGCCCACCCGCCGCGAGTCCGCGTACGCGGCCTGGGTGGCGATCTCGGTCGGCTGCAACAACACCTGCACCTTCTGCATCGTCCCCGCGCTGCGCGGCAAGGAGGAGGACCGCCGGCCCGGCGACATCCTCGCCGAGGTGGAGGCGCTGGTCGCCGAGGGCGTGGTCGAGGTCACCCTGCTCGGCCAGAACGTCAACTCCTACGGCTCCGACCTCGGCGACCGCGAGGCGTTCTCCAAGCTGCTGCGAGCCTGCGGGCAGATCGAGGGCCTGGAGCGGGTCCGGTTCACCTCCCCGCACCCGCGCGACTTCACCGACGACGTGATCGCGGCGATGGCCGGGACGCCGAACGTGATGCACCAGCTGCACATGCCGCTGCAGTCCGGTTCGGACACCGTGCTCAAGGCGATGCGCCGCTCGTACCGGCAGGAGCGTTTCCTCGGGATCATCGAGAAGGTGCGCGCCGCGATGCCCGACGCCGCCATCTCGACCGACATCATCGTGGGCTTCCCCGGCGAGACCGACGAGGACTTCGAGCAGACCCTGCACGTGGTCCGCCAGGCCCGGTTCGCCAACGCCTTCACCTTCCAGTACTCCAAGCGGCCCGGCACCCCCGCGGCCGAGATGGACGGGCAGATCCCGAAGGCCGTGGTGCAGGAGCGCTACGAGCGCCTGGTCGCCCTCCAGGAGGAGATCTCCTGGGAGGAGAACAAGAAGCAGGTCGGCCGCCGGCTGGAGATCCTGGTCGCCGAGGGCGAGGGCAAGAAGGACGACCGGACCGACCGGCTCTCCGGCCGGGCCCCCGACAACCGGCTGGTGCACTTCCCCCGGCCCGCCGAGCCGGTCCGCCCGGGCGACATGGTCACCGTGGAGATCACCTACGCGGCCCCGCACCACCTGCTGGCCGAGGGCCCGACGCTGGCCGTGCGCCGTACCCGGGCGGGCGACGCCTGGGAGAAGCGGCAGGCCGCCCCGGCCGCCAAGCCGGCCGGGGTGATGCTCGGGCTGCCGAGCATCGGCGTCCCCGCACCCTCGCCCGCCCCGGCGGGCAGCGGCTGCGGCTGCGACTGAGCGCAACGGCTCCCGGCGGTGCCCGGCCGGTGCGGCCGGGCACCGCTAGAGTGATCGACATGCTGGTCGCCGCCGCCGTCTGCCCCTGTCCGCCGCTGCTCGTCCCGGTGGTCGCCGCCGGGGCCGCCCCCGAGCTCGAACCGCTCCGCGAGGCCTGCCGGGCGGCGGTCGGCGAGCTGCTGGCGTCCGGTGCCGAGCTGATCGTGGTGGTCGGGACCGGCCCGCGGGCGGAGGTCTGGACCGAGGGCGGGGTCGGCACCTTCCAGCGGTACGGCGTCGAGCTGGCCGCTCGGCTGCCGCTCGGCGGCCCCGGCGAGGGCGAGCTGACGCCGGCGCTGACCGTCGGTGCCTGGCTGCTGGAGCAGTCCGGTGCCACCGTGCCGACGCACGCCTGCGCGGTGCCTTCCGACACCGCCCCCGACCGGCTGCTGGGCCTCGGCAAGGGTCTGGCGGACCTCGCCGACCGGGTCGGCCTGCTGGTGATGGGCGACGGCAGCGCCTGCCGCTCGGTCAAGGCGCCCGGCTACCTGGACGAGCGGGCCGAGGGCTGGGACGCCGCGGTGGCCGCGGCCCTGGGGTCGGCCGACACCGAGGCGCTGGCCGCGCTCGACGCCGGCCTCGCCGCCGAACTGCTGGCCGAGGGCCGGGCCCCCTGGCAGGTCCTGGCGGGCGCCGCCGAGGGCGCCGGCCTCCGCGGCCGGCTGAGCTACGACCACGCGCCCTACGGCGTCGGCTACTTCGTCGCCTCCTGGCACTGAGGGGCGACTCAGTCCTTCGGCTTGGCGGCGAAGTCGTCCACGGCGTGCTTGGCCTTGGACGCGGTGTTCTCGATCTTGTCGCTGTACTTGTGCTTGGTGGCCTTGTCCACCGCCGAGCCGGTCTTGTCGACCATCTCGTCGATCTTCTGGTTGTGCTTGCCCGCGAGCTCGCCGGCTTTCTCCTTGAGCTCCTCGGCCTTGCCCTTGAAGCTGTCCATCAGACCCATGTCGCTCTCCCTGTCCGAGGCCGTCGCACCTGATCCGTCGCCGGGACCTGCCCGGACGTCCGCCGCTGCAAACCTCACATACCTCTCCATATGCATCTGAAACACCCGAACCGGTGGCCGGCCCGGCCCGGCCCTTTGCGAGACTTGGAACCGTGACCAGCACCCACCCGCTCCCGCCCCGCGTCGTCTCGGTGGTCGGCGCGACCGCCGCCGGCAAGTCCGACCTGGCGGTCGCCATCGCCCGCAGCCTCGGCGGCGAAGTGATCAACACCGACTCGATGCAGCTCTACCGCGGCATGGACATCGGCACGGCGAAGCTGACCGTCGAGGAGCGCGGCGGCATCCCGCACCACCTGCTGGACATCTGGGACGTCACCGAGGCCGCGAGCGTGGCCGAGTACCAGCGGCTGGCCCGGGCCGAGATCGACCGGCTGCTGGCGGCCGGCCGCACCCCCGTCCTGGTCGGCGGCTCGGGGCTGTACGTCCGGGCGGCCATCGACGAGATGGAGTTCCCCGGCACCGACCCCGCCGTGCGGGCCCGGCTGGAGGCCGAGCTGGAGGCGGACGGCCCCGGCCTGCTGCACCGGCGGCTGGCCGAGCTGGACCCGCCCGCCGCGGCGGCGATCCTGCCGAGCAACGGGCGCCGGATCGTCCGCGCGCTGGAGGTCATCGAGATCACCGGGCTGCCCTTCACCGCCAACCTGCCCGGCCACACCGCCGTGTACGACGCGGTGCAGATCGGCGTCCAGGTGCCGCGTCCGGAACTGGACGAGCGGATCGGGCTGCGGGTCGACCGGATGTGGCAGGCCGGGCTGCTCGACGAGGTGCGCGCCCTGGAGCTGGCCGGTCTGCGCGAGGGCCGCACGGCCGCCCGCGCGCTCGGCTACCAGCAGGTGCTGGCGCACTTCGCGGGGGAGTGCACCGAGGACGAGGCGAAGGCCGAGACGGTCCGGGCGACCAGGCGGTTCGCCCGCAGGCAGGAGTCCTGGTTCCGGCGGGACGACCGGATCCACTGGCTCTCCCGGCCGGCCGGGACCGACCCGGTGGCGCTGCTGGAGCGCTCGCTGGAGCTGATCGCGGATCACCCGGCGGCCTGACCCGGCCCTCCCGGGGACGGTTTTCGGCCATCGGCCCGTGCAGGTGCACCGGCAGCCGCAGAATCGTCGCGAACCGGGGGTTACAGGCCGATCACGTCCTGGCCACGGATCACCCGACGACCCCCGCGAGGTCCTGTCGGCGACCCTGGACATGCCATCATCGGTAGCACCTGGGGTCGGACGCATCCGCTCGGCCCCACCGTCCGCGAGCCCGTCAGCTCGTGTCGAAGCGTCAGGGGGAGGCCGCGTGTCGACCGGTACCGGCCCCGAGACCGAGCAGCTGCCCGGCGACGCCCAGCGCGTCGACGACCAGCTGCCGGAGCTCGTGGCGCCGACCACCTCGTACGCGGTGGCCCTGCCCGTCCTGGACCAGCTCACCGGCGTGGTGCACGAACGCGAGATCCGCCCGCGCCGCCGGCTGCGCTGGTGGCAGCTGCTGCCGATCGTGGTGATGGCCACCCTCGGCTCGCTGATGTTCGCCTTCCCGCTCGCCTTCGGCCCCGACAGCGCCTCCCCGATGATCGGGATGCTCGGCCTGCTGCTGACAGCGGCCTCCACCGGCTGGGGGGCGATGGCCGCCCGCCGGGTCGGCTACAAGTGGCCGGGCGTGCCGCGCCGCGGCAGCGGCCGACGGGCCGGCTGGCGGGCGATCCTGGTCTACACCCTGGTGGCCTGCGTCGCGGTGGCCCTCGCGGTCTGGCGCGTGGTCCAGCTCCGCGGCTGACCCGGTTCCGCCCCGGCCGTCCGTGGGCCGGACCGACCGCCCGCGCGGATGGCCGGATCAGTACGATCGTGGCGTGAGCGATTCCACCCCGGCGGGCCTGCCCTTCCTCAAGGGCCACGGCACCCAGAACGACTTCGTCATCCTCCCCGACTTCGACGGCCGGCTCGACCTCGGCCCGGCGCAGGTCGCGCTGGTCTGCGACCGGCGGGCCGGGATCGGCGGCGACGGGATGCTGCGGGTGGTCCGCTCCGCCGCCGACCCGGCCGCGGCACACCTGGCCGACCGGGCCGAGTGGTTCATGGACTACCGCAACTCGGACGGCTCGATCGCCGAGATGTGCGGCAACGGCGTGCGGGTGTTCGCCCGCTACCTGGTGCAGGCCGGCCTCGCGAAGCCGGGCCCGCTGGCGGTCGCCACCCGGGCCGGGGTGCGGCAGGTCTCGGTGGCCGAGGACGCGCCGGACGGCACCCCGGGCGAGGTCACCGTGGACATGGGCCGGGCCGCGCTGCCCGGGCCGGACGGGATCGAGGTCGCGGTCGGCGCCCGCCGCTGGCCGGCCCTGAACGTCAACATGGGCAACCCGCACGCGGTCGCCTTCGTGGCGGGCCTCGACGACGCGGGCGAGCTGTACACCGCGCCGCTGACCAGCCCGGAGGGGGTCTACCCGGAGGGTGTCAACGTCGAGTTCGTGGTCGACCGCGGCCCGCGGCACGTCGCGATGCGGGTGCACGAGCGGGGCTCCGGCGAGACCAGGTCCTGCGGCACCGGCGCGTGCGCCGTCGCGGTGGCCACCGCCCGGCGGGACGGCGCCGACCCCGCCGTCACCGGCGAGCCGGTCGCGTACACCGTGGACGTGCCGGGCGGCCGGCTGGTGATCGAGGAGTTCCCGGACGGCCGGGTCGAGATGACCGGTCCCGCCGTGATCGTCGCGTCCGGCACCCTGGACCGGGCCTGGCTGGGCCTGCCGGCGAGCTGAGGACGCCGCACCGCGGGCCGAGGGGGAGTGCGGCCGCTTTGCCCCGTTCTGTTGTCCGTGAATCCCCCTGATCGGGTGATTCGGCTGACGGAGTGGGAGCAGGCGGTCGCGGAACGTGCTGTGCTCGGTAGCATGGACCACCGGGTCGGACTTCGCTCCGGTGATCGCTGCCGGAGGTGCAGATGACCATCGAAGCCGGCCAGCACGGGGCCGTCCCGTACACCGTGCCCAAGCGCCCGCTGCCCCGGCTCAGCCGGGCCGCACTCGGCCGGGCCGGCCGCGCCGCCCTGCTGGCGACCGGCCGGGGCCCGGTCCCGGACGCGATCGAGCCGATCGTGCAGGCCCACCGGGTGCACCATCCGCAGGCCGACCTCGCCCTGCTCGGGCGCGCCTACCGGACGGCCGAGGAGAGCCACCGCGGGCAGACCCGCAAGAGCGGCGAGCCGTTCATCACCCACCCGCTCGCCGTCACCATGATCCTCGCCCAACTCGGCGCCGGGACCACCACCCTGGTCGCCTCGCTGCTGCACGACACCGTCGAGGACACCGAGGTGACGCTGGATCAGGTCAGCGCCGACTTCGGCCCCGAGGTGGCCTACCTGGTCGACGGCGTCACCAAGCTGGAGAAGGTGGACTTCGGCGCCGCCGCCGAGGCCGAGACCTTCCGCAAGATGCTGGTGGCCACCGGCGACGACGTCCGGGTGATGGTGATCAAGCTCGCCGACCGGCTGCACAACATGCGGACGATCCGTCACATGAAGCCCGCCAGCCAGGTCCGGATCGCCAAGGTCACCCGGGACGTGCTGATCCCGCTCGCCGACCGGCTCGGCATCCAGGTGGTCAAGGCCGAGCTGGAGGACATCGTCTTCGCCACCCTCCACCCGGAGGAGTACGCCCGCACCGGCGCACTGCTGGACGCCCACGGGGCCCGCCCGGACGGCGTCCTGGAACCCTTCGCCCGGGCGCTCGCCCGGCAGCTGACCGAGACCGGGGTGCCGGCCTCGGTCACCGTCCGGCCGCGCCACCACGTCTCGGCGCACCGGGTCCTGCTCGGCCGCAGCGCGGTGGCGGGACCGGACGGCCGCCCGCAGGGACTGCTCCCCTCCGACCTCGGCCGGCTGCTGGTGGTGGTCGAGGAGAAGGCCGACTGCTACGCCGTCCTCGGCGAGCTGCACACCTGCTGGACCCCGCTGCCCGGCGAGTTCAAGGACTTCATCGCCGCCCCCCGGTTCAACCTCTACCAGGCGCTGCACACGGCGGTCTCGCTGCCCGGCGGCGAGGTGGTCGAGGTGCTGGTGCGCACCCGCCGGATGCAGCGGGTGGCCGAGTTCGGGGTGGTCGCGCTCGGCGACCCGGACCAGGCGGATCCGGCGCAGGGCGGCCCGGACGACCCGGAGTCCGACCGCACCGACCCGGCCCGACCGGGCTGGCTCAGCCGGCTGCTCGACTGGCAGCAGGAGGCCCCGGACCCGGACGCGTTCTGGTCGGCGCTGACCGCCGACCTCTCCGACGACCGGGAGATCACCGTCGTCACCGAGACCGGCGGGACCCTGCAACTGCCCGCCGGGGCGAGCTGCGTGGACGCCGCGTACCTGCTCGGCGAGGAGAGCGGGCACCGATGTATCGGGGCCCGGGTCAACGGCCGGCTCACCGCGCTGTCCACACCGCTGCGCGACGGCGACGTGCTCGCCGTCCTGACCGGCGGCGGTGACGCCTCCGGCCCGGACGCCGGGTGGCTGGAGTACACCCGCACCCCGGGGGCGCGGCTCGCCATCGAACGCTGGCTGGCGGACCACCCGGCCGGCGCGCCGGTGGTGGAGGCCGGCCGGCCGGCCGGGCAGCCCGTCTCGCCGGACCGGCCCGCCGCCGGGCCCGCGGGTCCGCCCGCCTCGGTCGCGGGCCGTCCGGGTGGGCCGGTCCGCCTCGCCCGCTGCTGCACCCCGGTACCGCCGGACCGGGTCACCGGCTTCGCGATCCGCGGCGGCGCGGTCGCGGTGCACCGCGCCGGCTGCCAGGTCGGCGGGCAGATGCGCGAGGCCGGCCGGGAGGGGCTGGAGACGGCCTGGATCCCCGGTGCCGAGCCGGCCGGCGGGTACCGCGCCACGCTGTACGCCGAGGCGCTCAACCATCCCCGGCTGCTCGCCGACCTGACCGGGGTGATCTCCGCCGAGGGCGTGGACATCGTCTCCGCCGAGGTCGGGCCCCCGACCGAGCTGCGGGTCCGGCACAGCTACACCGTCGTCCTGCCCGCGGCCGGTGCGCTGCCGGCGGTGATGCGGGCGATGCTGCGGGTGTCCGGCGTGTACGACGTGTACCGGCCGGGCGGGGGTAATCCGGATGACCCCGGCGGGCCCGGCGTGCGACCATCGTGGGGAATTCACGGCCGGTCCGCGGCGTTGACGCAAGGCAGCAGTAGTGCCGGTGCGGCCCGCGGTCCGCAGGGGTAGCCCGTCCTCGGTGGTTTTCCGAGCGGTCAAGGGGCAGACTCCTGGTGTGTCCGCCATCGGGCGGATCCAGCCGGCCTCCGACCAGCAAAAGGATGAGATGACCTCCACGTTCGACAGCCGCACCCCGGCGGGCAGCTCCCGCCGACTCACCGACATCAAGGCCGACGCCCTGATGGACGAGGACCTCGCGGCGATCGACGAGGACCTCGGTTCCTACGACGGCGACCAGTACGACCGCTCCGAGCGCGCCGCCCTGCGGCGTGTGGTGGGCCTGTCCACCGAACTCCAGGACGTCACCGAGGTCGAGTACCGCCAGCTGCGGCTGGAGCGCGTGGTGCTCGTCGGTGTCTGGACCAGCGGGACGGTCGAGGAGGCCGAGAACTCGCTGGCCGAGCTCGCGGCCCTGGCCGAGACGGCCGGTTCCGAGGTGCTCGACGGTGTGATCCAGCGCCGCGACAAGCCCGACCCCGCCACCTACATCGGCTCCGGCAAGGCCCGGGAGCTGGCCGACATCGTCGCCGCCACCGGCGCCGACACCGTGGTCTGCGACGGTGAGCTCACCCCCGGCCAGCTGATCCAGCTGGAGGACGTGGTCAAGGTCAAGGTGGTCGACCGGACCGCGCTGATCCTGGACATCTTCGCCCAGCACGCCAAGTCCCGGGAGGGCAAGGCGCAGGTCTCGCTGGCACAGATGCAGTACATGCTGCCGCGTCTGCGCGGCTGGGGTCAGTCGCTGTCCCGGCAGATGGGTGGCGGTGGCTCGGGCTCCTCGGGCGGCGGCATGGCCACCCGTGGTCCCGGTGAGACCAAGATCGAGACCGACCGGCGCCGGATCCGCGAGAAGATGGCGAAGCTCCGCAAGGAGATCGCCGAGATGAAGAAGGGCCGCGACACCAAGCGCCAGGAGCGCCGTCGCAACCACGTCCCCTCCGTCGCCATCGCGGGTTACACCAACGCCGGGAAGTCCTCCCTGCTCAACCGGCTCACCGGTGCGGGCGTCCTGGTGGAGAACGCGCTGTTCGCCACCCTGGACCCGACCGTGCGCCGGGCCCAGACGCCGAGCGGCCGGGTCTACACCCTGGCCGACACCGTCGGCTTCGTCCGGCACCTGCCGCACCACCTGGTCGAGGCCTTCCGCTCCACCATGGAGGAGGTCGCCGACGCCGACCTCATCCTGCACGTGGTGGACGGCTCGCACCCCGAGCCGGAGACCCAGCTGGCCGCGGTGCGCGAGGTGATCGTCTCGGTCGAGGCACAGAACGTGCCGGAGATCGTGGTGATCAACAAGGCGGACGCCGCCGACCCGCTGGTGCTCCAGCGGCTGCTGCGCCGCGAGCCGCACGCCCTGGTGGTGTCGGCCCGCACCGGGCAGGGCATGGACGAGCTGCTCAAGCTGATCGACGACGAGCTGCCGCGCCCGGCCGTCGAGGTGCAGGTGCTGGTCCCGTACACCCGGGGCGACCTGGTCTCGCGGGTGCACGCGGAGGGCGAGCTGCTCTCCACCGAGCACACCGGCGACGGCACCCTGGTGCACGCCAAGGTGGCGGCCGAGCTGGCCGCCGAGCTGGAGCGCTACGCGGTGGCCGTCCGGCGCTGAGCCGCTTCCGCTTCCGTACGCGCGACGCACGCGGGCCCGGACCCCCTCGGGGGTGCCGGGCCCCTTGCGTGTCCGGGCCGGGTCCCCTCGCGGCCGGGCCCCCGCGCTCAGGTCGCCACGCTCAGGTCCTCGTGCGGCCGGTCACTGGTTCTTGCTGACGTAGGTGAAGACCTTCTCCGCCTCGCTGCCGAGGGTGGGGCCGGCCAGGAAGGTGCCGGCGTCGTTGCCGACCGAGGTGTTGCTGATCAGGGCCGGCCTGCCGCCGCGCTGGGCGAACCAGCCGCCGCCGCTGGCGCCGCCGGTCATGGTGCAGCCCATCGCGTTCATCGGCGGCCGGGCCGCGTCGTAGACGTACGGGGTCAGCTTGACCCGGGAGTCGCAGTGTTCCAGTTCCAGGCCGTCGAAGGGCGCGTCGGCCGGGTAGCCGTAGGCGGAGGCGGCGGTGACCTGGTCGGCCGGGGCGTTGAACCAGACCGGGACCGAGCCGCCGATGGTCTCCTCCAGCGAGCGGCCGTCGCCGTCCTCGTTGCGCACCCGGACCACGGCGAAGTCGTACTGGCTGGCCGGGCCGCCCCGTTCGTCGCCCTCCTCGCTCCAGCCGGGGCCGGTCAGCCCGCTCTCGACGGTCCACACGCCGTACGGCGCGAGCTGGCTGAGGGTGGCCTTGCGGCCGCCGCTGGCGGCGCCGGCGCGGTTGTACGAGGGGACGAAGCTGATCTTCTTGAACCAGCTGCCGCCCTTGCCCTCGTGCACGCAGTGCGCGGCCGTCCAGACCAGGTTGCTCCTGCCGGGGCGGGCCGGGTCGGCGACCACCGTGCCGGAGCACTCGGCGTCCGCGGTGGGGCTGACGCTCATGAAGATCTTGCCCACCACGGCGGTGCCCGGGCTGTAGGGGTGCTTCTCCGCGGCCGCCGGGATGGCGGGCGGCAGCTGGACCTCGGAGCGGCTCGGGGACTTGGCGGCGGCGATGTTGGCCTCCTTGGGCTTGACGCCCTTGGCGGCCTCCATCCGGACCTGGTCCCAGTAGCCCTTCAGCACCTCGGGCTTGAAGCCGTGCTCCTTGGCCCAGTTGGCGAGGTCGTCCGCGCTCCAGTTCTTCAGGTCCTTCAGCGAGTCCGGCAGCTTGAGGCCCGGCTTGGCACTGCCGGACGCGGCGGCCGAGGCCGGAGCGGCGGCCGGCGGCGCGGCCTTGGGGGCCGCGTCGTCCTCGCAGGCGGTGGCGGTCAGGGCCAGCACGGTGAGCAGGGCGGCCGAGGCCGCGGCGGAACGCCGGTGGGTGGATGACATGTCGGTGGTCCCCGTTGCGTCAGTGGGAGTCGGTCGGGTGGGCGGGCTACTTCCTGGAGAGGTAGTCGAGCGCCTGGCGGGCCACGCTCTCCAGGTAGGGGCCGTTCAGCGAGGTGTGGTCGAGGGTGCCGATCGAGGTGTTGCTGACCAGCGCCTGCCGGCCGTCCGGCCCGGTGGCGAACCAGCCGCCGCCGCTGGCACCGGAGGTCATGGTGCAGCCGATGGTCAGCATCGCGGGCCGCGCCGGGTCGAAGGACAGCTGCCCCGGCGGGCCGGCGTCGCAGCGGTCCAGTTCCTGGCCGTCGAAGGGGCGGCCGACCGGGTAGCCCCAGGCGGAGACCGAGAGCTTCTCGCGCGGGGCGTCGAACCAGACCGGGACCGCGGTGCCGACCACCTCCTCCAGGGACTTCCCGGAGCCGTCCGGGTTGTGCACCTTGAGCACCGCGAAGTCGTACTGGTTGGCCGAGTTGCCGGAGTGCCCGCCCTCGGCCGTCCACTGCGGCGAGGTGATCACCCGGTCCGCCCACCACTGGCCGAGCGGCGCGACCTCCGGCAGGGTCGCCTTCCGGCCGCCGCTGGCGGCGCCCGAACTGTTGTAGGCGGGCACGAAGATGATGTTCTTGAACCAGTCGCCGTCCTTGCCCTCGTGCACGCAGTGCGCGGCTGTCCAGACCAGGTTGCTCCTGCCGGGGTGGGCCGGGTCGGCGACCAGGGTGGCGGAGCACTGGCCGGTGCCGCCGGCCGGCGCCGTCATGAAGACCTTCCCGGAGGCGGCGTACTGGGTGTACGGGCGGGGCACCGGTACGGCCTCGACGACGGCCGGCACGGGGGACGCGGCCGGGCCGGCGGAGGCGGTGGCGGTCCCGGTGGGGGCTGTGGTGGCAGCGGCGGTGGTGGGGCCGCCGGGTGGTGCGGACGGCGGTGCGGCCGAGGCCGGGGAGGGCTGCTGCGCCGGGGCGCCGCCCATGGTGTCCGGGTCCCAGACCCCGCCGGCCTCCGGGTTGCGGAAGACGTGCCGGGAGGCCCAGCGGTCCCAGTCCTCGAAACGCCAGTGCTTCAGCTCGTCCCAGCTGCGGGGCAGGCCCGAGGCGCGGGTGCCGTCACCGTCCGGGCCGCAGGCCGGGACGGTCACCAGGACCGCGAGGGCCAGCGCGGCGGCGCCCGCCCCGCGGCGTATCGATGCCATCGTCTCGTTGCCCCCGGATCCTCGGCCGACGTTCCCCCGGGGCAGTCTCCCATCCGGCCGGGGCGGCGGGGCGGGCCGTGTCGGGCTGTTGACGAGTGGTCACCGATTCGTGACTGCCTACCGCCATCAGGGTGACGGCGGTCACCCGCAGGGCTGAGTGATGGGTCGTCATTCACCGGAAGGAGTGACCCGATCTTGTGCTCGCGCAGGCGGGATAGGTAGCCCTTACCTGTACTCCAGCCCGTCCGAAGGAGCAGCCTTGAGCACCGCCCTCACCGGAGCCCCGCCGGCCGTACCGTTCCACCCGGCCGTTGCGGCCGTACCGGCCGTCCCGGGGGAGCCGGTGCTCGACCCCGACCCGCTGCTCCACCCCGACCCGGCCGTCGCCGCCGAACAGGCCGCCACCGAGAGCCTGCTGCGGTGCTGGACCCGGGAGACCGGCGCCCGCCCCGACGGCGACGGACGGCTGCGGATCGCCGTCCTCGGCGGGGCCGCTGAACTGACCGCACCGGTCCGGCACTGGTCGCGCTGCGGCTGGCACCGGTTCGGCCGGATCACCGTCACCGCCGGCAGCGGGACGCGCAGCCCGGTGGACGCCGTCACGGTGGCCGCCCTGCTGGCGGGCGCCGCCGCCGAACGTCCCGAAGCCGGGCAGATCGCCGACCTCGCCGCCCGGGTGGCCGACTCGGCCGGGCGCACCGCCGAGTTCCTGGCCCACCGCAGGGCCGCCCCCGCCACCGCACCGACCCCGTTCCTGCGGACCGAGCAGTCCCTGCTGCTGGGCCACCCGCTGCACCCCACCCCCAAGAGCCGCGACGGCCTCGCCCCCGCACAGAGCGCCGCGTACTCGCCCGAACTCGACGGCAGTTTCCGGCTGCACTGGTACGCCGTCGACCGGGAACTGCTGGCCGCCGACTCCGCCGGGCAGCCCGCCGAAGCGCTCACCGCCCGGCTGCTCGGCCGCCCCGACCTGCTGCCGCCCGGCACCGCCGCACTCCCGCTGCACCCCTGGCAGGCCGGGGAGCTGGCCCGGCGCCCGGCCGTCGCCGGGCTCCTCGAGGCCGGTCTGCTGCACGACCTCGGCCAGCACGGCGGACCCTGGCACCCCACCTCCTCGGTCCGTACGGTCTGCCGCCCCGGCACCCCGTGGATGCTCAAGCTCTCGCTCGCGCTGCGGATCACCAACTCCCGCCGGGAGAACCTCCGCAAGGAACTGCACCGCGGCCTGGAGGTGCACCGGCTGCTGGAGGCCGGCCTCGGCGCCGAGTGGCGGGCCGCGCACCCCGGCTTCGACATCGTCCGCGACCCCGCCTGGATCGGCGTCGACCACCCCGCGCTCGGCGACCCGGGCGGCCTGGACACCGTGCTGCGCCGGCAGCCCTTCGGCCCCGCCGACCGCGCCCTGTGCGTGGCCGGCCTGATCGCCGAACAGCCGCTGGAGCGGATGCACTCCCAGCTCTCCGACATCCTGCGCGAGCTGGCCGCCCGCACCGGCGACGCGCTGCCCGCCGTCACCGCCGAGTGGCTGCGGCGCTACCTGTACGCCGTGGTGCTGCCCGTGCTGTGGCTCGACGGCCGGGCCGGCATCGCGCTGGAGGCCCACCAGCAGAACAGCCTGGCGCTGCTCGACGCGGCCGGCTGGCCGGTCGGCGGCCGCTACCGGGACAACCAGGGCTACTACTACCGCGCCTCGCACGAGCGGCGCCTCACCGCCCGGCTGCCCGGCCTCGGCGCGCACAGCGACACCTTCGTGGCCGACCAGGTCGCCGACGAGCGGTTCGCCTACTACCTGGGCATCAACCACCTCCTCGGGCTGGTCGGCGGACTCGGCTCGCAGGGCCTCGCCGACGAGGGCGCCCTGCTCGCGGTGGTGCGCACCTTCCTGGCCGGGCCCGCCGCGGCCGCCACCGGCTCCTCACTCCCCGCCCACCTGCTGGACTCGCCGACCCTGCGCTGCAAGGCCAACCTGCTCACCCGGCTGCACGGCCTCGACGAACTGGTCGGCCCGGTCGAGACCCAGTCCGTCTACGTGACCATCGCCAACCCGGTGGCGGTGGCGTGACACCCACCGGCCCACCCACCGGCCCGCCGCCAATCGGCCCGCCCACAGGCCCGCCGTCCGATCCGCCGTCCGATCCGCTGGACGGCGTCGCCCACTGGGGGCCGATGCCCACCGCCGCCGGCGAGTTCCGGCTGCGCCCGGTCCGCCCGGCCACCGACCTCGCCCTGCTCACCCGGTGGATGAACGACCCGGCCGTGGACGCCTACTGGGAGCTGGCCGGGCCACCCGCCACCACCGCCCGGCACCTGCGCGCCCAACTCGACGGCGACGGCCGCAGCGTCCCATGCCTCGGCCTGCTGGACGGTGTCCCGATCGGCTACTGGGAGGTCTACCGGGCCGATCTCGACCCGCTCGCCCTGCACTACCCGGCCCGTCCGCACGACACCGGCGTGCACCTGCTGCTCGGCCCCGCCGAGGCGCGCGGCCGCGGACTCGGCAGCCTGCTGCTGGCCGCACTGGCCGACCGGATCCTGGCCCGCCGCCCGGCCTGCGAGCAGGTGGTCGCCGAGCCGGACCTGCGCAACACCCCCTCGGTGCGGGCCTTCCACCGGGCCGGCTTCGACCAGGCCGCCGAACTGCGGCTGCCCGGCAAACGGGCCGCGCTGATGGTCCGCCGCCGCGCCGGCTGACCGCCGTTCCGGCCGGCCGCACCCGGCCGATCCGCGCCCCGGCCCCGACCCCTCTCCCCGAACTGGATGGCATGGACAACCCGCAGCCCGATCCGTACGACCTCCTGGGTGTCGGCATCGGCCCCTTCAACCTGTCCCTCGCCGCACTCGCCGACCGGGCCGACGGCCTGCGCACGCTGTTCTGCGAGGCCCGGCCGGAGTTCCGCTGGCACCCCGGCATGCTGGTCGACGGCGCGCGGATGCAGGTGCCGTTCCTGGCCGACCTGGTCACGCTGGTCGACCCGACCAACCCGTGGTCCTTCCTCAACTACCTGCGCGACCAGCAGCGGCTGTTCCCGTTCTACTTCGCCGAGCGCTTCCAGCTGCCCCGCCGCGAGTACGACCACTACTGCCGCTGGGCCGCCGAACGCCTGCCCAACTGCCGCTTCGCCACCGAGGTCACCGCCCTGCACTGGGACGCCGCCGAGCGGCTCTACCGGGCCGAGACCGCCGCCGGGCCGCTGCACGCCCGCGCCGTGGTGCTCGGCGTCGGCACCGGGCCGGTCAGCCCCGAGGCCTTCGCCGGGCTGGCCGGCCACCCCATGGTTCGGCACAGCGCCGACTACCTGCAGCAGCGGCCGGCCCTGGCCGCCGCCCGCGACATCACGGTGATCGGCTCCGGCCAGTCGGGCGCCGAGGTCTTCCTCGACCTGCTGCGCACCCGCGGCGACGACGGCACCCGGCTGCGCTGGCTCACCCGCAGCCGGGCCATCGCCCCGATGGAGTACTCCAAACTCGGCCTGGAACACTTCACCCCCGACTACACCCGCTACTTCCACGGCCTGCCCGCCGACACCCGGGACCGCCTGGTACCGGCCCAGTGGCAGCTCCACAAGGCCGCCAGCGCCGAGACCCTGGCCGCCGTCCACGACCACCTCTACGAGCGCACCGTCGGGTGCCCGCTGGACGCCGACCCGGTGGAGATCGTCCCCGGCACCGCCGTCACCGACGCCCAGGCCGGCCCCTGCGGCGGACTCGAGCTGCGCTGCCGGCACACCGACTCCGGTGTCCAGCACCTGGTCCGCACCGACGCGGTGGTGCTCGCCACCGGCTACCGGGCCGTCCGCCCCGCGCTGCTCGACCCGATCGCCGCCCTGATCGACTGGGACGACCAGGGCCGCTACCGGGTCGACGCCGACCACCGGGTGGCCACCCGCCCGGGTCTCACCGGCGCCCTGTACGTCCAGAACGCCGAGCTGCACACTCATGGGGTCGGCGCCCCGGACCTCGGTCTGGGCGCCCACCGCGCCGCCGTCATCCTCAACGCCGTCGCCGGAAGGCCGGTCCACCAGCTGCCCACCCGCACCGCCTGGACCAGCTTCGCCCCGCCCACCGCCGCCCTGCTCCCTCGACCCCAGGAGGAGAACCGTGCCGCAGCCATCCGCTGAGCAGCCACTGAGGCTGCCTCCGCACCTCACCCAGGAGCACTGGCAGCGGGCCGGGCGGCGGCTGCTCGCCAAACTGCTCGGCGAGTTCGCGTACGAGGAGCTGATCACCCCGGTACCGGACGGACCCGGGGACGGCGACCGGTACGTCCTCGAACTCCCCGGCGCCGCCTACCGGTTCCGGGCCCGCCGCGGCGCGTACGGCAGCTGGCAGGTCGACCCGGACTCGGTGCACTGCCCGCCGGAGGGGGACGCCGACCCGCTGCGCTTCGTCCAGCGGGCCCGGCACCTGCTCGGCCTGACCGGCGACACCGCCGGCCACCTGGTCCGCGAACTCACCGCCACCCTGATCGCCGACACCCGCCTGCTCGGCACCGAACTCACCGCCGCCGAACTCGCCGGACTCGGCCACGTCGAACTGGAGGGCCGGCAGAGCGGCCACCCCTGGATCGTGCCCAACAAGGGCCGGATCGGTTTCTCCGCCCAGGACGCCGCCCGCTGGGCGCCCGAGGCCCGCACCCCCGCCGAGCTGCCCTGGATCGCCGTGCACCGCAGCCTCGCCGAGTTCCGCGGCGCCGCCGACCTCTACGAGCGCGAGCTCGACGCCCCGGACCGGCTGCGCGCCCCGCTCGGCGACCGGGCCGGCGAGTACCTGCTGCTGCCGGTCCACCCCTGGCAGTGGGACGAGGTGGTGGTGCCGCTGTTCGCGCCCTGGATCGCCGACGGCCGGATCGTCCCGCTGGGCGGCGACGGCGACCTGCGGCTGCCGCAGCAGTCCATCCGCAGCTTCTTCAACCTCACCCGGCCCGAGCGCTGCACCGTCAAGCTGCCGCTCTCCGTCCTCAACACCCTGGTCTGGCGCGGCCTGCCGACCGACCGCACACTGGCCGCGCCCGCCGTCACGGCCTGGGTGCACGGCATCCGGGACCGCGACCCGTTCCTGCGCGAGGAGTGCCGGGTGGTCCTGCTCGGCGAGATCGCCTCCGTCACCGTCGACCACCCGCTCTACCGCGATCTCCCCGAGGCGCCCTACCAGTACAAGGAGCTGCTCGGCGCGATCTGGCGGGAGTCCCTGGACGGCCACCTGGAACCCGGCGAGCGCGGCCGCACCCTGGCCGCGCTGCTGCAGACCGGCTCCGACGGCCGCGCCCTCGCCGCCGAACTGGTCGCCCGCTCCGGTCTCACCCCCACCGCCTGGCTGCAGCGGCTGTTCGCGGTGATGCTGCCGCCGCTGCTGCACTTCCTGTACCGCTACGGCACGGTGTTCTCCCCGCACGGCGAGAACGCGATCCTGCTCTTCGACGAGCACGACGTCCCGGTCCGGCTCGCCGTCAAGGACTTCGTCGACGACATCAACCTCACCGACCAGGACCTGCCCGAGCTGGAGCGGCTGCCGCCCGAGGTGGCCGGCGTCCTGCTGCGCCAGCGCCCCGACCAGCTCTGCCAGTTCCTGCACGCCGGGCTGTTCATCGGGGTGTACCGCTACCTCGCGGCGCTGTTCGAGCAGCAGCTGCGGGTGCCCGAGCCGCAGTTCTGGGCGCTGCTGCGCGAGGAGGTACTGGCCCACCAGCGGCGCTTCCCGGAGCTCGCCGAGCGGTTCGCGCTCTTCGACCTGCTCACCCCGCGGATCGACCGGCTCTGCCTCAACCGCAACCGGCTGCTGCTCGACGGCTACCGCGACCGGCCCGAGCGCCCGCACGCCGCCGTCCACGGCCAGGTCGACAACGCGCTCCACCCCGCGGCCCCGATCGGGCTGCCCGTCCAACGGGCCCGGATTGTCACTCCCGCCCCGTAGGCTTGGCCCGTCATGACGAACGACTCCGCATCCCTCACCGGGCCGGGCGACGACGCACCGGCCGACGAAGCCCCGGACGACCTGCCGGGCGCCGTCCCCGCCTCCCGGCTCCCGGAGCTGCTGCACGCCGCCGTCACCGCCGTCGGCGGCGTCGAGCGGCCCGGCCAGGTCAGGATGGCCGAGGCGGTCTCCGCCGCGGTCGACACCGGCGAGCACCTGCTCGTCCAGGCCGGCACCGGCACCGGAAAGTCCCTCGCCTACCTGGTGCCCGCGCTCGCCCACGGCGACCGCGTGGTGGTCGCCACCGCCACCCTGGCGCTGCAACGCCAGCTGGTGGAGCGGGACTTGCCCCGGACGGTGGACGCGCTCCACCCGGTGCTGCGCCGCCGCCCGCTGTTCGCGATGCTCAAGGGCCGCTCCAACTACCTCTGCCTGCACCGGGCCAACGAGGGCACCCCGGCGGACGAGGGCGAGGGCCTGTTCGACCCGGTCGAGGCGCTCGGCGGACCGTCCGGCAAGCTCGGTCAGGACGTGCTGCGGCTGCGCGAGTGGGCCGGCGAGACCGACACCGGCGACCGCGACGACCTCACCCCGGGCGTCTCCGACAAGGCCTGGGCCCAGCTCTCGGTCACCTCCAAGGAGTGCCTGGGCGCCACCCGCTGCCCGTACGGCGGCGAGTGCTTCGCCGAGGCCGCCCGCGAGCGGGCCAAGCTCGCCGACGTGGTCGTCACCAACCACGCGATGCTGGCGATCGACGCCATCGAGGGCGCCCCGGTGCTGCCCGAGCACGGTCTGCTGATCATCGACGAGGCGCACGAGCTGGTGAACCGGGTGACCGGCGCCGCCACCGCCGAGCTGTCGGTGCACGCCGTCAACCGGGCCGTGCGGCGGGCGGCCAAGCTCGCCAACGAGAAGGCCGTGGACGCCCTCCAGGCCGCCGCCGAGAACTACCACGGCCTGATGGAGACCGCCCAGCCCGGCCGGGTCGAGGAACTCCCCGAGTACCTCGCCTACGCGGTCGCCGGGATCCGGGACGCCTGCCGCCAGGTGATCACCTCGCTCGGCGAGACCAGGGACCGCTCGCTCAGCGACGAGGACGCCGTCCGCAAGCAGGCGATGGCCTCCGCCGAGACCCTGCACGAGACCGCCGACCGGCTGCTCCAGGACTCCGAGTACGACGTGGTGTGGATCGAGCGGGCCGACCGCTTCGGCCTCGGCGCGGCCTCGCTGCGGGTCGCCCCGCTGAGCGTGTCCGGGCTGCTGCGGGAGAACCTCTACAAGGACCGCTCGGTCGTCCTCACCTCCGCCACCCTCAAGCTCGGCGGCGACTTCAACGGCGTGGCCGGCTCGCTCGGTCTGCCCGCCGAGAGCCGCCTGCCGGACCAGCGCTCGGCCGCCGAACCCGAGCCCGAACAGGGCGAGGATGCCCCGCCGTACTGGCGCGGCATCGACGTCGGCTCCCCGTTCAGCTACCCCAAGCAGGGCATCCTCTACGTCGCCAAGCACCTGCCCGCGCCCGGGCGCGAGCCCGACCGGCCGGAGATGCTGGACGAGCTCACCGAGCTGATCGGCGCGGCCGGCGGGCGCACCCTCGGTCTGTTCTCCTCGATGCGGGCCGCCCAGGCCGCCGCCGAGGCGCTGCGCGGGCGGCTCGACAACCGGATCCTGCTGCAGGGCGAGGACACCCTCGGCGAGCTGATCCGCGAGTTCGCCTCGGACGCCACCACCTGCCTGTTCGGCACGCTCTCGCTGTGGCAGGGCGTGGACGTACCGGGCTCCGCCTGCCAGCTGGTGGTGATGGACCGGATCCCGTTCCCGCGGCCCGACGACCCGCTGATGAGCGCCCGGCAGAAGGACGTCGAACAGCGCGGCGGCAACGGCTTCATGGCGGTCGCGGCCAACCACGCCGCCCTGCTGATGGCGCAGGGCGCCGGCCGGCTGGTCCGCGCGGCCGACGACAAGGGCATCGTCGCGGTCCTCGACCCGCGGCTCGCCACCGCCCGGTACGGCGGCTACTTCCGGTCCTCCATGCCGGACTTCTGGTACACCACCGACCGCAACCAGGTCCGCCGCTCGCTCGCCGCCATCGACGCCTCCGCCCCACCGGTCCGCCCGGTCACCAAGCGCACGACGACGCCCACCACCTGAGCCGGGGCGCCCCCGCGGGGCGCGCCCCCGGTCCGGGGAATGCCGCGGGGGCCCCGGCCGCGGTGGGTGCGGCCCGGAGCCCCCGGGGGTGGTGCGCGGGTCCGTCAGAGGCGGCGCAGGACCGCCACGACCTTGCCCAGGATGGTCGCGTTGTCGCCCGGGATCGGCTCGTACGCGGGGTTGTGCGGCATCAGCCAGATCTTGCCGTCCTCGCGCTTGAGGCGCTTGACGGTGGCCTCGCCGTCGATCATCGCGGCGACGATGTCGCCGTTCTCGGCGACCGGCTGGCGGCGGACGGTGACCCAGTCGCCGTCGCAGATGGCGGCCTCGATCATCGAGTCGCCGCGGACGGTGAGCGCGAACAGCTCGCCCTCGCCGACCAGCTGACGGGGGAGCGGGAAGACGTCCTCGACGGTCTGCTCGGCGAGGATCGGGCCGCCGGCCGCGATCCGGCCGACCAGCGGCACGTACGAGGTGGAGGGCCGGCCGGCGGTCTCCGCGGTGTTCGGCCGGGCGACCTCGACGCCGCGGACCTCGTAGGCGCGCGGGCGGTGCGGGTCGCGCCGCAGGAAGCCCTTGCGCTCCAGCGCCATCAGCTGGTGCGCGACCGAGGAGGTGCTGGACAGGCCGACGGCCTGGCCGATCTCGCGCATGCTCGGCGGGTAACCCCGGCGCTGGACGGAGTCCCGGATCACCTCGATGACCCGGCGCTGGCGCTCGGTCAGTCCGGCCTCGTCGGTGCGGATGCCCGGGGGGCGGCCGGGCATCGCGCGGGGCGGGGCGGTCGGGACGAGCACGGCGTCCTGCGCCGAGGCGTGCTCGATCGGCTGGCTCTGGCTCATGCTGTGGTCCATGCTCTGGTCCGCGGTGCGCGCAGAGCGCTCCTGCACCGGAATGGCGGTCCTTGCTTCTACCGTGTTCATGGCGGCCCTCATTCGACAGGCGTTCTCCCTTGTGCAGCTCAACTGGTGCACCTATCGAAAGGTTGCGCCAAACACACGTTCGAGTGAATTATCAAGGAGTTAGCTGACTCGATCAAGGCTTTGGGTGTACATCGATTAAATGTTCGACCCGAACAGTGTATTCCGCTCCGCGCAGGGATCTCGACCCGTTCCGGCGCGTCGCGCCTCGACTCCCAGATCTAGTGGCTAGTCTCCTCGCTCGTACCCACAGGTTGTGGTCCGGTAGAGTGTCGGAGTCCGATGTCTTGCCGCCAGGGAGGAAGTCCTCAGGTGCACTGCCCCTTCTGCCGGCACCCGGACAGTCGCGTGGTGGACAGCCGCGCCAGCGATGACGGAAGTTCGATCCGCCGTCGCCGTCAGTGCCCGGACTGCAGCCGCCGTTTCACCACCGTGGAGACGGCCACTCTGATGGTCATCAAGCGCAGTGGTGTCACCGAGCCGTTCTCCCGGGAGAAGGTGATCTCGGGCGTCCGCAAGGCCTGTCAGGGCCGGCCGGTCACCGAGGACGCACTGGCGCAGCTCGGCCAGCGGGTCGAGGAGTGCGTGCGGGCCAGCGGCAGCGCCGAGCTCTCCACGCATGACGTGGGTCTGGCCATACTCGGGCCGCTGAAGCAGCTCGACGTGGTCGCCTACCTGCGGTTCGCCAGTGTCTACAAGGCCTTCGACGGTCTGGAGGACTTCGAGGCCGCCATCGCGGAGCTGCGCGTCGAGCGGCCCCGCGACGCGGAGGACTGCGCACCCGTGCCGGTCCCCGCCGCCGCCCCCTAGCGGGCGGCCGTACCCTTGCGGCCCTCCGGGGCCCCCGCGCGCCCGAAGAACGCGCACAAACCGTAGTAAAAGGTGCACGGCGGCCGGCCGACCGGCTGCCCGCACACCAGGAGAAGCGAACCAGTGGTGCCCGGAAGGTTCGGGGCGCCCAGGGCGTTTGCCCAGGAGGAGGACCAGAAGTGACAGACACGACGAGCGGTTCCGCGCGCGGGTCGAAGGCCGGCAAGGCGACCAAGGCGGCCGGCAAGGCCCCCGAGGGCGGCCTGCGGATCGGGCGCATCTACACCACCCCTGGCGTGCACCCCTACGACGAGGTCAGCTGGGAGCGGCGCGACGTCGTCATGACCAACTGGCGGGACGGCTCGGTCAACTTCGAGCAGCGCGGCGTGGAGTTCCCCGACTTCTGGTCGGTCAACGCGGTCAACATCGTCACCTCCAAGTACTTCCGCGGCGCCGTCGGCAGCCCGCAGCGCGAGTGGAGCCTGAAGCAGATCATCGACCGGGTGGTGCTGACCTACCGCGCCGCCGGCGAGAAGAACGGCTACTTCGCCTCCCCGCAGGACGCCGAGGTCTTCGAGCACGAGCTGACCCACGCCCTCCTCCACCAGGTCTTCAGCTTCAACTCGCCGGTCTGGTTCAACGTCGGCACCAAGCAGCCCCAGCAGGTCTCCGCCTGCTTCATCCTGGCCGTCGACGACTCCATGGAGTCGATCCTCGACTGGTACAAGGAAGAGGGCATGATCTTCAAGGGCGGCTCGGGCGCCGGCCTGAACCTCTCCCGGATCCGCTCCTCCAAGGAACTGCTCTCCTCCGGCGGTAACGCCTCCGGCCCGGTCTCCTTCATGCGCGGCGCCGACGCCTCGGCCGGCACCATCAAGTCCGGCGGCGCGACCCGCCGGGCGGCCAAGATGGTCGTCCTGGACGTGGACCACCCGGACGTCGAGGCCTTCATCGAGACCAAGGTGAAGGAGGAGGAGAAGATCCGCGCGCTGCGCGACGCGGGCTTCGACATGGACCTCGGCGGGGACGACATCACCTCCGTCCAGTACCAGAACGCCAACAACTCGGTCCGGGTGTCCGACGAGTTCATGACCGCGGTCGAGAACGGCACCGAGTTCGGCCTGCGGGCCCGGATGACCGGCGAGGTCATCGAGACCGTCGACGCCAAGAAGCTGTTCCGCAAGATGGCCGAGGCCGCCTGGGCCTGCGCCGACCCGGGCATCCAGTACGACTCGACCATCAACCACTGGCACACCTGCCCGGAGTCGGGCCGGATCAACGCGTCCAACCCCTGCTCCGAGTACATGCACCTGGACAACTCCAGCTGCAACCTCGCCTCGCTCAACCTGATGAAGTTCCTGAACGACGACGACACCTTCGACGCCGGGCGCTTCGCCAAGGTGGTCGAGCTGGTCATCACCGCGATGGACATCTCCATCTGCTTCGCCGACTTCCCGACCGAGAAGATCGGCGAGACCACCCGCGCCTACCGCCAGCTGGGCATCGGCTACGCCAACCTCGGCGCCCTGCTGATGGCCACCGGCCACGCCTACGACTCCGAGGGCGGCCGCGCGCTGGCCGGTGCCATCACCTCGCTGATGACCGGCACCGCCTACCGCCGCGGCGCCGAGCTGGCCGGCGTCGTCGGCCCGTACGAGGGCTACGCCCGCAACGCGGCCCCGCACCAGCGGGTGATGAAGCAGCACGCGGACGCCAACGCGGCGGCCGTCGCGGTCGACGACCTGGACGCCCCGGTGTGGGCCGCCGCCACCGAGGCCTGGGCCGAGGTGCTCCGCCTCGGCGCGCACAACGGCTTCCGCAACGCGCAGGCCTCGGTGCTCGCCCCGACCGGCACGATCGGCCTGATGATGGACTGCGACACCACCGGTGTCGAGCCCGACCTCGCCCTGGTCAAGTTCAAGAAGCTGGTCGGCGGCGGCTCGATGCAGATCGTCAACGGCACGGTGCCGCGGGCGCTGAAGCGCCTCGGCTACCAGGACGAGCAGATCGAGGCGGTCGTCGCCCACATCGCCGAGCACGGCAACGTGGTCGACGCCCCCGGCCTGAAGCCCGCGCACTACGAGGTCTTCGACTGCGCGATGGGCGAGCGGGTCATCTCCGCCATGGGCCACGTGCGGATGATGGCGGCGATCCAGCCGTGGATCTCCGGCGCGATCTCCAAGACGGTCAACATGCCCGAGGC
This sequence comes from Kitasatospora sp. MBT63, assembly GCF_000710465.2. Lineage (GTDB taxonomy): Bacteria > Actinomycetota > Actinomycetes > Streptomycetales > Streptomycetaceae > Kitasatospora. The sequence goes on along the minus strand of NZ_JAIZ01000113.1, from coordinate 3,090 downwards.
GGCCACCGTCGAGGAGATCGAGGAGATCTACTTCGAGGCGTGGAAGCTCGGCGTCAAGGCGCTGGCCATCTACCGCGACAACTGCAAGGTCGGCCAGCCGCTCTCGGCGAAGACCAAGACCCCGGCGGCCGCGGTGGCCGGGGCCGCCCCGGCGGCCGAGAAGACCGTCGAGAAGGTCATCGAGTACCGCCCGGTCCGCCGCCGGCTGCCCAAGGGCCGGCCCGGCATCACCACCTCCTTCACGGTCGGTGGCGCCGAGGGCTACATGACCGCCAACTCCTACCCGGACGACGGCCTCGGCGAGGTCTTCCTGAAGATGTCCAAGCAGGGGTCCACCCTCGCGGGCATGATGGACGCCTTCTCCATCGCGGTCTCCGTGGGCCTCCAGTACGGCGTCCCGCTGGAGACGTACATCTCGAAGTTCACCAACATGCGCTTCGAGCCGGCCGGTCTGACCGACGACCCGGACGTGCGGATGGCCCAGTCGATCGTCGACTACATCTTCCGCCGCCTGGCGCTGGACTTCCTGCCGTTCGAGACCCGTTCCGCGCTCGGCATCCACTCCGTCGAGGAGCGCCAGCGCCACCTGGACACCGGCTCCTACGAGCCCGTCGAGGAGGACCTGGACGTCGAGGGCCTGGCCCAGTCGGCGCCGCTGGCCGCCGCCCCCAAGCCGGCCGCCGAGCAGCCGAAGGCCGTCGCCCCGGCGACCGCGAAGGCGCACAACTCCATCGAACTGGCGGAGATCCAGCTCGGCCTGAGCGCCGACGCACCGCTGTGCTTCTCCTGCGGGACGAAGATGCGGCGGGCCGGCAGCTGCTACCTCTGCGAGGGCTGCGGCTCGACCAGCGGCTGCAGCTGACCGACACCGGACCGCCCGGGGCCGGACCGGCCCGGGTGACCGGTACTGACGGTTGGGACGGCTCGGACGGTTGGGACGGCTCGCGGGGCTCGCGCGGGTGAGCGACCACGTCGCACGGGAGGGATCGGCTTCGGCCGGTCCCTCCCGTTCTGCTGTCCGGCGCCCGGGCCCTGCCCGGCCGCCCCGTTCCGGCGATCGCCGTGGTGGGGTGGGTGCATGATCGTGGAGACGCTCTGGGAGCGGGCACTTCATCAGTCGGGGGCGCACTCGGCGGTGGCGGCGGGCGATGGCCTGGTGGTGGTGCACGAGCGCCGGACCCGGCTGGTCGGTCTGGACGCGGGCGACGGGGCCCCGCGCTGGGACGTGCCCGGGGGGACCTGGCTGCGCGCGGTGGTGGTCGCCGACGGGCGGTGCCTGGTGCTGCCCCAGGCGCCGGACACCCTGGACTGCCGCGACCTGGCCGACGGAACGGTGGTGTGGAGCGCCCGGCTGCCCCGGCACACCGGTCATCTGGTGGTGGCGGACGGCGTGGTGCTGGTCGGCGGGTGGCGCGGATACACCCCGCTCGCCGCGTTCGACCTGGGGGACGGGCGGCCGCTGTGGCGCGGAACGGAGCCCGTGCGTACGGGGCACCCGCTGTCTGGGGCGGCGGGGTGCTGTGCGGCTCGGGCCTCGATGTGTGGCTGGTCGACCCGCGCACCGGCGCGGAGCTCGCCCGGGGGCGCCTGCCCGGAGCGGCAGCCCACGGGGCGGTGGCGGACGCGGAGTTGCAGCCCGTGTTCACCGCGCTCGACCCCGACCGCTGCGTGGTGCGGTGCGACCCGCGGGCGTTGGTGCTGCTGCGGCGTTCGGCGGGGACGGCCGGGAGCTGGTTCTCGCACGACGCGGACCTGGCGGCTCGGGCACCCGAGCTGTGCGGCGCGGTGCTGTGGCTCCGGGAGCGGCGGGCCGGGTGGGTGGCGGTGGATCCGGCCGACGGACGGCGGCTGTGGACCGTGGCCGGCGGTCGCGCGTCGGCGTGGGGTGTCGCCGAGGTCGGCGGTGGCTTCGTGGTGGCCGACGAGGGCGGGTCGCTGCTGAGGCTGGACGCCGACGGCCGGGTGCTCGGGCGGCAGCCGGTGGGCCGGCGGATCTCCGCGCTGCACGGCTTGGGTGGGGGCCGGGTGGCCGTCTCGGGGAAGGGGACGCTGAAGGGGCTGGCGCTGGGGTGGGCCACGGGTGCGGCAGGGTTGTCAACGAGGGTTGACACATCCGGGTCGTCAACCTAGGTTGACATCATGAGCGAAACGAAGCAACTCGCGGAGGCCGCGGGCGGCAGCGACCCGGCCGTCGGGCTGCGGGCGGTGCGGGCCCTGCGGGACCTGGCGGACCGGCTGGAAGAGCTCCAGGTGGGCAATGCCCGTGGCCGGGGCTGGTCCTGGCACGAGATCGCGGTCTGCCTGGGGGTCACCCGGCAGGCCGTGCACAAGAAGTACGCGCGCAAGCTGTCGGGAATCGGAGAGGACTGACCATGTTCGAGCGATTTTCGGAGGGTGCTCGCCAGGTCGTGACCCTGGCCCGGCTGGAGGCCGAGCGGATGGGGCACCCGTACGTCGGGACCGAGCACCTGCTGCTCGGCGTGCTCGGCCGCAGGCCGGACCCGGCCGCGGCGGTCCTCGTCGACGCCGGGCTGGACCAGGAGGCCGCCCGCCGGGCGGTGCTGCGGCTGCTCGGCGGCCCCGGGGGCGAGGTCGACGGGCAGGCGCTGGCGGCGATCGGCATCGACCTCGCCGCGGTTCGGGAGGCGGTCGAGGCGAATTTCGGGGCGGGGGCGCTCGATCCGGCGCCCGGACCGTCCACGAACCGGCGCCGGGGTGCGATCCGGTTCACGGACCGCGCGAAGAAGACCCTGACGCTGGCCCTGCAGGCGGCCGTCGGCCGGGGGAGCCGCCGGCTGGAGGCCGGTGACCTGCTGCTCGGCCTGTTGCGTGAAGGTGGTGGGCTGGCGGTGCGGGTGGTGCGTGACGCGGGTCTCGATCCGGCGGAGGTCGAGCGGGACGTGGAGGTCGCTCTGGGGTGAATGGCGACTGTTCATGTGCAGTTGTACGGATGCAGAGGGTTCGGTTTGCACAACGGAACGTCAACTGGTCGGTTGAGTCCGTGTGCTGAATCGATATGATCTGATGACCGCGTGTACTGATCAACCGCCCGGGGCGCGCCCCTGCAGCGCACCCCGGGCGGTCGCGCGA
>NZ_JAIZ01000112.1 GCF_000710465.2 Kitasatospora sp. MBT63 | reverse complement strand
GGCATGAAACCCCTGTGTCCACACTCCAGGGGTCACCTCAGCCTTCCACGGAGACCAGAACGGCTCCTACGACGACCAGAACAACTCGCACCGGGGCGAGAAGGGCTTCCACGGGGACCGGACAATCAAGGGCGGCCACCGCACCGTGACCGTCCGCGCCAGGCTCGGCCAGCGCGCCTTCCGCCAGCGCCTGCTCGACACCCACGGCGACGACTGTGCCTTCACCGGACCCACGCCGCGCGCCGCCCTGGACGCCGCCCACCTCTACAGCTACGCGATCAACGGCGAACACCATGACGACGGCGGCCTGCTCCTGCGTCGGGACCTGCACCGCCTGTTCGACCTGGGTCTACTGGCCGTGAATCCCGAGGAGCTGACCATTGACGTGTCGGACCAGCTTGCCGCCTACCCGCTGTACGCGGATCTGCACGGCAAGCTGCTGACCGTTGCGCTGAGCCCGGGACATCGGACCTGGCTGGAGTCGCACTGGGCTGTGCACCGCACCGAGCTGCCGTGACAGCGGACGTGCAGGCTCCGACCAAGTCAGCTTGCGGTCGCTCGGTGGGCCTTTTGTGGACCAGTGACCAGGTGTCGCGGGCCACGACGTCGGTGAGGTGGCCGCCGTCGCCGAATGCGTTGCGAGCGGCCGTGCTGGCTACGGTGTCACTAGCCTTGGCGCGAGTGGCTGACCGCAGCGATCGGCCCTGCAGGGCCGGTAGGCACCTAGCCACTCTCGGTAGCAAAGGGTTAGCTTCCTCTACGTGACTGCAGACTGCGCGCATGGCTCGTTCAGCCGGGAGTACTACCTGGGCAGCCAGACCGGCGACTGGGTCTGTAACGATTGTCGGGAGGTCTTCAGCCCCGCGGAACGCCGGGCTGTCGAAGAGCTACCGCAGCAGTAGGCGAGAATGCGGGCTCTGCAGATGAGGAGTACGCCGGTCCTGGGAGTCCTTGAGTAAGCCGCTCAGAAGAGCGTAGGCACTTCGCTCTCGCTTCCGCCCACGCCCGGAAGCGCGTCCTGCCAGACGACGGCCTCGGACAGCGGCATCTGCAGCATGCTGCCCTCGCACAGGCTCAACGAACGCCGATCCCTCTTATGGTCATGGATGGTGCCGTAGCCGGTACGGCGAGTCGGTATCAACGCCACTGGTCGCCCGCAGCCCGGGCATTGGACTCTCGGAGCACGCATACACACAGACTGCCCCGCCGCACTGACAGCAGACCAGACTGGCCACTGCGAGGCCGGCAGTCTCCTGCTGGAATCCGGCCAGCATCAAGACGGCCGGGAACTCCTCGCCTGGGTGCACACCGCGACACAGCGCGCTGACAACAACGCCTGACACCAACGGCGGTGCAGCTCGTCTGACGCCGGATGGCGTCAACGAGGCACGTGGGGGCCGATTTCTAGCGCCGGTGAGCCGGTGACGAGGACGCGCACTTGGCCGAAAATCAAGGGCTTGCGCCTGGGGGCCAAGGGGGCGCAGGTTTAAATCCTGTCGTCCCGACAGTGATGTCGGAGCCCCGCTGACTGGACAAAAGTCCAGGCCAGCTGGGCTTTTGCCGTTTCTGTCGCGGGGTCAGCGAACGAGCCGCAGATGGCGGCCAGAGGTGTCCTGCGGGACCATGGCGGGACCAGGGGCCTGTCGAGGCCCGCTGAGGTGGGCGCTCAGTGCCTCGCCGGCCAGCTCGATCGCCCGGCGATCCGGGTGCAGATCCTGCTGCGTGGTCGTCAGCGATCCGTGCCCGGCGATCTTCCGTAGGACGTGCAGCGGCACGCCCGCATCGGCCATCCACGTGAGCCCGGTGTGGCGGAGGTCGTGGCGTCGCAGGTGCTCGAGTGGCGACATGGGGTGAAGTATTCGACCTGCTCCGCACTGGGGGGCCAGCCCGCCTGATCAACGCGGTTCGCGAGGTTGAAGCCACAGATCCGGACGGACTGCGGTGGCCGCGCTACAAGGCTGGCAACGACGCGGCAGTTGCCCACTGCCTGCTCTGAACTGGAGTCGCCTAGAGGGTGTGTACCCGCGGCCATTTGCGAGGGCTGCCCGCCTAACTGATGAGTAGTTAGTAGAATCTTGTCCGTCACTCACTGCAGAACATGGCTGACGGTCGACGAACGGGGGCATGGGTGGAGTCCGAGGAGGCGAAGGCGTATCTCCGGCCGCGGGCCCGACTCATGAGCACGCTCGGCGAAGAACTGATCAGCAACGAACGTGTCGCCCTCACCGAGCTGGTGAAGAACGCCTACGACGCGGACGCCAGCCTCGTCCTGATCCGCTTCAACCCTCCGCTTGAAGAAGGCAAGGGCTCGATCGAGGTCTGGGACAACGGGCATGGTATGTCGCCGGCCACCGTACGCGGCACGTGGATGGAGATCGCCACCCCGCACAGGCACCGGAACCCACGCAGTGAGTCAGGTGGGCGTCGTGTGCTGGGCGCCAAGGGCATCGGCAGGTTCGCTTCAGCCCGGCTTGGCCACGCTGTCACAATCACGACTCAGCGGGTCGATGAGCAGGAAGTCACCCTTCGCATCGACTGGGGGGACTTCACGGAGGGTGACGCGTACCTGGATGAGGTTCCGGTCTCTCTCTCCACGACCACTCCGACCGTCTTCGTAGACGGAGGCATAGCAGCCCAGACCTTTTCCGAGGTCCTCCGGGAATTTCAGACAGCGCCCGCTGCCCTCGTCGGCACGGCGCATGGCACAGTGGTCCGGCTTGAGAGGCTTCGCACGGCATGGGGAGCGAACGAGATTGAGGCGCTCAAGCGTTCCCTGTCCAGGCTCCTCCCCCCGCCGCCTCCCGCCGAGCTCTCTGTGCCGGATCAACCGGAGTTCTCGATCTACATCGACACTCCGCAGGGGCTGCTCCGCCGCCACAGCGGGTTCGTTGCACCGAGCGAGACACTGGCCCATCCCCGCTACCGCCTCACCGGCACCATGGATGCTGACGGGAACGCGCGGCTGGCCATTTACGCCGGCAGTGACGAACTGGTAGAGGTCGTCCAGGACAACCTCCGGAAGGACTCGAAGAGGCCCTCGTGCGGCCCTCTGAAACTGGACTTCCGAGTCTGGGACCTCGAGACGTCAGCCATCAAGCCACTCCTGGCACTCGACACTAGCGCGAGGAACACCAACGACGTACGGGAACTCATCCGGAACAACAGCGGTGTGGCCCTGTACCGGGACGGGTTCCGTGTGCAGCCGTTTGGAGAAGCAGGATTCGACTGGGTTGGTTTCGACCAGCGACGCATCAACAACCCGACGCTGCGTCTCTCCAACCGCCAAGTGGCGGGATTCGTCTACATCTCGGCTGATGACAACCCCGGCCTCTTGGACCGCTCGCACCGTGAAGGACTGATCGACACCCCGGAGTACGAGGAACTGAGGGCGGTCATACTCCAAGCAATTGCCAGGTTGGAGACGCAGCGCTACCGGCTGCGTCGGGAACCCACTGCTCCGACAGACCCCCCGCTCCTCACCGGGCCGTCCGAAGGCAGGGGCCACGGGCTCTTCCACAACTTCAACCTGGACCCGCTGCGACAGGTGGCTGCCGAGCGACACCCGGATGACATCATCCTCAGCCGCGCCATCGAGGAAGCTACAGAGACGATCAATGAAGGGGTGCGCAAAGTACAGGAGGTCATCGCCCAGTTCTCCCGTCTCGCGACCCTGGGAACCCTGGTCGATGTTGTCCTCCACGACGGACGTACCGCCCTTTCCCGCATCGGTGTGGGCCTCCGTCGTCTCGGCAAGATCACCACAAAGGTCGAGGCACACGATGTGGAGTTGTCAGCTGCGCTGGGCAAGCTGCAGACGGACTTCACCGCACAGGAGAGGGCTCTCGACCGGCTCTTCGCTCGGATTGAGCCCCTAAGCGGACGGAAACGGGGACGACCTCGCCGACTCTCTCTGCATCAGAGCATCTCCGAAGCCGTTGACGTGCTGGAGTCGGAGATCGCCAAGCATGGTGTAGACGTGAAGATCAACGGGGAGGACGTGATCGTCACCGCCGAGCCGGGCGACATCAGGACTCTTGTAGTCAACCTCGTGAGCAACGCCGTGTACTGGCTCTCCACCATGCCCAAGGGCACTCCCCGCGAGATCCTGATCCAGACGGAGCGCAATCACGAGGGCGAACTGGACGTGGTCGACATCACGGTCAGCGACAACGGCCCGGGGGTGCGCGAGGAGATCAAGGACCTGATCTTCGATACCTATTTCAGTGAAAAGCCGGATGGCGTCGGCCTCGGTCTCAGCATTGCAGGCAGCGTCGTGAAGGACTTCTACGACGGCTACCTGGGGCTGGTGAGCCCCGGCGCCCTCTCGGGTGCGAGTTTCCAAGCACGACTGCGAAGGAGAGTTGGGTGACGTCGACGGACGTTGCGTATCGGGTGCTCATAGTCGATGATGACGCCCAGATGATCGCGGACCTTCGCGAAGTTCTGTCCGAGGAACTCACAGACCTTGGGGAGATCCACTTCGAGTCCGTGCAGGACTTCGGCGCAGCCGAGCAGTACTTGGTAGACGAGGATTTCGACTTGGTCATCCTCGACGTCCGCGACGCCGGTGATGGCAGACCCTCCGCTGTCATCGAAGGACGCGGACACGAACTGTACGACGCCATCGCCGGTGCGCGGTGGTTGCCCGTTGTCTTCTTCACAGCTGTCCCTCAGCAGGTGCGTGACCTGGAGAAGCCTCCACTCATCCGTGTGGTGACCAAGAACGCCTGGGGCGAGATCGCCCCTGCAGTCCGGGACGGGCTGCTCTCGGGGGTGTCAGAGTTGAGGCGCCGCATCTCGGGACTCGTCGAGCGCAAGGTCCGCATTTTCCTTCGGGACGTCGTGGCCCCGCACTGGCACGAGATGGCGGGCGCTGATCCCCAGGAGATCACCCCGATCATCGTCAACCGCCTCGCGGCCGAGCTCAGGGAAAACGGCCCCAGCGAACTGGGTTATGCCGGGGACGGTGAAGCTGTCGCCGCTGCCGGCCAACCCTCTGCAGCCCGGGTCTATTTGAAGCCGTACGTGACCCACCACCTCACCACCACGGACCTAGTGGTCAGTCCCGAGGGCGCTTGGTGGATCGTCCTCACTCCCGCTTGCGACCTGTACGAAGACCGCCCGGACACCAACGTGGCGAGACCTCGTAAGGCCAAGGCGCAGTACGTTCGCTTGGCCAAGGCCGACCGCATCTTCACGGAGGACGGTGTGGGGTCCGAGTCGCCGGCGATCGCTGCATGGCTGGCCAGCTCGAAGAACAACAGCAACAAGGACCAGGCCAAACAGGTTTTTGGTGACAAGCAGAGCCGGTACCGCCCCCTTCCTGGCTACCTCGACATCCCGGACCTCTTGGTCGACTTTGAGAACGTGATATCCGTCCCGCTCACCGAGGTGCGAACCTGGCGACGAGTCGCAACCCTAGACAGCCCGTTCTCGGAGGCGATGCTCATCGCGTACAGCCGCTCGGTGGGGCGTATCGGAACCCCAGACCTCAGCTTCGACGACGTGAAGATGCGGCTGGAACTCGAGAAGCCGAAGGCTAAGCACCTGCCGGCGCAGGCTTCCACGCCAATTGCAAACGGTGAGATTGTGAAGGACTGAGCTGCGAGGCGTTCGGACATCGTGCGGGATCACCAGCGGAGGCCACAGCGGGTGCGGAAGCCCTGGCCCTCGTTGTGGTCTTGAAAGCCATCCTGCGACCACCAGGTCGCCGATACCCAACCTCCTCCCGCGCGGTGCTCGGAGAACCCTGGGAGAAGATCTTGGGAACAAGGGCCCTTCGGCGCAGCCAATACCGACGGAGACCAATGCTCTGACCAGGGTGAACGTCGATCGTTGCCCGTCGACTACTACGTCAGACCTCATTCGGGAGGAAGCTGTCGCCAGTTCAATAGGGCCTCTCGTCCATGCCAAGTGATCTTGGCCGGGGATGGACCCGCGGCGCAGGGGGGTTGTCGACGGTCAGCCAATTCCCCAGGTCAAACGCCAGAGAATTCCCCACCTTCTCGCGTCTGGCCGGTGATCTGAAGGCGTCCCGGAGGCGCTCAGTCGTCCTCCGAGCCTTCACTGGCTTCCCATGCGGCAGTGACACATCCTTCTTCCCAGTGCCACCAACCTTTCGCGTCGCCGTGTTCCAACAGCGCTCGGATCCGCTGGATGTCCGCTTCCGGCGGGATGTCCAGCGCGACCATCCCGAACTGCTCGATGCCCTCGCCGGTCGTGCCAAGCCGGTGGAAGGTCTCCAACACGGTCTGCCGAGCCGCCGCCGAGCCGCCGTCCTTCAGCACGATCAGCCGGATGGTGCAGTTCTCCGAGGCCTGAACGGTCTCCCCGGCCCAGCGCAGGCCTTCATCGTCGACGCTCACTCGGATGACATCGCCGCTCGCGACGCCGCGGACGAACCAGGGCGTGTTGTCGAGACGCACCGTTCCATCGCCCAGGTCCACTGCCCACAGGCTCTCGACGCTTGCCGGCGGCCAGCCGTCCTCGTCGACCTCCATCCGGAAGTGGACCTTCACATGGGCGTCGCTGATGTTCGTCACCGCGCCATCATCCACGTGGGCCGGCGGGGCCGGGACCGCGGGGCTGCGGGCAGCGGTCAGCTGAGCACTCTGTGACGTCGGTCAGAGAGCCGGAGGTTTCTCGGCGGGGTTCTTGGGGCGCTTGTTCGGGCGGTAGCTGGGGCCGTTCATGATGACCTGGTGGCTGGTGTTGATCAGCCGGTCCAGGAGCGACTCGGCGACGACGGGGTTGGGGAAGAGGGGATACCAGTCGCTGGGAGCCCGGTTGCTGGTGATGATCAGCGAGCGGCCCTGCCGCTCGGAGACCAGTTCGTAGAGGTCGTCGGCCTGAGCGGCACTCAGCTGCCGCATGGCGAAGTCGTCGAGGATGAGGACGTCGGGGCGGATCAGCTCGCGCATGCGCTTGTCCCAGGTGCGGTCCGCGTGGCCGCCGGCGAGCTCGGCCAGGACCCGGCTGGTCTTCGTGAAGCGGACGTTCGCGCCCTGGCGGACGGCGAGGTGGCCGAGGGCCTGGGCGACGTGTGCCTTGCCGACGCCCACCGGTCCGAACAAGATCACCGACTCGCCTGCATGGAGCCAGCGCAGGGCGGCCAGGTCGCGGATCTGGGCCGCGGGCAGCTTCGGGGAAGCAGCGAAGTCGAACTCCTCCAGAGTGACCTGCTGCTCGAACTTCGCCTTCTGCAAGCGCCGTTGGAAGGCGACCGTCTCGCGGCGGGTGATCTCGTCCTGGCAGAGAACCTGGAGGAAGTCCAGGTGGCCGAGTTCACCACCGTGGGCCTGGATCAGCCGCGCGTCAAGGGTCTCCAGCATCCCGGACAGGCGAAGGGCCTTCAGTGACTCGCGCAGGGCGGTGTCCATCACGCTCATCGAGCGGCCTCCTCGGCGTCAGCGTGGTCCGGGGTGCCCTCGGGCTCGCCCGAGATCTGGGAGGGGATGCTCGTGGCGAACAGGCCCTCGGGGCCGTGGAGGAAGGCCGCGGCCCCGGCGTCGCCGGTCTCCGGCTCGGGGTCGGTCTCGGTGCCGGCGATCAGGATGCCCTTGATGGTGCGGTAGGACGGGTCGCCGACCGCGATCGCCTTGCGGCAGGCGGCCTCCAGCCGCTGGTCGCCGTACTTCTTCCGCAGCCCGAGGATCCCCTGGGCGGCGCGGAGCCGGTAGAGCGCGTTGACCTCCAGCAGTTGGTCGATCACCTCGCGGCAGGCGTCGCCGACCTCGGAGGACTGGCTGCGGCACCAGATCGGCGTCTTCATCTGGAAGGCGATCTTCTCCGGCGGGTAGTCACCTCTGTCTGTGCGCTTGCCCTGGTCGAGGGCAGCGTGGGTCTTGACCAGTTCGCCCTCGTGGAAGACCTGGACCATGGTGGCGGTGGAGCGGACGTCGACCTTGCGGCCGATCAGCTTCCAGGGCACTGAGTAGAGGGTGCGGCCGACCTTGATGTGGATGTCGGGGCCGACTGCGGCGGTGGACCAGCGGGCCAGCACGAACGGCTTGTCCGGCATCGGCAGCAGGGCCTTGGCCTCCACTGCCTCGAACACCGACAGCGGACTCGCGCCGCCCAGCGGGCGGCACTGCCTGCGGCCGGCGGTGCCGGCCGACCACGTCAGGGCCTCGGCCTGCATCTGCTCGACGGAGGTGAACTCCCGCCCGCTCCAGAATGAGTCGCGGACATAGGGCATCGGTCGCTCGACCCGCGGCTTGTCCTTCGGCTTCGCTGCCCGGGCCGGGTCGACCAGGGCGCCGTAGTAGGTCGCGAGCTCGGCATACGACTTGTTGATCTTCGGATCGTAGAGGTCCGGCCGGTCCACCGCCGTCCGCAGGTTGTCCGGCACCAACCGCCGCGGGACACCGCCGAAGAACCGGAACGCTTCGACATGGGCCTGGGTCCAGGCGTTCTGGTCCATGTGAACCACCGGGCGGACGAACATGTGCCGCGAGCAGGGCAGCACCATCACGAACGCCCAGATCCGGTGCCGCTTGCCGGTCGACGGGTTGATCCACTGCCCCAGGAAGCCGTAGTCGATCTGGGCCTCCGAGCCCGGTTCGACATCGTCCCGCAGCACCGTCACCTTCGACCGGGCCGACTCGTCCGGGAGGTTCTCGGTCACCCACCGGCGGAACGTCGACAGCGATACCGCCAACTTCCCCTCATCTCTGAGGCGTTGATGGATCGTGGTCACCGTTGTCGTCTCCAGCAGCCCCTTGACCAGGTCGCGGTGCGGCTCGATCTCCGCCCACGTGACCTGGTTCAGCCGGCGCCGGGCCAGCAAACCGGGATGCGTACTGCGCCGAGCCGGTCGCGACTGCGACCGCAGGTCCTGGCCACCCCTCCTGTTCGGCCCTCCGCCATCGTGCCCATCGCCCGGCCCACCCGGCGGCCGGACCGGCCGGCGTGGACGCGGCGACAGTGTCGACACCCAGCAGCCGCGTTCGTAGGACGGCCGCCCTGATTCCGGGGTCGGGTTCGTCGATCACGGCAGGACCCGCAGCATCCCAGGCCCGGGATATCGCGTCGTCCCGCCTCTCGGTCGCGGCCGTCACCGCCGCCGGGCGGGCCAGCGCGTGGAGCATCGGGTCCGCCGCCAGTGGTCCGAGGTCACCCGCACGGGAAGCCGCTGTCCAGAGGTCCGAGAGCAGTTCTTCGTCGGCTGCGCGCAGGTCGAGCGAGCCGTCGGAGCTGCGGGGCACCCGGGCGATCAGATCCACCGAACGGTCCAGGGCCGGGACCGGCGCCGACGCGGGCCCAAGGGCCGAACCCGGCACGGCATAGGCGTCCGGATCCGCGCCGACCTCGGCGCACCAAGCGGTGAAGCGCGCCCGGTCCGTCCACTGCGGGTGATCCAGGTTCAGCACGGCGGGTTCTGCCACCGCAGCGAACGAGCCTGTCGTAGGGCTGCCGGCGGACGACGTTTCCACGACCAGCCGGACATGCGGAAACTCCAGCATCCGGTCGAGCAGTTCGGACACCAGCAGGCCCGGATCGGCCGCCAGGTCCAGCTCCGGAACGCAGATGACGGTACGCCTGTCGTCGGCGGTCCTGGACGCACCGTACGGGCGAGCCCCGGGTGATGCGCAGCCAAGGCACGGACGCGCTGCGGCACGACGCGGCGCTACCCGGCACGACGTGGCGCGCCCGGGGCCTGGCGCCGGGCGGCTATCCGGCGGGGGTCGCCGGACCGACGGTGCGGCGGACGGTCTCGAGGCCGACCACCTCGATGCGGGGGGTGTCGTCGACGTCGCGGCCGAGCCGGACCGGGTTGCCGACCAGCGGACCGCCGGTCATCACGTAGCTGCCGTCGTCCAGGACACCGAGCGGCATGGTGCGCGGGCCGAGGCGCAGCGACAGGTCGGGGCCGCTGCGGGTGAGCCGGTAGCCGCCCTCGTAGTGGCCCAGGTAGGGCGCGGTGGCGCCCGGGTCGGTCGGGAAGGTGCGGCTCCCGAGGGCGCGTAGGGCCTCCAGGGCGTCCAGGTAAGCGGTGTGGACCTTGGCGGTGACGCCCTTGTTGAGGCCGAACCGCTCGCCGAGCAGCAGGTTGAGCACGTAGAGGTAGAAGAACAGCCCGGTCGGGGCCGGGTTCATCCCGTTCAGCACGACCAGCCCGAGGTCGTGCTCGGGCAGGAAGCCGATGTACGAGGCGAAGCCGTCGATTCCGCCGTTGTGCCAGATCAGCGACGTGCCGTCGCAGAACCGGTTGCTGATCCACCCCATCCCGTAGCCGGACGCCGTGACGTCCGGATCGAGGTCGGGCGAGACGGGGACCGGGATGTGCGGCTTCCAGCACTCGGCGAGGTTCTCCGCCGACACCACCCGGCGGCCGTCGGCGGAGACACCGCGCCGCAGTTGCAGCCGGACGTAGGCGCCCATGTCGTCGAGCGAGGCGAGGGTGCCGCCCGCCGGGGCGTAGCTGCCGACCGGCCCGTAGGCGAGCGGCCGGTTGGCGCCGGTGAGGTCGGGGCCGTAGCCGCGCATGAAGTCGGTGACCAGGCCGCGCGGGTCGTCCGCGATTCGCGCGCCGGCCATGCCGGTCGGACCGTACACCCGGCTGCGCATCTCGTCGGCGAAGGTTCCGGTCAGGAGGTCGGCGGAGACGCCGTCGGCGAGCAGCGGGAGGTAGCCGCCGGCCGAGTACACGGTGTTGTTGTAGTGGAACTCGGTGTTCGGCGGCGCCACCACCGGGAGGGTGGCCACGGAGCGGAGCAGCTGCGGGGCGGTCGGGTCGCCCTCGTGGAGGCCGGACAGGGCGGGCGGCTCGTCGATGCCGGTGGCCATCCCCAGCAGGTCGCGGACGCGCAGGGAACGGGTCAGTTCATCGGTGGGAGCCCGGAAACCGGGCCAGGCCTCGACCGCCCGCTGGTCCCAGGCCAGCTGCCTGCGGTCGACGTAGGCCGCGGCGAGCAGCGAGGTCATCGACTTGGTGGTGGAGGCGACCAGGAACCGGGTCGACGGTGTGACCGGCGTACGGCTCTCCGCGTCGCGTACGCCGAGCGGGAGGGTGAGCAGGACCCGGTCCGCGCTGACCACGGCCACCGCGGCGCCGACCAGTTCCATGGCGGCGAACTCCGCGCGCACCTGGGCGGCGAAGGCGTCCCATCCGTCCGCCGCTGCTGTCCCGTCGGACGCGTCCGCGGCCCGCGCCGGGGACGGCGCGGCTCCCAGCCCGGCGCCCAATCCGGCTGCTGCCAGTCCCTTGAGCAGCGTCCTGCGCGTCGAGGTGGTCGACGAGACAGCGGTCGCGGCGTCGAGCCCCACCGGCGTTCCCCTCACTTCACTGCTTCGGGCGGGAGCCGCCGGGGCACCCGGCGGTCACCCACTGCTGCCTGAACCGTGCGGCCGGCCACCCTCCGGGCAGGCCGAGGGCCGCCCCGACAAGCTATCCAGGCCCGTGCGGCGGGCCGCCGGACACTCCGTCGGCCGGGCGTGACGTCATCCGATCAGCGGCACCGGATCGTGGTCCGGGGCGGTGGGGCACGGCAGTACGGCACGGGGTGGCTCTCGGTGGTCGGCGGATCGGGGCCGGGTGGGGCCCGGGAGTAGGTGGCTCTCCCGGGCCCCGCCTTGCCGAGGTTCCCGGGCCCGCCCCGGGTCCGCGCTCAGCCGGGCGTCAACGTCCTTGCAGGGACTTGACGTTGTCGCCGAAGGTCCAGCCCTTGGAGCCGTCCCAGTTGACCGACCAGGTCATCAGCCCCTTGAGCGAACCGCCGAAGGCGTTCCAGGACTGGCCGACCAGGCTCGGCGTCATGTAGCCGCCGCCCGCGCCGGGCTGGGCCGGCAGGCCGGGCACCTGCTTGTCGTACGGCACCTTGACGGTGGTGCCCTGGACGACCAGGCCGTTGTTGAGGCAGGTGGTCTGGGCGGTGAAGCCCTGGACGGTGCCGGCCTGATAGGAGTCGCCGGAGCAGCCGTACATGCTGCCGTTGTAGTACTGCATGTTGAGCCACCACAGGCGCCCGTTGTCGGCGTACTTCTTGATGATCGGGAGGTAGGAGCCCCAGATCGACCCGTAGGTGACGCTTCCCCCGGTGACGTAGGCGGTCTCGGGGGCCATGGTGAGGCCGAAGCCGGCCGGCATCTGGGCCAGGACGCCGTCGATGATGCGGATCAGGTTGGACTGGGAGGCGGAGAGCGTGTTGATGTTGCCGCTCCCGGACAGGCCGGTCTCGATGTCGATGTCGATCCCGTCGAAGTTGTACTTCTTGAGGATCGGGACGACGGTCGCCACGAACTTGTCGGCGACGGTGCTGGAGCTGAGGTCGATGCCGGCGGCGGCGCCGCCGATCGACATCAGGAGCGTCGCCCCGGCCGCCTTGGCCTGGCACATCTCGGCGGGGGTCGAGACCTTGACGCCCGCGTCCATCCCGTCCTGCCACAGCACGGTGCCGTCGGAGAGGATCACCGGGAAGGCGGCGTTGATGACGTTGTAGCCGTGGGCGGCGATCCGGCTGTCGGTGATGGGGACCCAGCCCATGCCGGGGTGGACGCCGTTGGCGGCGCCGTCCCAGTTCTCCCAGTAGCCCTGCAGCACCTTGCCCGACGGCTTGGGCTTGGTCGCGCAGGTGTCGCCCGGCGAGGTCGGGCTGGTGGACGACGTGGGGCTGCTCGAAGGGCTGGTGGACGGGCTGCTGGAAGGCGTGGGGCTGCTGGACGGGCTGGCGGTGGGCGAGGGGCTGGTGGAGGAGGTCGGGCTGGTCGACGGGCTGGGGCTGCTGCCGCCGGGGCCGGTGAGCGACACGTCGTCCGCGTAGTAGGCCGGCTGTCCGTACCAGCCGTGCAGGTAGACGGTCACCGAGGTGGTGGTCGACCCGGTGGTGAAGGCGACGCTGAGCTGGCCGTACGACGCGTTGTTCGGCGTCCAGGTGGACGGGGCGGTGGTGAGGCCGGTGCCGGTGGCGCCCAGGTAGACGTAGCTGCCCTGGACGTAGGCGCTCAGCGTGTACTGGGAGTTGGGCTGGACGCTGATGGTCTGGCTGCACTGGGCGTTGTCCTGGCCGCTCGGCGTCGCCTTGAGGGCGGAGGCGCCGGAGTGGACCGGACTGCTGACCGCCACCCCGGAGCCGCCGGAGCAGCTCCAGGCGGAGAGCCCGCTCTCGAATCCCGCGTTGGCCACCAGGTTGGGGGTGGCGGCGCCCGCCGTGACGGTGCCGGCCACAGCGAGGCCGGCTCCGATGACGGCTGCGGCGCTCACCCCGGCGAGTGAGCGTCGCAGGGCGGTCGGTCCGTGCTGGGGGTGGGCGGCTCGCGGCGGCGGGCCGCCGGCCCGCTCACTGCCGGGGCGGATGCCGCCCGATGGACGTGGGGTACGCGACCTTCGACGGAACATGTTGCGCTCCCTTCCCGCCGAGCGTGCGTCATGGACATGACCAACGCGTGGGGGCGTGGCGCCCGGCTCTGGGTGAGGTGGGGACATGTGGGGCTGTGCCGATCCGGATCGTAGGAGCGGTGGCAGTGCCCGTCAATAGGTCTGGACCAATTGTGGCGGGGTGCGGCCCGGGCCCGCGCGCCAACGCTCATGACGGGGCGTCGGCCCGGCCGTCCCGGCGGCGTACGGGCGTCGAGGGCCGCCGGTGGAGTCCGGCGGGTGGCGGTCCGTCACGCGTGCAGGTCGAGGGAGAGGTGCGCGGAGAGCGACCGGAGGAAGTCGGGTGCGTCGAAGATCTCGCCCGCGGAGGCGACACCGGCCGTCCTGGTCCGTCCCGTGAGGATGCGCTCGACCGCCTCCACCGCCAGCGGGGCGGTGACGGCGTAGATGTCCTGACCCGTCGCCACGGCTCGACGCTCGGCGCCGCCGGAGCGGACCACGACGTCGACCAGGAAGGTCTGGGCCGACCGTCCGTCCCGGTCCACCGGGGTCGGCGCCGGGGTGTCCGGTGCCGACAGCTCCCGCACCGCCTCCACCGTCATGTAGCTGTGCACCTCGGGGACCGACAGGTGGCGAGGGACGGTGACGGCGTCGGCCATCGTGAACTCCCCGACGACGGCCCGGAGGCCCATCGGGTCGGGAAAGGCCCACTCCAGGGTGGGCGGGGCGTCGTCGCGGTACTCCAGCCGCCCGTCGGCGAAACGGACCCGGCGGCCGCCCCGCCGCTCCCGGGAGACCCGGCCCGCGGCGCGCGTCCCCTCCGTGGGGTGCCAGCCGTTCAGCCCGTACGCGATGTGCACCTCGTCGGCCGCCGTCCAATCGCCCATCGCGGTGGTGGCCAGCAGGTCGCCGAGTCCGCCGTAGAAGGCCATCGCGGGCACGACGACCGCCCCGGCGGCCCGGGCGCGGTCCGAGAATCGCGCGAACGTGTCGACGTTGGCCTCGATCTCGGCCGCCACGTCGACGTACGGGATCCCGGCCCGCAGCGCCGCCTCGATCACGGGTGCGGCCGTCGTGGCGAAGGGCCCGGCACAGTTGATGACCGCCGCCGTCCCGGCCAGGGCGCGGTCCAGCGAGGCCGGGTCGTCGACCGACGCGGGCCGCGGCTCGCTGCCGGGATGGGACGCCGCCAGCGCTTCCAGCCTGCCGGGGTCGCGCCCGGCGAGCACCGGGAGGAACCCGCGCTCCCGTAGCCGCGCCACCACGAACCGTCCGGTATGTCCGTACGCCCCGAACACCGCCACCGTCCTGGCCTGTCCCATGAGACCCTCCCTCTCGTGCCGGATCGATCCGGTGCGGCCAATTCTGGTGGGACGGACGCTCCGCCGTGAGTGTCCGGAACGCCATGGCCCGTACAGTTCCGGACATGGGTACTGTCGCACTGGCCGTCACCGACGGGATGCTGCACTTCGAACTGTCCGTGGCCTACGAGGTCTTCGGCTCCGCCCCGGCGGCGGTGGCGGGCCCCTGGTACGACGTCGCCGTCTGCGGGTCCGACGCCGTGCGGGTCGGCCGGTTCCGGGTCGAGCCCGACGGCGGGCTCGACCGGCTCCGGCGCGCCGACACCGTGATCGTCCCCGCGCTGGCCGACGTCGACGAGGAGCCGCCGGCCGACCTGGTCGACGCGGTGCGCGCGGCCCACGAGGCAGGCGCACGGGTGGCCTCCCTGTGCACGGGCGCGTTCGTGCTGGCTGCGGCCGGCCTGCTGGACGGGAAGCGCGCGACCACCCACTGGGCGCACACCGAGGCCCTGGCCGACCGCTACCCCCGGGTCGAGGTGGACCCGGACGTGCTCTACGTCGACAACGGCAGCGTGCTCACCTCCGCGGGCAAGGCGGCCGCGATGGACCTGTGCCTGCACCTGGTCCGGCTCGACCACGGTTCGTCGATGGCCAACGTGGTCGCCCGCCGCCTGGTCGTGCCCCCGCACCGGGCCGGCGGGCAGGCCCAGTTCGTCACCACGCCGGTACCGGCCCGGACCGGCCACCCGCTCTCCGCGCTGCTCCCCTGGGTGATGGAACGGCTCGACGAGCCGCTGACCGTCGAGGACCTGGCCCGCCGGGCGGGGATGAGCCCGCGCAACCTGGGCCGGCAGTTCCGGGCGGTGACCGGCACCACGCCCCTGCAGTGGCTGCTGACCCAGCGGATCCGCCACGCCCAGGAGTTGCTGGAGAACTCCGACGACACCGTCGACGCCATCGCGGCGGCCACCGGCATGGGCACCGCCACGACGCTGCGCCGGCACTTCAACCGGACGGTCGGCGTGCCGCCGGACACCTACCGGCGCACCTTCCGTGCGGGGACGGGTGCAGGGACCCGCCCCCGCACGGGGATCGGCACGGGGATCGGCACGGCCTAGCGGGGCGGGACCGGGCGGTCGTAGACGTTGTCCGGGGTCACGATCTCGGTGAGCGCCCGGGCCAGCGGCGAACTCGGCTCCTGGCCGCCGGAGCTGATGTCGGTGTTGAGCAGGAGGACCATGGTGGCCCGCTGGGCGGGCAGGTACACGGTGACGCTCTCGTAGCCCGGGATGGAACCGTTGTGCCCGATCCAGCCGCCCGTCTCGAAGATGCCGAGGCCGTAGCAGGTCCCGGGGAAGCCGGTCGGCAGCATGGTGAGCCGTTCCGCCTGGGTCCGCGGGCTGAGCAGCGTGCCGGTGGCGACGGTCTCGGCCCAACGGCGCAGGTCGTGCAGGTTCGAGATCATCGCTCCGGCGGCCCAGGCCCAACTGGGGTTCCAGCCGGTGGAGTCGGCGACCGCCCCGCTCGGCGTCTGGTCGGTGTAGCCGTGGGCGTGCGGCTGCGGGAACTCGGTCCCGCTCGGGAGCAGCGTGTGGCGCAGGCGGGCCGGGCGGAGCACCCGCCGGTCGATGAAGTCGGCCAGACGCAGGCCGCTGACCTTCTCGATCACCAGGCCGAGCAGCACGAGGTTGCTGTTGCAGTACTGGAAGGTCTCGCCCGGCGCGAAGGTGTTCGCGTGCTTGAAGCCGTACGCGAGCGTCTCCTGCGGGGTGAACGAGCGCGCCGGGTCGTTCTCCAGCGCCTGGATGAAGTCCGGGTCGGAGGTGAACGGGAACAGGCCGCTGCGCATCCCGGAGAGCTGACGGAGCGTGATCCGTTCACCGTCGGGCACCCCGTCGACATAGGCACAGATCGGGTCGTCCAGGCCGATCCGGTGCTCGTCGACGAGTTGGAGCAGCGCGGTGACCGTGAAGGTCTTGGTCTCGCTGCCGATCCGGCTGAAGACGCCGGTGGTCATCGGGGTACCGGTCGCGGTGTCGGCGACCCCGGACGCGCGGACGTAGCTGCCCCGCTCCGGGAACCACAGCCCGACCACGGCACCGGGGATGCCGGCCTGTCGGCGGGTGTCCTCGACGGCCCGGTCCAGCCGCGCGGTCAGTTCGGGACCGAATCCGTCCGCCGGGCCTTCGTCCGAGGACCGGCCGGCCGCGTCGGGCACTGCGGCCGTGTCGGGTGCTGCGGTTGTGTCGGGCTCCGCGGCCGTGGCGGGGGCCGCTGCCACGGGGGACAGCACGGACGCCGCGAACAGCGCTTTGGTGAACAGGCGGCGGGAGGGGGAACGGCTCACGTCGGCGCTTCCTTCGGGTCGGGGACTCGGGTGCCAACGTCACCACCCGGTCCCCGGGCCGTGATCCCGGTCCGGTGCGGGATCCGGCGAGTCCACCCGTTCGGAGGCACCACGGTCCCTGGGTCCTGCCCCGGCTCCGGCCCGTCCTCCCGGTACCGCCCGCCGGCGGGTGGCGGCGGGTGGCGGCGGGTGGTGTGGCCGGTGGTGGCCGGTGCCGTCGGCCGGCGGCGTTCGTCGGGGAGGCGCCCGGGGTCCGACGGCCGAGCGGCCGGGTCACGGACGACCCGGCCGCGGGGCCGTTACGGGTGGACCGGCTGGCGCTCCACCAGGTCCGTCCCGACCAGCGCCGCCGCTCGGCGAAGCTGCCGGCGCAGGTCCGCGACGGCTGCCCGGGTCTCGTCGGGGAACCCGCGGGCGGCGGTCGCGGGCAGGGAGCCCGGCAGATCGCGCAGGGCGGCCCGCAGGACGCCGGCCAGCCGCTCGAGGTCGCCGAGCGCGAGCCGGCTGTCCTCCAGGTCCGGTGCCGGTGCGGGCCGGTCCGACGGCTCGCCGGGTGCCCACTCGCCGACGGTCACGGGGGCGTAGCCCAGTTCGGTACGGGCGGCGGTCAGCGCCTTGGCGGTCGGCCTGGCGCCGTCGGCCAGCGCCTTCTCCACCACCTCCCGGACCTGCGCGGGGCCGTACTCGCGCAGGACCGGGACCAGCACCCGCGCCTGGGACTCGCGGAGCACGAGGTTGCCAAAAGCCGGATTTGGCAACAGCGCGGCCTGGACCGGGATCATCTCCAGCAGGCGGTGCGCATAGGACCGGGACAGGCCCCAGCGCTCGCCGAGGTACTCCTCCCAGGTGCTGTGGGTGGAGCGGTAGAGCTTCCGGTCGTGGATCTCCCACAGGGCGGGTCCGGCCTGCTGGGCGAACCGGGTGTGGGCCGTCTGCTTGTCCGCCTCGAACTGCGCCTCGGCCTGTCGGACGGCCTCCATGCCTTCGGCCTGGGCGGCGGCCACCCGGGCCTCCAGCTCGGCGAGCGTGCACTCACCGAGGCCGTCCGGCCGGAGGGTGGCCCCGGCGGACCCCGCCGGGCCGGTCGGTCCCGCCGGGCCGGGGGAACCGGTGGCAGCGGCGGGGACGGCTGCCCGGCGGCTGCCCGGGCGGTTGCCGATCAGCAGGGTCTCCGGGCCGGTCAGGGCCGCGCTGCCGTCGGGACGCTGAAGGCGCGGGCGCTCGCTCATGCGGCGGCCTCCTGGAGGTCCTTGACCCGGGTGGCGAGCTTGGCGAAGTCGTCCGCGACCTCGCGGGCGGGCTGGCTGCGCAGCGAACGGAGCGGCGCCACCGAGTCGGCGGCGGCCTTGACCACGGCCCGTTCCCTGATGTGCGGGGCCCAGACCAGGCCGGGGAAGCAGCTGTCCAGGCCGTCGATCTGGAAGTCGTGGACGCCGAGGCCGGTCCGGACCCGGGAGGGGACGACGCCCGCCACCCTGAGCCGGGGGTTGCTGAGGTCGTCGGCGTGGTCGCGGACGAAGTTCAGCACCCGTACGGCGCCCTCGATCCCGTCGAACTCCGGCTCCGCCACGATCAGCACCACGTCGGCTGCGACCATCGCGAGCTGGGTCAGGTGCCCGAGCGAGGGCGGGCAGTCGAGGAGGGTGATCCGGCGGTCGTCGCAGCCGGCCAGCGCCCGGCGGAGCCGCTTGACGGCGCCGACCGTACCGGCCTCGGAGATCCGGTTCTCCAGCTCGAACCGGGCCGGCAGTACGCGGATCCGGCTGCCGTAGATCCCGCCCCAGCCGCAGGGGACGTAGGCGTCCCGGGCGGCGCCCAGGGCGTCGCACTTGATCGCCTCACTGATCGTCATCTGGTCGGCGTCCGGCCGGGCGCCCAGCCGGCGGGAGGAGTTCCCCTGCGGGTCGACGTCGGCCACGTCCACCTCGTCGCCGCCCTCGGCGAGCGCGGCGGCGAGGTTCACCACCATCGCCGACTTTCCCGAACCGCCCTTGTTCTGACACACCGCAATCCGCATCCGCACTCCCTCTGTGCCGCTCCGGCCGCCCTGACGTGGGCCGTGCTCGCAGAGTAACTATCCGATCACCCAACAGGGCCGACGGCTGCTCGGCCCCGGTGAGGAACACCCGGACGGCGGTGGGGCGGCGGCGGCCGGGTGCGGGCTCGGGCTCGGGTGCGGGCTCGGGTGCGGGAGCGGGAACCGCTGTGCGGGCGGCTCGGCCGCGGTGGGTACGGGGCCCGGCACAGCGGGTCGAGCGCGGTGTTCACGACCGGCCCGCGCCATCGCCGGACGGCTGCGGGGGGCGGGGGCCGGTGAGGGTGGTCCAGCCGCCCTCGCGCAGCCGGTCGGTGAGGTGCAGGGCGGTCGCGGCGGGCACGGTCAGCCGCACGGCGGCGCCGGGTCCGGCGGACAGGTGGGCGAGCCGGACGTCGTCGATGTTGACGCCGGCCGCGGCGACGTCGGAGAACAGCCGGCCCAGTTCGCCCGGCCGGTCGCTCACCACCACGCCCAGGGTGGCCGCCCGGCCGGTCGCGGCGGGCGGCGGGATCCGGGCGCGGCCGGCGGCGCCGGTTGCCAGCAGCTGCCGCAGGTCGGTGGCGGCCGCCCGCCGGGCCTCGTCGCGGGCGCGGTCGGACGCCGGGCCGGCCCTGGTCCCGGCTCCGGTCGAGGTCCCGGTCCCGGCTCCGGTTCCGGCGGCCAGGGTGCGCAGTGCGGTGATGCCGACCCGCAGCCGGTCACCGATCCGCTCCAGGACGTCGGCGACCGCCTCGGCGTTGGCGGTGAGCAGTTCCGCCGACCGGGCGGTGTCCCCTTCGGCGCCGCCGGTGGCCGGGTACGCGGGCTGCGTGGACAGCCGCAGCGCGAACTCCTGATCCGGGGTCAGCTGGCCCGCCGCCAGCGCGGCGAGCAGCAGCGGGGCGTGCGAGACCAGGGCGACGGCCCGGTCGTGTTCGGCGGCGTCCGCGATCACCGGGGTGGCGCCGCACAGGGCGACCAGTTCCAGGGCGCGGTTGAGGACGGCGTCCTCGGTCGCGCCGGTCGGGGTGATCACCCACGGGTGCCGGCGGAACAGGTCGGCGCGGGCGGCCAGCGGTCCGGCACGGCCCTCGCCCGCCATCGGGTGGCCGCCGATGTAGCTGGAGAGGTCGCAGCCGAGGGCCAGCGCCTGCTGCCGGGGCAGCAGTTTGACGGCTCCCACGTCGGTGTACGCGCGGGCCGTGCCGTCCTTCTGCAGCGCCGCCAGCACTCCGGCGACCCGGTCCGGCGGGACGGCCACCACGGCGATGTCCACGCCGTCCGCCGCGGGCGGCCGGCCCCGGCCCGGTGGTGGCCCGGGGCGTCCGGCGCCGAGTGCGGTCGCGGCCCGCAGCGCGGCCGGGTCGGTGTCGAAGAGGTGGACGTCGACCCCCTGGGCGCGCAGTGCGAGGCCCACCGAGGTGCCGATCAGGCCGGTGCCGACGACCAGGGCGGTTCGCATCACAGCCACCTTCCGGGGCGGGGTCTCGGGTGTGCCGCAGGCGGTGCGGGCGGCGCGGGCGGCGCCGGTGCGGCCGGTGCGGGCTGCG
>NZ_JAIZ01000111.1 GCF_000710465.2 Kitasatospora sp. MBT63 | reverse complement strand
CGCTACCGGGCCACGGCCACCTGGACGTACCCCGGCGAGCAGGCGCACACCGGCACCGTGGAGATCGAGCACCGCGCCGACGCGAACTCCACCGTCGGCGTCTGGGTCGGTGACACCGGCCGCCTCGCCACGGCCCCGGCCGGCACCGCCGACCTGGTCTCCGACGGCCTCAGCCTCGGCCTGTCCGTCCTCGGCCTCCTTCTCGTGCTCATCGTCTGCGGCCTGGGCCTGCGGCTACGCTCCCTCAACCGCCGCTCCGACGCGGCCTGGCAGCGCGCCTGGGCCGAGACCGAGCCGGTATGGAGCGGACGCGCGACCCACCGGCCCGGCACGGGCGACCCCCGGCTCGGCTGACCCCGACCCCGCCCACCCGACTCCCCCGGAAGGGCTTCGGCCCCCGCCGGCGGGACGTCCGGCCCCTGATCGACCACGCCGGCCACCCGCCACGATGGCACGCGCATCGCACAACACCGTTCTCCCACCACGGACCTGACGATGGGGAGAAACCATGTCCGGCCCACCACGCCGCCGCGCCCCGCCTCACCCTACGGATCGGCTCCAAGCTTCGGCACTCCGTCCCCTCACCCCTCGCAACGCCGCGGGCGGCAGCCCGGCTGCTCCGCCGCCCCCGCTCGCCGGCGCCGCATCCGACCTGTCGGGGGCGAGCACCTGACGGCGCGACGAGGACCGACGATGCGTCCGGGGTGGCATAGGGCCGTTCGGCCCTATGCCACCCCTCGGGTGCCCGGCAAACTACGCTCAGGTCCGACGCGGCCCGCCGCCGGGCGGGTCCTTGAACATGGAGCGGTGATGGTGGACAGCGCGGCAGTCGGTGTGGGCAGCCCGGTGAAGGTGTTCCTCCTCGACGACCACGAGGTGGTCCGCCGTGGCGTGCACGACCTGCTCGACGCCGAGCCCGGCCTGACCGTGGTGGGCGAGGCCGGCACGGTCGAGCAGGCGATCGCCCGCGTCCCCGCGCTGCGCCCCGACGTCGCGATCCTGGACATGCGGCTCCCCGACGGCGACGGCGTGACGGTCTGCCGGGAACTGCGCTCGCGGATGCCCGACCTGGCCTGCCTGATCCTCACCTCCTTCGACGACGAGGAGGCCCTGCTCGACTCCATCATGGCCGGTGCCTCCGGGTACGTCCTCAAGCAGATCAGCGGGACCGACCTGGTCTCCGCCGTTCGCACGGTCGCCTCCGGACAGTCCATGCTGGACCCCGGCGCGACCACCCGGCTGATGGCCCGGCTGCGCGGCGACGGCGCCGTCCCGCAGGCGCCGGCCTTCCCGGAACTCACCGACCGTGAACGGGAGATCCTCGCCCTGATCGGCGAAGGACTGACCAACCGCCAGATCGGCGAGCGGCTCTACCTCGCCGAGAAGACCGTCAAGAACCACATCTCCCGGCTGCTGGCCAAGCTCGGGGTCGAGCGGCGCGTCCAGGCCGCCGTCATCGCCACCCAGGCCACGGCCGCCCGCGACCACGCCGCCGGCCGCCCCGGGCGGTGAGCGGGCCGGCCGTCCGGAGCCGACCGGGGCGACCGGTGCGCATCCGGAGCCTTTCGACAGCACTCGGGGGACCATCGGCCCCTCTCCCCGGAACCGGTTCGAGGCGACCATCGAAGCCATGAAGCCAGATCAGACCCCGCAAGTCGATCACGCGCCGCTGGACGAGCAGCAGTGCCTGCGGCTCTTGGCCGCGACCACGGTCGGCCGAGTCGTGTACACCATCGGCGCGCTTCCGGCCGTCCTCCCCACGCGCTACCGCCTCGGCCCCGACGGCAGCGTCCTGCTTCGCGCCCCCGCAGGATCCGAGCTGGTCCGGGCCGTGTCCGGCGCCTTGGTGGCCTTCGAGGCGGGGGAGGTCGACGAGTCGGACGGCAGTGGCTGGAGCGTCACCGTGCTCGGCCACGCCGCCGTCGCCGAGGGCCCCGCCCCACAGGATCCCGCCTTGCCCTGCCGCCCTGGTCAGGTGTCGATCCGGATCCGCGCGGAGCTGGTGACCGGGAGGACCCTGCCGGCTTCCCGGCCCTGCCGGAGCTGAGGGCCCGTACCCGGTGGCCCGGCCGGTGCTGGCGCTCAGTCGCCCAGCGGCGCGGACCACACCAGTCGTGCTCCACCCCCGGGCGGGCTCGACAACTCCAGGGCACCGCCGAGGCCCTCGGCCCGCTCCGCGAGGTTGCGCAGGCCGCTGCGCCGGCCCTGCGCCGGGATGCCGACGCCGTCGTCCTGCACCGTCAGCACGACCTGAGTGCCCGTCGCCTGCAGCACAACCTCGACCCGCCCGGCTCCGGCGTGCCGCGCCGCGTTGCTCAACGCCTCGCCCAGGACGGCCACCACGTGATCCGCGACCGCGGTGGGGACGTCGGTGTCCAGCAGGCCCTCCATGCTCAGGCGCGGTGCGAAGCCCAGCGCCGCCTGAGCCGTCTCGACCGCCTTCACCGCCCGGGCCCGCAGCCCGCTGCCGGCCGTGTCGTCCCGGGCCTGGAGTCCGAAGATCGTCGACCGAATGATCTTGATCGTCTCGTCCAGGTCCCCCACCGCTCGCAGCACCCGGTCCGACGCCCCCGGGTGCTCGATGAAGCGGGCGGCACTCTGCAGCGTCATACCGGTGGCGAAAAGCCGCTGGATCGCCAGGTCGTGCAGGTCCCGGGCGATCCGGTCGCGGTCCTCCAGCATCGCCAACTGCTCCGCGTCCCGGCGCCGTGAGGCCAGTTCCAGCCCCAGCGCGGCCTGGTCCGCGAAGCCGAGCAGCGGCTCGATCTCCCGCTCGGAGAACAGGGCCTCCCCCGGCCGGCGGGCGAGCAGCAGGACAGCGTCGATGTGCCCCTCACGACGCCCCAACGGCACCGCGACAGCCGGGCCGAGCCCCTCCGCCCGTCGCGGATCGCCCGCCAGGCGCGCGTCGGTGGCCAGATCGGAGGTGGTGACCGAGGCGCCGCCCGTACAGGCCGCCCCCGAGAGCGTGCCCTCCGATGCCACCACCAGACCGGTCCTGCGCCCCGTATCCCCGCCGAGTGCGAACTCCACCTTCAGCGTCCCGCCACCGGCCTCCGGCACGACCACGTCCGCCAGCGCAGCCCCGGTGATCTCCCGTGCCCGCTGTGCGATCAGCTCCACCACCCGAACGCGCGAACTGCCCGACAGCAGGCTGCGAGTGATCTCCGCACTCGCGCTCAGCCAGCGCTGCTGCCGCTGTGCCTCCTCGTACAGCCGCGCATTGTCGATCGCCACTCCGGCGGCCACCGCCAATGTCGCGATCACCGATTCGTCGTCGGCGTCGAACTCCTCACCGCCGCGCTTGTCCGTCAGGTAAAGGTTGCCGAACACCTCCTCCCGTACCCGTACGGGCACGCCGAGGAAGGTCCGCATCGGCGGGTGGTTCGCCGGGAACCCGTACGAGGCCCGGTGCTGCGACAGGTCCTCCAACCGCAAGGCCTCCGGATGGCTGATCAGCTCACCCAGCAGACCCTTGCCCTTCGGGTAGGGCCCGATCGCCGCGATCTCCTCCTGCGACATACCGACCGTCAGGAACTCGGAGAGCGACTCGCCGTCCGGACCGATCACCCCCAGCGCCGCGTAGCGGGCGTCGACCAGAACGGCTGCCGCCTCCACGATCCGACGCAGCGCCTGGGTCAGGTCCAGCTCACGGCCGACCGACAGCACCGCCTCCAACAGGCTGTGGACGCGGTCCCTGGTCCCGCGGGCGGCGTCGATCCGTGCCTGCAGTTCCTCCAGCAACTCGTCGAGCCGCAGCTGCGGTATCCGCGAGCGTGCCACATCGTCCCCGCCCACGGCGGCCTCCTCCGGTCCGGTGCCCGGGACCGATTCTCGCAGACCCTCGCGCGACACCGCCGAGGTCCGGCCCGCCGTCGGCGGCCCCAGCACGACGCGAGGCCGCCGACGCTGCTTGCCGCGGCGCGCTGCGCCTGTGCCCGGTACCTCACGCCCGCGATCCGGCTGTTCCCGGCTTCCTGGTGCAGCCGGGCGGTGCAGGGCCGCCGGGCAGGGCCCGGCAGCGCACTGGCGGAGGAGGAGCGCCTCCACCCTGACCGGCACCGTCCTCGCGCCGAAGCCACCAGCCGGTCCCAACTCTCCTTCGCGCTGCGCCCCATCTGTGGGTGTGCAACCCCGCTGGAGGCTGCCCCGGCGGGCGGGTCGCCCTCGGAGCGTCGCCGTAGGCATCTGCAGCGCCACGGCCGGCCGTCATGCCGGAGCGTGGGGGAGCACGGCACTCCGGTGGTCACCGGGCCCGGAGAGCTCCTTGCCCACCCCGTGGCCTGCCCGCTCCGCGGCGGTCCGCAGGAGCGCCACCCGGCGCGACCGGGCGGGACCGGCCGCCAGGTTCGCCACCGCCAGGACGAGACCGAGGCACAGCACCCCGGCCCAGAGCGTGCCGGTGCCGAGGTGTTCGGCCACCAGCCCGCCGAGGGCCGGGCCGAGGAACATCGCGCCGGGCGGACCGAATCCGAACACACCCTGGTACCGGCCCCGGGCGTCGGAGGGCGACAACTGGACGATCACCGCGGAGTTCGCCAGCGTCATCAGCATCTCGCCGAGCGTCCAGACGGCGACCGTCAGCGCGTACGCCCACAGCGAGTCGGCGAGCGCGACCAGCCCGAAGCCGACCCCGGCGACCACGACCGAGGCGGCCAGGACGTGCTCGTGCCGGTACCGGGCCACGAGTCCCGGCAGGACGAGCTGCCCGGCGACGATCAGCACCATGTTGACCACGATGACCTGGCCGTACGACGTCACGTCCAGCCCGTCGGCGACGAGGGAGGCCGGCAGCATCTTGTTGGTCTCGATCATCGTCCAGCCGAGCAGGGTCAGTCCGACGAAGACCATGAAGGTCCGGTCGCGCAGGACTGGGCCGAGCCCGGTCGGGCCGGTCCTGACGGCCGTGGCGGCGGGCCGGGTCTCCGGGACCTTCAGCGCCAGCAGCAGCGTGGAGCAGAGCAGGACGCCGGCGTTGGTCGCGAAAAGCAGCACGGGCTCGATCCTGGCCAGCAGGCCGGCGAGCAGCGCCGCGGCTCCCGAACCGAGGTTGAACGCCCAGTAGTTCAGGTTCAGCGCGCGGACCCGGTCGGCCTCGGCGACCACGTCGATGATCGACGCGGTGAACGCCGGCCGGACGATGCCGAGGAACACCCCGAGCAGCAACGCCAGCACCAGGACCGCCGCCCGACCGTCGGTGCAGCCCAGGGCCAGCATGGTCAGCGCCGCCGGGACGGAGCCGCCGAGCATCGCCGGGCGCCGCCCCCACCGGTCGGCGATGATCCCGCCCGGCAGCCCGCCCAGGGCCGTGCCGATGCCGCCCAGACCGATGACCAGTCCGGTGTAGGAGACCTCGAAGTGCCGGACCGAGAGCAGGTACACGCCGAGGTAGATCTGCGCCACCGCGCCCGTCCGGTTGATCAGCGACGCCGTCCACAGGTACCAGAACGCGGCCGGCAGCCCGCCGGCCGTCCGCCGCAACCAGCCGCTCGTCCGTAGGGGGTGCAGGGAAGGCAAGGGTCGGCTCCTCGAGGCAGGTCACGGATCGGTGCCTGCGACGCTACGGGCCGCCGGTGCCGGAGTCCTGGTCCACATTTGGCAAACTGGACCAATGATCGAGACCCGCAGTCCCGGCATCGCCGCCGTCCTCGGCGGCTGGCGGCAGGAGCCGGGGCCGCTCGCGCAGGCACTCGCCGCGGCGATCCGGGACGCCGTCATCGACGGACGGATCCCGGTCGGCACCCGCCTGCCGTCCGAGCGCGCCCTCGCCACGGCCCTCCAGGTCAGCCGCGGCACCGTGGTCACCACGCTGGCCGCGGCCCGCGACGGTGGTTGGCTGCGCACGCACCACGGCAGCGGCAGCGACGTCCGGCTCCCGCCGGAGGTCACCGAGCGCACCGCGCCCTGGTCGGTGGACCACGGGGACGGCCTCGACTTCACCCGCGCGGTGCCCGCCGCCCCCCACGGCGCCTACCTGGAGGCGTCCCGGCGGGCGGTGGAGCGGTCGGCCGCCCTGCTCATGGACTCGGCCGAGCCCGACGCGGGGCTGCCCCGGCTGCGGGAACTGCTGGCCGACCGCTACACCCGCGACGGCCTGCCGACCCGCCCGGACCAGATCCTGGTCACCTCGGGTGCCCGGGCCGCCTTCACCCTCCTGGCCGACCACCTGCACGACCGCGCCCGCCCCGTCCTGGTGGAGAGCCCCACCTACCACGGCGCACTGGCCGTCCTGCGGCGCCGCCGGGCCCGGCTGGCGGCCTCCCCCGTCACCGCGGAGGGCTGGGATCCGGACCGTCTCGCTCACGCCATCAGGACCGTACGACCGGGACTGGCCTACCTGACACCCGACTTCCACAACCCCACCGGCGCCCTCATGCCCGCCGACCAGCGCGAGCAGGTCGCCGAACTGGCGGCCCGCAACGGCCTGACGGTCATCGCCGACGAGACCCTGCGCGACCTGGACCTGCGGACCCCGCCGGAGCCCGTCCCGCACCTGAGCGGCAAGGCCGTCGTCGCCATCGGCTCGCTGGGCAAGCTCGTCTGGGGCGGCCTGCGCGTCGGCTGGCTGCGCGCCGACGCCGCCCGCATCCGCGAACTCCTGCACAATCCGCTCCAGGCACGGCTGTCGCCGCCGCCGCTCGAACAGCTCATCGCCTGCGAGCTCCTGACCGACCCGCAGGACCTGCTGCGCGACCGGCGTGAGCGGCTCCGCGCCCAACGCGACCACCTGGCGGCCCTGCTGGAGGGTGCGGGCGCATGGAGCTTCACGCTCCCGCCGGGCGGCCTCTGCCTGTGGCTGCGGCTGCACGGCACGACCGCCTCCGCCCTGGCCACCCGTGCAGCCCGCGAGGGCCTGAAGCTCTCCCCCGGGCCGGGCTTCTCCGCCGACCGCACCCTCACCCACTACCTGCGGCTCCCCTACACGGCCACCCCCGAGACCCTGACCCGCGCGGTCGCCGTCCTGACCGGCCGGGCGACGACCCGCAAGTAGGCGGTTCACCCTCCGCAGGCCTCACCGGAGATCGCTGGGACGAGGGCAGCAGGGACCCGTCCCGCCGCGCTGTCGGCCGTCCGGGGTGTCACGGCCCGGCCTCGCGCCGGGCGGCCGCGGGCGGGGACACAATCGGCGCATGGAGAAGCCCGAGATCGTGTCGGCCGCACAGTGGCAGCTCGCCCGCGACGAGCTGCTCGAGGCCGAGAAGGAAGCCACCCGCGCCCTGGACGCGCTCGCGGCACGGCGCCGCCGGCTGCCGATGGTGCGGTTCGCCGACGACTACGTGTTCGAGTCGCCGACCGGCCCCAGGACGCTGCTCGACCTGTTCGAGGGCAAGGACCAGCTGGTGGTCTACCAGTTCATGGACGTCGGCCCGGACCACCTCTGCCCGGGGTGCACCAAGTTCACCGACAACGTCCCCGCCAAGGCGCCCGCCGCACTCGCGGACCACGGCGTCGCCTGGGCGACGGTGTCGGACCTGCCGCTCGCCCGGATCGAGGAGGCCAAGGCCCGGCAGGGCTGGACCATGCCGTTCGTGTCCTCGCGCGGGACGTCGTTCTCGGCGGACTGCGGGGCCGGCGGCGGTTTCATGCTCAGCGCCTTCCTGCGCGACGGCGGCCGGGTCCACCGCACGTACAGCACCACCTCGCGCGGCGTGGACCGGCTGGTCTTCCTGCACAGCATCCTCGACCTCACCGCGTACGGCCGGCAGGAGGACTGGGAGGACTCCCCCGCCGGCTGGCCCCAGCACCCGACCTACGGATGAGCCCCTCCCACCTGCGGCGGAGCCGGTGCCCTCGTCCCAGCCCGCAAGATACCGGCGGGTTGGGGTTCGCAGGGGGACCGCGCGCCGCTACCGTCATGCCCCAAGGGCAGGCGCTCCCACCGGCCGGCCCGACTCGACGGGCCGTGGCGCGCACCCCTTCCGGTCACCGGAAGCGTCCCGGCCCGCCCCGGCGGCCGGCCTCTCGGGCCCGCCGGCGGGCGCAAGGCCGGACCTGCCACGAGGTCATCGCGGGCGCGGTCCGGCCTTCACCCCTCCTCCCGCCCGGTCCCGTCGGACCCGGGCGCCCGTCCCGGCGCAGGCCGTCCTCCGCTTCGGCCTGCCCCGGTGCGGACGCCGCCGGGCCGGCGCGCTACGGGGCCTTGACGTCGGCCAGCCGGGCGCCCTGGAGCTGGCAGTCCCTGAACTCGTACCAGGGCGCGGTGCCGGTCCAGCGCAGGAAGCCGGTGGTCCCGGTGCCCGCGGTCATGTCGATGAACCGGCAGCCGTCGTACAGCAGCTTGCCAGCCGTGGTCGCGGTGGCGGCGCTCACCTGGTGCGAGCCCATCAGCGCGCAGTCCTGGTAGCGCACCATCGGGCCGCGGGACGGGTTGACGGCGTCGAAGCGGTACACGTGGGTGACCGCGTTGGGTGCCCAGGACTGGAAGGACAGCGCGGTGTCGTCGCAGGAGACGAAGGTGATGTTGCCCTTGTACCAGGAGGAGTCGATCACCTTGTGGCCCGGACCGCGCAGCTCGAAGCGGATGCCCTGCGCGTACAGCCGCATCACCGAGTCCGCCCGGCTGCCGGCCGCCGATCCGAGCTGGAAGAAGGTCCCGGTGGAGGCGGCGTCGGTGAGGATGTACGAGCCTCCGGTGAAGTTCATCGAGCCGCCGCGCTCGTTGCGCACGAACGAGCCGGACTTGTACTCGACCTTGCAGTCCCGGAACCAGTAGTTGAGGAACTGGTCCTGCTGGGACTCGGCCGGCGTCATCCCGATGACCAGGAACGCGTCGGTGTAGGAGCCGCCGATCTGGCAGTGGTCCCAGCCCATCTCGCTGTTCAGGTCGGAGGTGCCGGCCGGGCCGTCGAGGCCGATGCCGACCTTCCAGCTGCCGCGCCACTCGACGTCCTCGTACCAGGTGTCCTGGACCCCGGCGGCGTCGGAGGAGTAGGCGTAGTTGAAGGTCGCGGTGGCGTCCTTGCTCTCGAAGGTCAGGCCGCTGATCCGGATGTTCTTGTACCGCTGCCGGTTGGTCCACAGCGTGGTGTCCCGGGCGGTCGGCGCGTAGGTGATCCGGGAGAGCCGCTTGCCGTACCCGCGGATCGCGATGCCGTCGACGATGCCGCCGTGACCTATGCCGTCCTCGCCGGGCAGCAGTGAGTCCGGCTGCGTCAGCAGGTAGGTGCCGGGCGGGATGAGCAGGGTCTTCTTCGGTATCGCGCCGGAGATCGGGCCGGGCTGGAAGGAGCCGAGCAGCTCCGCCGCGGCGGCCCGGAACGCCGCGTCGCTCGCCGTCTGGCCGGTCGGGTCGGCGCCCTTGGCGACGACGTCGACCACGTACGGGTCGCCGCCGGCCGTCGCGGCCGAGGCGCTGGACCCGCCCAGCGCGAGGCTGCCCGCGAGCGCCCCCATCCCCGTGACGCCGGCGAGCAGCGCGCGCCGCCCCGGCCCGCGCCCGTCCCCCGTCCGCTCTGCTGATCCGCCGTCACCCTGCCGGTATGTCCGTGTGGACACCTTGTGCTCCCCTCGTGACGACATTGCTGATCTTGGTGGAACAGCAAGATCCTCACCCATCCGGGCCGCCGTCTCAAGGCTCGTCCGGGGCCGATTCCGCCGCGGGCGCCGCTTTGTCCGGATACGGAGCAGCTTGTGAGGCCGGAGCCTCAGGGCGGTGTGGTGAACCGGTACCCCTCGCCGGTCAGCATCGGCAGGTACGTACGCAGGGCGGCGACGGTCTGCGACCGGTCGCCGCCGCCGTCGTGGTTGAGCACGATCGCGCCGGGACGGACCCCTTCCAGCACCCGGCTGGTGATGGCGGGTGTGCCGGGGCGGCTCCAGTCCCGCGGGTCGACCGACCACGACATCGGCCGCATCCCCAGTTCGGCGCCGGCTGCCAGCGACGACTTGGTGAAGTCGCCGCCGGGGGCCCGGAACCAGGTGGGCGCCCGGCCGGTCGTGCTGTGCAGGAAGTCGCTGGTGCGGCGCAGCTCGTCGCCGACCTTGGTGTCCGACAGCTGGCGCAGTTCGGGGTGGGTCCAGGTGTGGTTGGCGATGTGGTGGCCCTGGGCGGCGATCTCCCGGACCAGCGCGGGATGGGCCGCGGCGTTCTCGCCGACCAGGAAGAAGGTCGCCGAGATCTTCTGCTCCGCGAGGAGTTTCAGCACGGCGGGCGTGTAGGTCGGGTCCGGTCCGTCGTCGATGGTCAGGGCGATCAGCCGGTCGTCGGTGGAGAGCGAGAACAGCGGGTCCCTGACCCGGACCGGCGCGGGCGGTCCGGCCGCCTGGGGGGCGGCCGCGGCGACCGGTGGCGCGGCGGCGGCCTCGGGCGGGGACCCGGACGGCGCCTGC
>NZ_JAIZ01000110.1 GCF_000710465.2 Kitasatospora sp. MBT63 | reverse complement strand
GGCCGCGAACGACGGGCCGCCGACGGGTGGCGGCACCGGCCGGCCGTCGGCGGCTGCGGCCAGCAGCCCGGCCAGGTCCGCGAGCAGGACCGGCCAGGAGGCCTCGTCCACCGCGAGCGGGTGGGCGGCCAGCAGCAGGAGGGAGGGCCGGCCGTCGCGCGGGAGCAGCGCCGCGTGCAGCGGCTGCCCGGAGGCGGGGTCGACGGCCGTGCGCAGGGCGGCCGCCGAGGCGGCCGGATCGGCCGGCCCGTCCGCCGAGGGACCGGCCACCCGCAGCGGTACCGGCAGTGTGCCTTCGGTCAGCGTCTGGCGCCAGGCCGTGCCGGAGCGTTCCACCCGTATCCGCAGCGCGTCGTGCCGGGCGGTCAGGGCGGCCAGGGCCTCGGCGAGCTGTCCGGCGGAGACCTCCGCGGCCAGTTCGAGGGCCCGGACCCGGGCGGTCAGGGCGGTCGCCGGCAGTTGGAGCAGCCGGTGCTGGCCGGGCGTCAGCGGGACCTCGCCGCCGGCGGCGGGCTGCGCGGTGGCCGGGGTGCCGCCGGCCGGGGTGTCGGCCTGCAGGGTGGCGGCGAGCGCGGCGATCGTCTGGTGGCGGAACATGTGCCGGACGGTGAAGGAGAGTTGGGCGCGGCGGGCGCGGGCGACCACCTGGATGCTCAGCAGCGAGTCGCCGCCGAGGTCGAAGAAGTTGTCGTG
The DNA here is from genome assembly GCF_000710465.2 of Kitasatospora sp. MBT63. Lineage (GTDB taxonomy): Bacteria > Actinomycetota > Actinomycetes > Streptomycetales > Streptomycetaceae > Kitasatospora. The sequence goes on along the minus strand of NZ_JAIZ01000110.1, from coordinate 20,013 downwards.
GACCCCGGCCTCGGTGATCCCCAGCACCTCGCACCAGATGGCGAGCAGTTCGCGCTCGGTCGCGGTGCGCGGTGCGGTGCGGTCCCGGCCGCTGCGGTCCCAGTCGGGCTGCGGCAGCGCGTTGCGGTCCACCTTGCCGCTGCTCAGCCGCGGCAGGTCGGCGAGCACCAGGACGGCGGCCGGCACCAGGTAGTCGGGCACCCGGTCGCGCAGGTAGGCGCGGACCGAGTCGGCGGTCACCCGGCCGGGCTCGCGGCCGCGGACGTAGGCGACCAGCTGCGGGCCGACGGCGGCGGGACCGTCGGTGCGCACCAGCACGACGGCCTCCTCGACCGCCGGGTCGCCGCGCAGCACGGTCTCCACCTCGCCGGGTTCGATCCGCAGGCCGCGGATCTTCACCTGGGCGTCGGCCCGACCGATGAACTCCAGCAGGCCGTCCGGGCGCCAGCGGGCCACGTCGCCGGTCCGGTAGAGCCGGCCGCCCGGGACGTCGGCGAACGGGTCGGGGACGAAGGACTCGGCGGTCCTGGTGGCCTGCCCGAGGTAGCCGAGCGCCAGCGGGGTCCCCGCGATGTGCAGTTCGCCCGGGACGCCGACCGGGGCCGGCTGCATCCGCTCGTCCAGGACGTAGATCCGGCAGCCCGGCATCGGGCGGCCGAGCGGGATGCGGACGGTCCCGGGGTCGCGCTCACAGGTCCACGCGGTCACCGCGATGGCGGCCTCGGTCGGCCCGTACAGGTGCAGCAGTTCGGCGGACAGCAGCCGGAAGAACTCGTCCCGCTGGCGGACCGTCAGGGTCTCCGCGCCGCACATCACCAGCCGCAGGCTGCGGCAGTCCTCGACGCCGGGCTCGGAGAGGAAGGCCTGCAGCATCGAGGGCACGAAGTGGGTGACGGTGATCTGCTCCCGGACGATCAGTTCGCGCAGGTACGCGGGGTCGCGGTGGCCGTCGGGGTCCGCCATCACCAGCCGGGCACCGGCCAGCAGTGGCCAGAAGAGTTCCTTGACCGAGACGTCGAAGGTGAACTGGGTCTTGTGCAGCAGCCGGTCCTCGGGGCCGAGCGGCCAGTCCCGCTGCATCCACAGCAGGTTGTTGACGATCGCTCGGTGGCCGACGCCGACGCCCTTGGGCCGGCCGGTGGAACCGGAGGTGTAGATCACGTAGGCGAGGCCGTCGGGGTGCACCGGCAGCCCCGGGGCGTCGCTGCGGGCGGACTTCTCGGCCGGGCTGTCGCCGTCCGGGGTGAGGGCCAGTACGGGCACGCCGTCCCCGGCGGCCGCGGCCAGCCGGTCGGCGAACCGGGCCTGGGCGAGCACGGCCGGTACCGCGGCGTCCTCGAGCAGGTGGCGCAGCCGCGCCTCGGGGTGGTCCGGGTCGAGCGGGAGGTACGCGGCGCCGGCCTTGAGCACGCCCAGCACCGCGACGATCATCTCGACCGAGCGCTGCGCGCACACCCCGACCACCGAGCCGGTGGTCACCCCGGCCCCGCGCAGCAGCCAGGCGGCGCGGTTGGCGCGTTCGTCGAGGGCCCGGTAGGTCAGGGTCCGCTGTCCGTCCTGGACCGCGACGGCGTCCGGGGTGCGCCGGGCCTGCTGTTCGACCAGCAGGTGCAGGGCGGTGGCGCTCTCCAGCTCGCCGCCGTAGCTGTTCCACTCCACCAGGGTGCGGTGCCGCTCGTCCTCGTCCAGGATCTCGATCTCGCTGATCCTGGTGTCGGGCGCGGCCGCCGCGGCCGACAGCGCGGTGCGCAGGTGGTGGGCCAGCCGGGCGACGGTGCCGCGGTCGAACAGGTCGGCGTTGAAGGCGATGGCGGCCCGGCTGCGGTCGCTGCCGATCTTGACCCGGAGGGTCAGGTCGAACTTGGCGGACGCGTCCTGGCGCCGGACCGTCCGCAGGTCGACCCCGGGCAGCGAGAGCTGCTCCCCGTCGTCGCCCTGGAACGCGAACAGCACCTGCACCAGCGGGTTGTAGCTGAGGTCGCGGGCCGGGGCGAGCTCCTCCACCAGCTGCTCGAACGGGGTGCCCTGGTGCTCGAAGGCGCCCAGGCAGGTCTCGCTGACCCGTTCCAGCAGCTCGGCGAAGGTCGGGTCGTCGCGCAGGTCGGCCCGCAGTACCAGGGTGTTCACGAAGAACCCGATCAGCTGGTCGAGTTCGGGCTGCCCGCGGTTGGCCGAGGGGGCGCCCAGCAGGAAGTCCCGGCGGCCGGTGTGCCGGGAGAGCACCAGTTGGAAGGCGGCCAGCACGGTCATGAACATCGTGACCCGGTGGGTCCGGCTCAGCGCCCGCAGCCGGTCGACCAGTTCCTGCGGGAGGTCGAACTCGTACAGGTCGCCGTGGTAGCTCTGCAGGGCCGGGCGCGGCCGGTCGGTGGGCAGCTGCAGGACGGGGGAGACGCCGGCCAGCTGGACCTTCCAGTAGTCCAGCAGCGCGGCGGTCTCCTCGCCGGGCTGGCCGGCGGCCTGCCAGAGCGCGAAGTCGCCGTACTGGACCGGTGGTTCGGGCAGGTCCGGCTCGGTGCCGCGGACCCGGGCGGTGTACAGCGCGCTGAGTTCGCGGTTGAGGACGCCGTGCGACCAGGCGTCGAAGACGATGTGGTGCACGCACAGCAGCAGCTGGTGCCGGCGTTCGCCGAGCCGCAGCAGCCGGCCGCGCAGCAGCGGTCCGGCCGCCAGGTCGAAGGGGGTCCGGGCGTGCTCGGCCTGGGCCCGGGCCAGCTCCTGCTCCTGGTCCTCGGCGTGGCGCAGGTCCTCCACCGGGAGGTCGAAGCCGGTCCACGGCCGGACGAGCTGCCGGGGGCCGTCCGGGGTCTCCTCGAAGACCGTGCGCAGGGCCTCGTGGCGCAGCACGATCCGGCCCAGTGACCACTCCAGGGCCGCCACGTCGAGGTCGCCGGTCAGCTCGGAGACCATCGGTACGTGGTAGGCGATGGACTCGGGCTCCAGCTGGGCCAGGAACCACAGACGCTCCTGCGCGAACGACAGCGGCAGCGGGCCGCTGGTGCGGCGGGGTTCGATCAGGCCGGTGGCCGTCGGCCGGTGCTCGCGCTGGCCGGGGTCGTTCATCTGGGGGCTCCTTGTCAGTTGTCGACGGGTGTGGTGGCGGTCCGGCCGTCCCCGGGGCCGGCCAGCAGCGGGGCGAGCCTGGCGATGGTCGGGGCGGCGAACAGCGTGCCGACGGTCACCCGGACGCCGAGGACGGCGGTGAGCCGGGCCGCGGCCCGGGCGGCGAGCAGCGAGTGGCCGCCCAGCTCGAAGAAGTCGGCGTGCACGCCGATCTGCTCGGTGATCCCGAGCACCTCGCCCCAGACCGAGGCCAGGGTGCGCTCGGTGGCGGTCCGCGGCAGCTGGTCGGCGGCGACCGCGGAGCGCGGCGCCGGCAGGCTCTTGCGGTCGATCTTGCCGTTGGACAGGTGCGGCAGGGAGTCCAGGACCTCGATGGCGGCGGGCACCAGGTAGTCGGGCAGCCGCTCGCGCAGGTACCCGCGCACCGCCCGTTCGGACGGGCCGTCGGTGCGGGCCCGCAGGTAGGCCACCAGGCGGGTGCCGAGTCCGTCGGTGCGGACCACCACCACCGCCTCGGTGACGCCCGGGTGCTCCCGCAGCGCCGCCTCCACCTCGCCGGGCTCGATCCGCATGCCGCGGATTTTGACCTGGTGGTCCCGCCGGCCGACGAACTCCACCGCGCCGCCGGGCAGGCGGCGCACCAGGTCGCCGGTGCGGTACAGCCGACCGCCCGGCCGTTCGCCGAACGGGTCCGGGACGAAGCGCTCCGCCGTCAGGTCGCCGCGGCCGGTGTAGCCGCGGGCGACCGGGGTGCCGCCGATGTGGAGTTCGCCGGTCACCCCGACCGGGACCGGTTCCATCCGCTCGTCGAGCACGTAGTAGGTGCAGTTCCAGACCGGTCCGCCGATCGGGGTGGCGCCCGTGGTGCGGTCCACCCTGGCGGTGGAGGCGTTGGCGGTGGTCTCGGTGGGGCCGTAGACGTTCCACACCTCGGTGTCCGGGAACACCCGCCGGATCCGGTTGACCAGTTCGCGGTCCACCCGCTCCCCGCCGAGCAGGAACCGCTTCAGCCGCCCGGTCAGGGCCCGGTGGGCGGCCGGGTCGCCGAACTCCAGGATCGCCTCGCACAGCGACGGGGTGCAGCCGACCACCACGTCGGTGCCGCGGCCGGCGAGCTGCCGGGTGAGTTCGGCCGGGTCGCGGACCACCTCGGTCGGCAGCAGCCACGCGGTCCGGCCGTTGAGCAGCGGGGTGAACAGCTGCTTGAGCGCGCCGTCGAAGGTCAGCCGGCTGATCACCGGGGTGGCGGGGTCCGGGTCGGGGATCAGGACGCCGCGCACCCAGGCCAGGTAGTTGCGCAGGCTGCCGTGGCTGACGGCGACCCCGTTCGGGCGGCCGGTCGAGCCCGAGGTGAAGATGACGTAGGCTAGGCCGTCCGGGTGCACCGGGACCTCGACGGCCGGCACCTCGCGCCCGGCGGCCTCGTCGAGGCCGCAGTCCTCCAGGCGGAGCGCTGCGCAGTCGAGGCCGGCCAGCCGGGGGAGCAGCGACTGCTGGGTGAGCACCAGCGCGGCCGCCGAGTCGCCGATCATCAGGGCCAGCCGCTGCGCCGGGCTGTCGGCGTCCAGCGGGACGGCCGCGCAGCCGGCCCGCAGCACCGCCAGCACGCTCACCACGAAGTCGGGTGACGGCTCCAGCAGGACGCCGACCCGGGTGTCCGGCCGCAGGCCGCGTTCCAGCAGCCGCCCGGCGAGTGCGTTCACCCGGCGGTCCAGTTCGCGGTAGGTCAGGGTGCGGCCGGCGCATTCGACCGCGGGTTCCCCGCCCCGTTCGGCGGCGTGCCGTGCGACCGCGCGGGCCACGTCCTCGGTGTCGGGCAGGTCGATGCGGGTGCGGTTGAACCCGGCCAGTGCCTGCTGCCGTTCCGCGCCGGCCAGCAGGGGCAGTTCGTCCACCGGCGTGCCGGGCCCGGCGGCCATCGCGGTCAGGACGGTCAGCCAGTGCCCGGCGAGCCGGACCACGGTGGCCCGGTCGAACACCTTGCTCTGGTAGGTCAGTGTCAGCCGGACCCCGGCGGCGGTCTCGGCCACCTGGCAGGCCAGCTCGAACGGGGCCAGGTCCTCGCCGCCGTCCAGCAGTTCGATCCGCAGTCCGGCGGCGTCCGCCGGCTGCGGGCCGGCCGGCTGCGGTGAGCACACCACCTGCAGCAGCGGCATCCGGCCGGGGCTGCGGGCGAAGTCCAGGGCGTCCGCCAGCCGGTCGTACGGGAAGCCCGGGTGTGCGGCGGCCTCGGCGCGGGACTCCCGTACCCGGCCGAGCAGTTCGGTCACCGTCGGGCGGCCGCGCAGGTCGGCCCGCAGCGGCAGCAGGGTGTCGTGGCGGCCGACCGCCGGGCGGCCGGCCGGGCTGTGGACCGTCCCGACCAGGAAGGCCTGCTGCCGGGTGTGGCGGGCGAGGACCACCTGCAGTGCGGCCAGCAGCACGTCGAACGGGGTGCAGCCGGCGTCCGCCGCCAGCGACCGCAGGGCGGCGCTCTGGTCGGCGGTGAGCTCCACCGTCTCGCGTTCGCCGCGGAAGTCGTGGTTGTCGCGCTGCGGGCGGTCGACCGGCAGGTCCAGCAGGGCCGGGGCACCCGCCAGAAGCCCGTGCCAGTACTCCTCGTCGAGCCGGCCGCGGGACGGCTGCGCGGTGACGGGCTGCGCGGGGGCGGAGGGTGCGGCGGATCCGGCGCCGGCGGCGTAGTGCCGCACCAGCGAGGCGTGCAGGGCGGCGCGCGAGCGGTCGTCGCTGCGCAACCGGTGGGTGCTGATCATCAGCACGTGGTGGTCCGGGGCGAACCGCACCAGCACCGCACGCGCGGCCGGTGCCACGGCCGGGTCGAAGCGCCGCCGCCGTTCCCGTGCGGCCAGCTCGGCCAGGACCACCGCGGGCTCACCGGCCGCGTCGACCAGCGACAGCGGCGGCGACCAGCCCGGCACCGGCGCCTGGCCGGCCACGCCTTCGCGGGTGGTGAACACCGCTCCCAGCGAGGGGTGTTCGGCGAACAGCGCGGCGAGCGCCGAGCGCAGGACGGGGAGCTCCAGTGCGCCGCGCAGCCGCATGAACACCGGACTGGTGTGGATCGGCAGTTCCGGGTGGTTCCGGTCCAGCCACCACCAGTACCGCTGGGCGGCCGTCAGCGGCCGGAAGGCGGGCTCGGCGACGGCGGGCTCCCGCCGGCCGGCCGGGCCGGCCTCCCGCGGGGCCGCAGTTGTCTGCTCGGTCATCGCCACCATCCGTGTCAGGGCCGTCCGGGCGGCCGGTCCTTGGTTCGGCGGCGCCCCGGCCCTCGGCCTGGGCGCCGGCCGGCCGGGGGTGCCGCACTCGTCCTCCGCAGCCAAACAGGCGGGTGGGTCGGCCGGCATCGGTGGATCACCGTACGGTCGGGCGGCGGCGATACCGTACGGTCCGCCCTGCCCGGTTACGGTCACCGTGGCCGCGGGCCGCTCGGCGCGGGTCCCGCGGCCAGCGAACGCCCAGGTGGGAGGCGGTCGCTGAGGTGTGATCAGGGCGGCGGGCGGGGCCCGGTACGGCCTCGGCCGGCCCTGGCCGCGCCGGACGGCCGCGGTTAGCGTCCGGGACGACGAACCCTTCGAGGACCTTCCACCGCCACCGTCCGGCGGCGGAACGCGGCACCCGTCCGCGGGCCGCCCCCGACGGCCGGACCTCCTTGCTCTTTGGCGTAACGACGGAGAAAGCGAGGCGCGCCATGGACACCACGGCGACCACCCCCACCAGGGGAGACGACCTGCCCGCCCAGCTCGAACGGCTGGGCCGGGAACACCCCCGGCTCCTCGACCGGCTCGACCAGGACCTGGTCGCGGCCTGGGCCGAGGACCTGCGGCGGGCGGCGGGCGGGCGCGACGACTTCGGGCCCGCCGCCGCGGGCGGCCGCGGCGAGCGCTACGTCCGCGCCCAGCAGGACCGGTTGATGACCCGGGCCCACGGCATCGACCAGCTGCTGCGGCTGATCTGCGACCCGGCCGAGCAGCGCGGACAGGTGGTGCTGGACCTGCTCGGCGGCGACGGCCTGGTGCGCCGGGTGGCGGGGCGGACCGGCCACCACGGTCTGTCCATCATGACCTGCGACCTGTCCCCGCTGATGGTCGAGGCCGCCTGGGAGGCCGGCCTGCCGGCGGTGCTGCAGAGCGCCTCGCGCCTGCTGTTCCGCTCCGGGTCGGTCGACGGCGTGCTGCTCGCGTACGGGACGCACCACCTGCCGGAGTCCGACCGCCTGCTCGCGGCCGAGGAGTCGCTGCGGGTGCTGCGCCCGGGCGGGGTGTTCGTGATGCACGACTTCGAGGTCGGCGGCCCGATGGACGTCTGGTTCGAGCAGGTGGTGGACCGGTACTCCGCCACCGGGCACCGCTTCGCCCACTTCACCCGGGAGGAGCTGACGGCCTGCCTGGACAAGGCGGGGTTCGAGGACGTCCGGGTGGTCGAACTGGCCGACCCCTACCGGGTGGTGGCCGACTCGCCGCGCGCGGCGGATCTGGGCATGGGCCGCTACCTGCTCGACATGTACGGGCTGGTCGGCCTCGAGGACTCGCTCGGCGCCGAGCGCGCCGAGGAGTGGACCGTGCAGCGGGCGCGTGAGGTGTTCGGTGTCCCCGGGCCGGACGGCGTCCGGCCCGTGATCGAGCCGCGGCGCGACCCGGGGACCGGCGGCTGGCACCTCGAGGTGCCGCGCCGGGCCCTGGTCGCCGTGGGCCGCCGACCGGAGCGGTGATGGGCGGCCGGCCGTTCTCGATCGCCGTCATCGGTGCCGGGCCCCGCGGCCTGTCCGTCCTGGAGCGCCTGTGCGCCCGGGAGCGGACCGCCCGGCGGCATCCCGAGGTCACCGTCCACCTGATCGATCCGTACCCGCCGGGCGCCGGGGCGGTCTGGCGCACCGACCAGTCCCGTCACCTGCTGACCAACACCGTCGCCTCGCAGATCACCGTCTACGCGGACGACAGCGTGCTGATCGACGGCCCGGTCGAACCGGGTCCGAGCCTGTACGAGTGGGCGGCCGCCCTGGTGCGCGGCGACGGGCAGGGCCAGGACGACCAGACCCTGGCCGAGGCCCGGGACCTGACCCCGGACTCCTACCCGAGCCGGGCGTTCTACGGCTGCTACCTGCGGGCCGCCTTCGAGCGGGTGACCGCCCGCGCGCCCGGCCACGTCCGGGTGCTCGTGCACGCCGCGCGCGCGGTGGCCGTCGCGGACGCGCTCGGCGTGCCGGGCGGCCCCCAGCGGGTGCGGCTGCAGGACGGCAGCTGGATCGACGGGCTGGACGCCGTGGTGATGGCGCAGGGCCACCTGCCCGCCCGGCCGACCCGGCAGGAGGAGCGGATCGCCCGGCTGGCCCGTGCCCACGCGCTGACCTACCTCACCCCGGCCAACCCGGCCGACGTGGACCTGACCGTGATCGCCCCGGGCGAGCACGTCCTGCTCCGCGGCCTCGGGCTGAACTTCTTCGACTACGTCGCGCTGTTCACAGTGGGCCGCGGCGGCACCTTCGTCCGGGCGGAGCCGGCCGGGGCGCCGGGCGACGGGCCCGGACGGCTGGTCTACCGCCCGTCCGGGCAGGAGCCGGTGCTGTACGCCTGCTCGCGCCGCGGCATCCCGTACCACGGCCGCGGCGAGAACCAGAAGGGCCCGTACGGCCGCCACCTGCCGCGTCTGCTGACCCCCGAGCGGGTGGCCGGGCTGCGCCGCGGCGGCGGGCTGCGCTTCCGCGAGCACCTGTGGCCGCTGATCGCCGCCGAGGTGGAGGCGGTCTACTACGGCACGCTGCTGGCGTCCCGCGGCCGGGCGGCCGAGCGCGAGTCGTTCACCGCCGAGTTCCTGGCGGTGCGCCCGGACGGCGCGCACGCCGGGGTGCTGGACCGTTACCGGATCGACCCCGCCGAGCGCTGGGACTGGGACCGGATCACCGCCCCGCACCGCGGCCGCGAGTTCGCCGGCCGCGAGGACTACCGCGCCTGGCTGCTGGACCACCTGGCCGAGGACCTGCGGCAGGCCCGCGCGGGCAACGTCGCCAGCCCGCTGAAGGCCGCCCTGGACGTGCTGCGCGACCTGCGCAACGAGGTCCGGCTCGCGGTCGACCACGCCGGCCTGGACGGCGACTCGCACCGGGATGACCTGGAACGCTGGTACAACCCGGTCAACGCGTTCCTGTCGATCGGACCGCCCGCCGCCCGGATCGAGATGATGATCGCGCTGATCACGGCGGGCGTGCTGGAACCGCTCGGCCCGGTCGACGGGATCGAGGTCGACACCGGCCTCGGCCGGTTCACCGCGGCCTCCGCGGCCGTGCCCGGGCCCGCGGTGCGGGCCACCGCGCTGGTCGAGGCCCGGCTGCCCGAACCGGACCTGCGGCGCACCGCCGACCCGCTGCTGCTGCACCTGCTGCGCACCGGCCAGGCGGTGACCCACCGGGTCCCGTCGGCCGCCGGCGACGGCCACGAGACCGGCGGCCTGGCGATCGAGGAGGGCACCTTCCGCCTGCTCGACGCGCGCGGGTCGGCGCACCCGCGGCGGGTCGCCTACGGCGTCCCCACCGAATCGGTCCGCTGGGCCACCGCCGCCGGGATCCGGCCCGGCGTCAACTCGGTGACGCTGTGCGACTCCGACGCCGTCGCCCGGTCCGTGCTGGCACTGCCCGCGGCGGCGGCGCCGCTGCCGCGCACGCCTCGGACGGAGGTCGCCACCTGAGCCGGGCGGGCGTCCGCGGCCCCCGCGGCGGACGCCCGCCCACCGGCACTCAGCAGCAGCCCGACCGCTCCAGCGCCTTGCGCAGTCCGTCCACCCGGGGGTCGTCCAGCTCGCCGTAGGTCTCCAGCGCGGCCGACCAGGACACCACCGCCCGTTCCTTCTGGCCGAGTTCGAACAGGATGTCGCCCTGCCGGGCGAACGCCTCCGCGGCGCCCCACTCGTCGTTGATCCGCCGGTGCAGGTCGACCGCCAGCTCGGCGTAGCGCAGCGCCTGCTCGCTGTCCCCCCGGGTCAGGTAGATCGCGGCCATCCGGATCAGGCTGCGCCCCTGCCGCTGGTAGTCCCGGATCTCCTCGCTGATCTGCAGCGAGTCCCGGGCGGCGGCGAGGGCGGTGTCGGATCTTCCGGTCCGGTTGTCGATGTCGCACAGGGTGCCGAGTGCGGCGGCCTGGCCCTCGTGGTTCTCGACCTCGCGGAAGATCTCCAGCGCCTCGGCGGCGCAGGCGTACGCGCCCGCCAGGTCGCCGGTGTCCCGGACGTTGATCGCGTACCCCTCCAGCGCCCAGCCCTCCCCGCACCGGTCGCCGAGTTCCCGCAGGATCTCCAGCGCCTCCTCGCAGAGCCGGCCGCACCTGGCGCTGTCGCGCAGCCACCAGTAGGCGTAGGCGAGATGGGTCTTGACCCAGCCGAGGGCCTGCGCCCAGCCGGTCTCCTGCGCGGCCCGCTGGGCGAGTTCGTGCGTGGCGACCCAGGTCGACCAGGGCTTGCGCAGGATCAGGTAGTCGAACAGCCGCAGGGCCAGCACCACCACGGTCTCGTGGAACCCGTGTTCCGCCGCCAGTTCGGTCACCGGCACCAGGTTCGGCAGCTCGGCGTCGCACCAGCGCAGCGCGGCCACCTCGTCGGCGAACGGCGCGGGGTCGATCCGTGGGGCCGCGGTCCGCGGCCGGAGCCAGTTCAGGCTGGAGCGGAACGGTGCCAGCTGCAGGTGGGTGGCGGTCACCATGCCCACGTACCAGTCGGTCATCCGCCGGACGGCCCGGCGGCAGTCCTCCGCGGTGTCGTCCGCCCGGGAGCGCTCGGCGGCGTACAGCCGCAGCAGTTCGTTCAGCCGGTACCAGCCGTCGTCGTCGCGCTCCAGCAGGTGCATCCCGTGCAGCTTCTCCAGCAGCGACGCGGTCTGCGGCACCGGGCGGCCGACCAGGGCGGCGGCGCACTCGCGGTTCAGCCGGACCCCGGGGTGCAGGCTCAGCAGGCGGAAGGTGCGCCGGCACTCCTCGTCCAGCTGCCGGTACGACCAGGAGAAGACCGCCCGGACGGCGATCGCGTCGTCCGGGGAGAGCAGTTCGAGCAGTTGCCCCTCGGCGACCAGGTCGTCCAGCAGCCGGCCGAGACTGAGGGTGGGACTCATCAGGATCTGCTCGGCGACGATCCTCAGCGCCAGCGGGAGGTGGCCGCACAGCCGGGCCAGCTCGCCCAGCGCCTTGGCCTCCCGGTCCGCCCGCTGCGGGCTGATCACGGTGCGCAGCAGCTGGCAGGACTCCTCGCCGGACAGCGGTTCGAGGGTGACCCGGCCGGCGTGGGTGCGGACGGCCATCGCGAACAGCCGGCTGCGGCTGGTGACCACCACCACGCACTCGCTCGACCCGGGCAGCAGCGGTTCGACCTGCGGGAAGTCCGCGGCGTTGTCGAGCACCACCAGGATGCGCCGGCCGGCCAGGATCGAGCGGTACAGCCCGGCCCGCTGGTCGGTCCCGTCGGGTATCTCGCCCACCGGCACGCCGAGCGCGACCAGGAACTTCTCCAGTACGTCCTCGGGCAGCACGTGGGCGGCCTTGCTGGAGTAGCCGTGCAGGTCGATGTAGAGCTGTCCGTCCGGGAACTGCGGTGCCACGTCGTGCGCCCAGCGCAGCGCCAGCGCGGTCTTGCCGACGCCCGGCGGGCCGTCGATCGCGACGACCCGGGGGACGCCGGTGCGCACCGCGCCGGTGAGGGCCGCGTCGAGCTGTCCGAGGGCGGCCTCCCGGCCGACGAACCCGGCGGTGGCGCCCGGCAGTTGGGCGGGCCGGACGAGATGGGCGGCGACCGGCGCCGGGGCCCTGTGGGCGGCCGGGTGCGCCGCGGCCAGGGCCACCAGCCGGCCTCCGGCCTGGAGCACCTCGTCGCACCGGCGGGCCAGGTCGGCCGACGGCTGGCGGCCGTTCTTGATCTTGCTGAGCCAGCCGGCCGTGTATCCGACCCGCTGGGAGAGTTTGCGCCAGGAGAGCTGACGTTCGATCAGGAGTGCTTCCAGCTCCTCACCGAACGACCGTGCCCCCGCCGGCCTGACCGGATCCTGCATCCCCCGTGGCCCCGTCATCAGATCTGACGGCCGGCCGGTGTGCCGCCGGTGCGCGGTTCGGCCGGGCCGCCCCGGCGTGCGGCCTGGCGTGCTCGCCGATGGGGATCGTGCGGCCGGTGGACCCTGGCTTGCGTCATGCGGCTGGTTCCTTTGCTGTGGCAGGTGCTGCGCGGGTGCGCGCAGGGACGCCGACACCCGTCCGCACCGCCGCGCCGACGCGGCGGGGTGCGATGGGTGTGCAACGGACGGCCGCCCCCGCTGGCTTTCCGGTTTCTTTAGCTGGATATTGCGCTTATTTATGAATGGCGATAATTGTTCGACTTATCGTACGCCATCGTAACCCGCCCATAGTGGGGGTGCAAGGCAATTAGGTGTGTACCCGTCAAATGAGATCGGATGATTTGACCGGTTCACCGGGTTTTGGTGGAGCTCCGACCCTTTGGAATTCTTTGTCCGGTAAGGTCCGGCCCGCATGGTCCCATTTGCCGGTCTCCCTTGGCCTGGAGGGCCGGAGATGCCCGCGCGCCCGGTTTCATGAAAATCGCCGGGCCGGGCCGGATGTGGAATGGGAATGCGTTCGGCCGGCCCCGAATGGCGGCCGGAACGCTCGGCGGCACCTGATCGTGCCGGACCCCACCGAATTCCTGTGTTCCGTTTCGGCGGGTGCGGCCGGCCGCACCGAATCCGCGGGCCGCCCCGCCTCGTCGACCGGGTCACAGACAGACCACGGGCACCCGCTGGACCGCGTTGTTGCCGAAGCCGCCGCGGTTCCATTCCGCATCGAGAGGCTGGCCGTGCTGCGCGGCGTCGTGGGCGCGGGCACCGAGCCGGTGGCGGCCGGGCGTCGCGGTCCACGGGTAGTGCCAGTGCCGCCAGGCCCACGGGTGGCGCGGGTCGGCCGGGGCGAGCTCGGCCTCGTGCCAGCTGCGGCCGGAGTCCGTACTGACCTCGACCCGGGTCACCGGGGCGTGCCCGGACCAGGCCCGGCCCTCCAGCAGGACCCGGCCGGGCCGCACCACCCGGGTGCGTGACATGAAGTCCGGCATCCCCGGCGGGACCAGCAGGGCCCGCGGCGCGATCCGGGTCACCGGCTCGCCGGGGTCGTCGGGGGAGCGCCGGTAGCGGTACGCGACGGCCTGCTGGAAACCGGTGAACGGGGTGTCGGTCAACTCGATCCCGCACAGCCACTTCACGCTCGCCATCCCGTACCAGCCCGGGACGACCAGCCGCACCGGGTGGCCGTGCTGCGGCGGCAGCGGCTGCCCGTTCATCGCGTACGCGACCAGCACCGGCCGGTCCTCGGCCAGCGCCACCGGCAGCGGCAGGCTGCGCCGGTAGTCCTGCTCGACCCCGCGCTCGATCCCGTGGTCGGCGCCGGTGAACACCGCCTCGACGGCCTCCGGCGCGGGCCGGGCCTGCGCCAGCAGCACCCGCAGCGGCACACCCGTCCAGTCCGCCGTGCCGACCGCGCCGTCCAGCCAGGGCTGGCTCACCGGCCGCGGCGACAGCAGCGCCCGCCCGTTGCCGGCGCACTCCAGCGTCACCCGGGCGGTGACGGCGGGCAGCGCCCGCAGCGCCGCGAGGTCCAGCCGCAGCGGGGTGCGGCAGCGGCCCGCCACGGTGAGCCGCCACCCGGCGTCGTCGGCGCCGGCGACGGCGACGGCGGGGATGTCGTAGTGGGTGAGGACGTAGTGCAGGCCCGCGGGTGTCACCTCCGCGCGCAGGGCCTCCAGCGGCAGCGCGTGGTTGCGGGCGGCGAGCGCCAGCTCGTCCGCGCCGATCGCCTCGTCCGGTCCGGCGACCCTGGCCGGGCTGCTCACCTCGGCGGGGTACCGGCCGGGATGCCCGGCGTCCACCTGCCCATTCTCGCCCCCGGATGGGCTCACGGCCCGCCGGTGTCCGCCGTCATCGGCAGGACGGCGCCGTCCAGCTCCAGTTCGCAGCGCAGCTCCGGCGCGCCCGGGGCCGGGCGGTCGATCCGGACCAGGAAGGCGCCGGGGCGCCCGGGCAGCACCCCGCAGAGGGTGCGCGGCAGCACGCCCGGCCCGTGGGCGCGGTGGAAGGCGATCTCCCGCCCGTCGACCAGCAGTTCGGTCTCGGTGATCCAGCCCGAGCGGATGTTCACCGTGACCGAGTGGCCCGCCCGGTCCAGGTGGAAGCTGTGACGACGGCGCACGGCACTCCGTCCTGCGGCGGGCGGGGCCGCGGCCCCGCCCGGTCGGCTCGGCAGGTCAGCCCTGGGCGGGCGGTGCGGGCCGCAGGACGACGAAGTCCGCGCCCGCCGGGTCGAGGCAGACGGCCAGCCGGCCGACGCCCGGTACGTCCTCGGGGCCCATCTGCACGCTGCCGCCGTTCCCGGTCACGGTGGCGACGGTCGCGTCGCAGTCCTCGACGGCGAACACCGGGTGCCAGTACGGCTTGCCGCCGTTGAGCGCCAGGTACTCGGCGGGCAGCTGCATCAGGCCGCCCTGCATCCGGTCCTGGCCGAGCCCCTGCGGGGTGATGATCCAGTACGTGCCCCCGTCGCCCGGCATCGGCATCGCCGCGGTCCGCCAGCCGAGCAGCTCGCCGTAGAAGGTCTTCGCCGCCTCGGCGTCGGTGGTGTACAGCTCGGTCCAGTTCAGCGTGCCCGGGCCGTCCACCGCCTCCAGGCCGGACCGGCCGCCGACCTGCTGCCAGAGCGCGAACTGGCCGCCCTGCGGGTCGGTGAACTGGCCCATCCGCCCGTCCTCGCCGGCGTCCATCGGGGCGACCCGGACCGTGCCGCCGAGGCGCTCGACGGTCTTGGCGGCGGCGTCCACGTCGGCGGTCTTGAAGTAGAGCATCCAGGCGGAGCGGGCCCCCTGCTCGGTGAGCCGGCCGATGCCGCCGACCAGCTTCCCGCCGTGGTGCAGGGCCAGGAACCCGCCGGTGTCCTCGCCGAAGGACTGCGTCTGCCAGCCGAACACGGCGGAGTAGAAGGCACCCGCCGCGTCGACGTCGGGCGCACCGAGGTCGAGCCAGACCGGGGAGCCCGTCGCAAAGTCAGTGGTGATCATGGTGTCTCCGTTCGCGGATCGCTGTCGGAGCCAGCCTGGCACCCGGTACGGACGGTCGCGCGTCGGCGCGGCGGGCCCGCCGCGCGGTGTGCCCGGCGGCCCGGGACGCCGTCAGGGAGGCGTTCGGAGAGCGGCACGCGCCGTCAGGGAAATGTCAGGGACCGGCCGGGAGGCCGCCCGAGGGCTTTGGCTGGACCCCGTTCGAACGGACGAAGGAGCGGGACATGGCGGAGCCGGGCATCGACGGCGCAGCGGTGGCGCACGGGCGTCGCATCGTGGTGGGTGTCGGCGGATCACTGGGCAGCCTGGCGGCGCTGCACCGGGCCGTCGCCGAGGCGGCCCGCACGGACGCCGAGGTGCTGGCGGTGCTGGCCTGGGCGCCGCAGGGCGGTGAGCACGGCTACCGGCTGGCGCCCTGCCCGCCGCTGCTGTCCCTGTGGCGCGACGCCGCGGCCCACCGGCTGGCGCAGGCGCTCGACGATGCGTTCGGCGGGATGCCGGCCGGGGTCCGGCTGACCGCCGAGGCGGTCCGCGGCGACACCGGCGGGGTGCTGGTGCGGACCGCCGACCGGGCCGGCGACCTCCTGGTGGTCGGGGCGGGCGGTGGTCTGCTCCACCGGGGTCTGCGCCCGTCGGTGACGGCGTACTGCGTCCGCAGGGCGCTCTGCCCGGTGCTGACCGTGCCGAGGCCCGCCCTCCAGCAGGACCTGGCCGAGCTGCACCGCCGCGGACGCCGGCACCTCGGCCCCGACGGGTGGCATCGGCGGCCGCCGGTCGGGCTGACCGGGAGCCGCTGAGCGGGGGCCCGCTGACCGGCGGTCCCGGCGGTCCCGCAGGTCCCCGCTTCGCCGACGGGGAGGCGGCGGGTAGGTTGGCGGGCCGAGGGCGGGCGGCACCGGGCCGGGTCCGATGGGGTGGTGGCGTGATGGACTCGCGGACGGTCGTGGACTGTGCGCTGTACGAGGACGGCCGCAGGATGCCCGGCGAGGTGGACCTCGCGGCCGTGGCCGGGCAGCTCGCCGAGCGGCCGGACCGGTTCGTCTGGATCGGGCTGTACGAGCCGACCGCCGAGCAGTTCGCCGAGATGGCGGGCGCGTTCGCGCTGCACCCGCTGGCCGTCGAGGACGCCGTCCGCGCCCACCAGCGGCCCAAGCTGGAACGCTACGGGGACACGCTGTTCCTGGTGCTCAAGACGATCGTCTACGTCGACCACGACCGGGTGACCGCCACCGCCGAGATCGTCGACACCGGCGAGATCATGGTGTTCGCCGGGCCCGGCTTCGCCATCGTGGTGCGGCACGGCAGCGCGCCGGGACTGGCCGGGGTGCGGCGGGAGCTGCAGTCCGCGCCGGAGCTGCTGGCGCTCGGACCGGTGGCCGTCCTGCACGCGGTCGCCGACCACGTGGTCGACCGGTACCTGGAGGTCGCCGACGCCTTCGAACGGGACGTGGAGGAGCTGGAGACCGCCGTCTTCTCGCCCGAACGCACCGACGACGCCGGCCGGATCTACCAGCTCAAGCGCGAGCTGATGGAGTTCAAACGCGCCGTGGTGCCGCTGGGCGGGCCGCTGAAGCGGCTGACCGACGGCTCACTGCCGGGCCTGCCGGCCGGCCTCACCGCCTACCTGCGGGACGTCGCCGACCACCACGCCCAGGCCAAGGAGCGGATCGCCGCCTTCGACGAGCTGGTCTCCTCTGTCCTGGACGCCAGTGTGGCCCGGCTGTCGCTGCAGCAGAACACCGACATGCGCAAGATCAGCGCCGGGGCAGCCCTGGTCGCGGTGCCGACCATGGTGGTGGGCATCTACGGCATGAACTTCGACCACATGCCGGAGCTGCGGTGGACGTACGGCTACCCGGCGGTGCTGGCGCTGATCGTGACCGTCTGCGTGGTCGCCTTCCGGGCGTTCCGCCGCAACGACTGGCTCTGACCGGCGCCCGCCCGGCCGCGCCGCCGCCCGCTACAGCCAGTCGCGGCGCTTGAAGACCAGGTACAGGCTGCCGCAGACCAGCGCCATCAGGCCGATCGCGAACGGGTAGCCGAACGCCCACTTCAGCTCCGGCATCTCGGTGAAGTTCATCCCGTAGACGGTGCCGATCAGGGTCGGGGCGAACAGGATGGCGGCCCAGGAGGAGATCTTCTTGATCTCGTTGTTCTGGGCGTGCCCGGCCTCGGCGAGCTGCTTCATCTCCTCGTTCTGGGCCTGCGAGACCAGGGTGGCGTTGACCGTGAGGATGTTCTGCAGCATCTGCCGGAAGCCGTCGACCCGCTCGGCCGCGGTGGTCGCGTGGTCGGCGACGTCGCGCAGGTAGCGCCGCAGCTCCTCGTCGGTGCCGTACTTCTCGAAGCCGGCCTCCAGGCTGCCCATGATGTCCAGCAGCGGGCGGGTGGCCCGCTGGAACTCGATCACCTCGCGGGAGAGCTCGTAGATCCGGCGGGAGACGCCGGGGTCGCCGCCGAACACCTCCGTCTCGATCTCGTCGATGTCGTGCTGCAGCCCGGCGATCACCGGCGCGTAGCCGTCGACCACCGCGTCCAGTACCGCGTACAGCACGGCCTCGGGGCCGAGCGCGAGCAGCTCGGGGTCGCCCTCCAGCCGGCGGCGGACCGCGGACAGGTCGGGGGACTGCGAGTGCCGGACGGTGACCACGAAGTCAGGGCCGACGAACAGGTGGATCTCGCCGAAGTCGACCGCCTCGTCGTCGTCCAGGTAGCGGGCGGCCCGCAGCACCACGAAGAGGGTGTCGCCGTACCGCTCCAGCTTGGGCCGCTGGTGGGCGACGATGGCGTCCTCGACGGCCAGTTCGTGCAGGCCGAAGCGCTCGGCGGCCTCGGTGAGCTGGGCCTCGGCCGGGCGCAGCAGGCCGATCCAGGCCATCGTGCCGGGCTTGCCGGGGATCTGCTGGTAGATCTCGGCCAGGCTGCTGGGCGCCTCGACCCGGTGCCCGTCGCGGTAGACCGCGGCGTCCACCACGGACCGCTCCAGGGTGGTCGCGGCGCCCCGCTGCTCGGGCCTCGGGTCCATCGAGTGTTCGGGGGCGAGCACCACTTCCGGGCGGGCCGTGGCGGCGGGACGGCTGAACGGACGCTTGCTCGCGCGCACCGCGCGCACACGCCAGTCGGACATGGCAGGAACCTCCACGGATCGTGGTCCGCCGCGGACCGACGGCGCGCTGCCGCGCGAGGGCGGCGGGCCACGGGCAGGAAGGCGGAGAGGGGCCGCCCCGGCCGTGGCCGGGCACGCCCGCACGGCGGCGCACCCGAGGGCGGACCGCGGCGGCGGTCAGTCCCGGAGGGAGCCGGGGGCGGGGGACGTGCGGCGGACGGGGCACGGGACGCAGGACGTGAACGGGGTCATCCCGGGGTGGGGCCGACTTCGGCCCGGACTACTGCACTCCACCGCTCTCACCTCCTCGCCGCCGGGGCGCCCGCGGGGGCGCCGGATCGCGCACACAGGAGATTCCCCCGGGCAGCACGGATACGCCCGCCGACCGGGTGGCACCCCTGAACTCGTCAGAGCTTTGGCACGCCACGGCGTAGCACCCCTGGGGTGCAGCCACTTGGGGTCACCCCTTAGGCCGGGGAGACCTGTCCTGAACCTGGGCGTCTCTCGACGTCGTGGGGTCAGTGGCCTGTGTCCGTGGCGACGCCTCACCGAACGAGGTGCCTGCACAACTGCGCACCAGTCTAGCCCCGGCGCGTGGGGCCCCCGACCACCGGCGCCCCCCGCCGCGGTGCGGCGAGGGGCGTTGGTGCAGATCCGTTTCGCCCACCGGGGCGGCCGT
Organism: Kitasatospora sp. MBT63; assembly: GCF_000710465.2. Lineage (GTDB taxonomy): Bacteria > Actinomycetota > Actinomycetes > Streptomycetales > Streptomycetaceae > Kitasatospora. The sequence goes on along the minus strand of NZ_JAIZ01000110.1, from coordinate 1,108 downwards.
CACAGGGCGGTCAGCCCGACCCGCCGAGCTGCGGGAACAGGTCCAGGAACGGCTGGGTGGTCACCGAGATGCCACGGCCGAACGGGTCGTCGAAGTCCCAGATCAGGAAGAGCAGGAACCCGATCAGCGCACTGAACACGCCCGCCAGGAACAGCTCGCGGCCGGAGCGGCGGATCTGCAGCGTGAAGATCATGCCGACGGTGACCAGCGCACCGACGATCAGGCCGAACCACACCACCCCCGGCATGGTCGGGCCGGTGCTCTGGCCGCGGGAGTTGCGGGTCTCGTCGGCGATCGCGATCCGGTCCAGGATCGGCTGGTAGGTCTGGGCCTCCAGGTCGTTCTGCGGGGTCCGGCCGGCGGCGTCCGCGCGCAGCTTGGCCAGCAGCTCGGTGCCGCGCGGTGAGATCTCGCCCTGCTCCTCCATGTGCGTCCACTCGGTGTCGACGACGAAGGACACGTACGCGTCGACGTCGGACCGCAGCTGGTCGCGGAAGTCCGCGGGGTAGACCTGGGCGCGTTCGCTCACCTCGTGCAGGGACTGTGCCTCCCGCAGGATGTCGTCCTGGGCCGCGCTGCGGGCCTCCCACACGCCCGCGATGGCGAGCCCCAGGACGATCGCGTAGACCACGCCGATCATCATCGTCATGTACTCGATGACGTCGGGGGTCTCCGTCGGGTCGTCGTCATCGGCGACCCGACGGTGTCTCAGTAAGACGACCGCCACGACGACGGCGCACGCCGCCAGCATGGCGATCGCCAGGGCCAACCACTCCGACATGGGCACACTCCAGTCCGGGAAATCGACGGTCAACGTGGTCGTGCCGGTCTCAGGACCGGCTGCTCCGGCCGCCGCGGGCGGTCCGTGAGCGGGGCTTGAGCGCCGCGGCGGCGAGCACCGCCGGGACGGTGACCAGCAGCATCGTGGTGGTCGGCGGCGTGCTCTGGTGCCGCTTCGGCTCCGGGGCGGGGGCCGGCGGGGGCAGCCGGACCGCCTTGGGCGCCGGCGGCGGCGTCGGCGCGGGCGGGCTGGGCTCCGGTACGGGAGCGACCGCCTCGGGCGTCGGCCGGCTGGGCGTGGGCGCCGGGGGACGCGGCGTGGGCCTGC
>NZ_JAIZ01000109.1 GCF_000710465.2 Kitasatospora sp. MBT63 | reverse complement strand
GCTGGCCGCGCCCGCCCCCCGCGGCCGGCCCCGGGGCGGCGGCCGCCACGGCGTCGCCCGCCACCGCGGTGCGCACCGCCGCCCGCGCGGCCGGGTGCCGGGCGTCAGCGGCTGACCCCGGCCGGCCCGGCCGGCCTCCGGTGACCGCCCGTCACCTCGCCCCGCTCCTACCGCCACCGTGCACGGGTCTATGCCCGTCCCTCTGTGGCCATGACAATGCAGGGGGCGGAGACACCGCCCGTCAGGCTTCAACGACGGGACGTGGCCATGGGATTGACGGAGCAGCGGATCAGCCGGCGCACCCTCGGGCGGGCGGTGCTGGCACTCGGCGCGGCGGGCACCCTCGGGGCGGTGACCGGCGTGGCGGCCCCGGCGGCGGCCGCGGCCCAGGTGCCCGGTGGGGCGGACTGGATGGCGGCGCTCCCGTCCGGCAGCCCGCTGGCGCGGCTCACCGTACCGGGGACGCACGACACCTGCTCGCTGCACGGCGGCCCGATCACCCAGACCCAGACCCTCTCGGTGCCCGACCAGCTCGCGGCCGGGGTCCGCTTCCTCGACATCCGCTGCCGGCTGATCGACGGGGTGTTCGCGATCCACCACGGCCCGGTCTTCCAGGAGATCTTCTTCGGCGACGTGCTCAACCAGTGCCAGGCCTTCCTCGCCGCACACCCGCAGGAGACCCTGCTGATGCGGGTGAAGCAGGAGTACTCCTCCGCTGCCGCGGCCGACTTCGCCGCGGTCTTCGAGGGCTACCGGGCGAGATGGGCCGGGCTGATGTGGGGCGAGAGCCGGGTCCCGCAGCTCGGCGAGGTCCGCGGGCGGATCGTGCTGCTCGCCGACAGCCCGGGCCTGCCGGGCATCGGCTGGGGCGGCCCGCTCACCGACATCGAGGACGACTACGACATCGGGACGATCTTCGAGATCGCCTCCCGCAAGTGGCCCGAGACCTCCGCCCACCTGAACGCCGCCCGCGCGGCCACCGACCCCCAGCGGCTCTTCCTGACCTTCACCTCCTCCTCCGGCTGGGGCCTGTGGCCGCGGCAGGCCGCCGACGCGATGGGCTCCCGGCTGAACGGCTACCTCGGCGGCCTCGACCACGGCGCCCGCCCGGTGCTCGGCACGGTGCCGATGGACTTCGTCACCGCCGACTCGGTCCGCCGGCTCTACGCCCTCAACTTCGGCGGCTGACCGGGCCCGGCCGCACGGCCGCCCGCGGCTCCGCACTGTTGACACCGCGGGCGGCCCGTCCCTAGCGTGAGGCCGATCATTACCGGCTGGTAGGGAAGTTCATGGACGCCGATCGCCCGTACGACCTGGTCCTGTTCGGCGCCACCGGATTCACCGGGGCGCTGACCGCCGAGTACCTGGCGGCGCACGCGCCCGCCGGCTGCCGCTGGGCGCTGGCCGGACGCAACCGGGAGAAGCTGGAGGCGCTGCGCAAGCGCCTCGCCGAATCGGCACCCGGCTGCGCGGACCTCCCGCTGCTCACCGCCGACGCCACCGACCCCGCCTCGCTGCGCGAGGTCGCGGCCTCGGCCCGGGTGGTGATCTCCACGGTCGGCCCCTACCTGTGGCACGGCGAGCCGCTGGTGGCCGCCTGCGCCGACGCCGGTACCGACTACGTCGACCTGACCGGCGAGCCGGAGTTCGTGGACCTGATGTACCTGCGGCACCACCGGCGGGCGGTGGAGACCGGCGCGCGGCTGGTGCACTCCTGCGGCTTCGACTCGGTGCCGCACGACCTCGGGGTGCTGTTCACCCTGGAGCGGATGCGCGAGCGCGGGGAACTGCCGCCGGACGCGCCGGTCTCGGTGCGGGGCTTCGTCCGGGCCGGCGGCATGTTCTCCGGCGGGACCTTCGCCTCGGCGCTGTCCGCGATCGGCCGCCCGCGCGAGGCCGCGCGGGCCGCCCGGGCCCGCCGGGACGCCGAGCCGAGCCCCGCCGGACGGCGGATCAGCACCTCCGCCGGGCGGATCCGGTACTCGCCGCAGGCCCTCGCCTGGGCCGTGCCGATGCCCACCATCGACCCCGTGGTGGTCGGCCGTTCCGCGGCCGCCCGCGCGGACTACGGCCCGGCGTTCCGCTACGGGCACTTCGCCGCGGTCAAGCGGCTGCCGGTGCTGCTCGGCGGCGGCGCCGGTCTCGCCCTGCTCGCGCTCGCCGCCCAGGTCCCGCCGCTGCGTACGGCGCTCGGCCGGCTGCACCGGCCAGGCGCGGGGCCGAGCGCCGAGCAGCGGGCGGCCTCCTGGTTCACCGTCCGCTTCGCGGGCCAGGCGCTCGGCAGCGGCGCGGCCCCGCTGCTCACCGAGGTGTCGGGCGGCGACCCCGGGTACACCGAGACGGCCAAGATGCTCGCCGAGTCCGCGCTCAGCCTCGCATACGACGACCTGCCGCCCGCCGCCGGACAGGTCACCCCGGCGGTCGCGATGGGCACCGCGCTGATCGACCGCCTCAGCGCCGCCGGGCTGCGGTTCACCGTGCTGGACACCCCGCCCACCGGCGCCCCCGGCCGCTGAGCGCTCCCGGCCGCTGAGCGGCGGCGGCCCGGGCGGCCGCGGGGTCACTTCCGCAGCGAGGGCTCGGGCAGCTCGGGCCGCCGGCGCGCGGGCACCCTCGGCGCGGGCACGGCCGACAGCCCGGTGGCCAGCAGCACGAACCAGACCCCGACCAGCACCAGGTGCGCGCGCTGGGTGACGCCGTGCCAGCCCGGGTACCCGAACAGCGGTCCGACGGTGGCCACGGCGGTCGCCATCGCGGCGGTCAGCACGACGGGCCCCCGGCGCGCGACGCCCGGCAGCCGGGCCGGGTCCCGGCGGGCGGCGAGGATCAGCAGCGCCATCGAGGCGAACAGCGCGAAGTGGACCAGGGCACTGGTCAGCGTGTGCCACGGGTTCACCACCTCGCAGCCGGGCTCCACCGAGGCCGCGCAGCGCATCGGCACCATCACGTCGGCCACCGAGAACGCCGCGAACCCCGCCAGCGCCCCCCAACCGGCCCGCCCGAGCGCACCCCGCCAGGCCGCCAGCGCGGTCAGCGCACCGGACGCCACCAGCGCCGCGGCCACCAGCTCGACGGCCCCGAACAGCACGTGGAACGGCTGGTCCGCCGCGTACAGCTCGCTGGCGTAGGAGTTGGCCGGGTCCAGGCCCGTGGGCAGGAAGAACTCGAGCGGCCAGTCGTTGTAGACCACCGCCCCCGCGGTCAGCAGCAGTGCGGCTCGACGACGCGCGGGCGGCAGGTGCACGGGACTCCCTCGGCAACGTCGGTGATCGGACCGGTCGGACCGACGCTGCCAGGGGTCACCGGCTTCCACAACCGGCGTCACCCGCCGGGGTGATACCGGGGTGACGCCGGCTCAGGCGTCCGCCGCGCCCGCCCGCAGCATCTCCTCGCGGGCGACCACCTTCACCCGCTCCCGGCCCTCGCGGGCGCCGAGCGCCCGCTCGTGGGCGTCCAGCCGCAGCCAGCCCTCCCAGGTGGTGAACTCCACGCCCCGCTCGGCCAGGAACGCCGGCACGGCCTCCTCGGCCGGCACCTCGGCGGTGCGCAGCCGGCCCGCGCGGTGGTCCGCCACCAGGCAGGCGACCGTCTCGTTGGCGTCGCCCTTGGTGTGGCCGATCAGGCCGACCGGGCCGCGCTTGACCCAGCCGGTGACGTACGTGGACGGCAGCGGCGCCCCGGCCTCCAGCACCCGGCCCGCCTCGTGCGGCACGGTCGCGGACAGCGGGTCGAACGGCAGCTTCGGCAGCTCGGCGGAGCGGTAGCCGACGGCCCGGTAGACCGCCTGGACGTCCCAGTCCCGGTACTCGCCGGTGCCGGTGACGTTCCCGGTGCCGTCCAGCCCGGTCCGCTCGGTGCGCAGCGCGGCGACCCGGCCGTCGGCGCCGAGGATCTCCACCGGGGACTCGAAGAAGTGCAGGAACAGCCGGTGCGGCCGGTCACCGACGTCGCGGATGGCCCAGTTCTCCAGGGTGGCGGCCACCATGTCGGCCTGCTTGTTGCCGCGCCTGGTGGCGATCGAGCCGTCGTCGTAGTCGATGTCCTCGGGGTCGACGATCACCTCGATGGTCGGGGAGTGGTCGAGCTCGCGCAGTTCCATCGGGCTGAACTTGGCCTGCGCCGGACCGCGGCGGCCGAAGACGTGCACCTCGACGGCCCGGTTGGCGATGAGCCCGGTGTGGACGTTCGGCGGTATCTCGGTGGGCAGCAGCTCGTCCGCCGTCTTGGCGAGGATCCGGGCGACGTCGAGCGCCACGTTGCCGACACCGAGCACCGCGACCCGCTCCGCCTCCAGCGGCCAGCTGCGCGGCACATCGGGGTGGCCGTCGTACCAGGAGACGAAGTCCGCCGCGCCGTAGGAGCCGTCCAGCTCCGAGCCGGGAATGTCGAGCTCGCGGTCGGCGTCGGCGCCGGTGGCGAAGACCACCGCGTCGTAGAACCGGTGCAGGTCGTCCAGGCCGATGTCGTCCGGGTAGCCGACGTTGCCGAACAGCCGCACCTGCGGCTTGTCGAGCACCTGGTGCAGCGCCGTCACGATGCCCTTGATCCGCGGGTGGTCCGGCGCGACGCCGTAGCGGATCAGGCCGAACGGCGCGGGCAGCCGCTCCAGCAGGTCGATCGACACACCGGGTTCGGTGGCGAGGCCGGACTTCAGCAGGGCGTCGGCGGCGTAGATCCCGGCGGGGCCGGCCCCGACGATGGCGACCCGGACGGGACGAGGCATGGCGGCGCTTCCTTCGGTCGGCACACGGCCGGAGGACCGCCGACCGTGACCGCCACCCTCTCGGCAGCCCGGGCGGTGCAGTAGGGCACCCGGCCCTATGGGGTCATAGGGCCGACCTATGGCCCGGGCGGGAACAACCGGCCCGGACCCGGCGCCGTCGTACGCGGGGAGCACCAGTCGGGAGCACCACCGGCGGACGGGAGAGACCTCCCGGCCAACGCCCGGCCGCTGATCGAGGACACCATCGTGGCCGGCGCCCGCACCGGCCGGTGCGCCGCCCTATGAGCCGCCCTATGAGACGGCCGGTGGGGCGGCGCCCGCCGGGCCTACCGCACCATCGCGCCCAGCACGCTGCGCCAGTCCTCGCCCGGCTCCTCGCGCAGTGCCTCGGCCAGCGCGTCCGAGCGGTAGCGCCACGGCCGGGCCAGCTCCGGGTCGGCGCCCGCGCCCAGCTCCACCGGGCTCGCCGAGCCCAGCAGCCGGACCAGTTCGGCGGCCAGCTCCGGCCAGCCGACATGGCCGCCGACCGCGTTCAGCACCCGGCCCGCCTCCCGGCCGGAGTCGTCGAGGCAGGCTGTGACGGCCCGCGCCAGGGCCGCGGCGTGCACCCAGGCCGCCCCGTACCAGGCGTGCCCGTCGGCCGGCGGGTCGGGCAGCAGCAGCGGCCGGCCCGCCTGCGCGGTCTGGAACAGCTCCCCGGTCGCGCCCCAGCGCAGCTGCTCGCGCAGCCGCCGGTGCGGGCCCCAGACGATGGGCGAGCGCACCACCGTACCCGCGCCGCGGCCCTCGGTCCCGGCCGCGGCCAGCAGGGTCCGCTCGCAGTCGAGCTTCGCCCGGCCGTACGCGGTGACCGGCAGCGTGGCCGGCGCGCCCTCCGCCACCTCGACGCCCGGCGGACGCCCGTACGCGTCGATGCTGCTGACGAACACGAAGCTGCCGTGCCGCCAGGCGTCCACCATGGCGCGCATCGCCGCGACGTCGACCTCGTGCGCGGTGAAGGTGCAGGCGGCGTGGACCACCGCGTCGACCCCCCGGACGGCCGCGCGCAGGCTGTCCAGGTCGGCCAGGTCACCCTCGGCGACCTCCACCCCGTCCAGCGCCACCAGGTGCGCCGACTCCGCGCGGGCCAGCGCCCGTACCGGGCGGCCCTGCGCCATCAGCTCCTGGAGGACGGCCGCGCCGACCCCGCCGGTCGCGCCGGT
>NZ_JAIZ01000108.1 GCF_000710465.2 Kitasatospora sp. MBT63 | reverse complement strand
GGAGCCGCGCCTACGTCGCCAACAACGGCGCCGGCACGGTGTCAGTCATCGACACCGCGGCCGGCCGCAGCATCGGCGATCCGGTCCCGGTCGGAAACCAGCCCTTCTCCGTCACCCTCACTCCGTGGAACGACCACCTGCTGGTCACCAACAACGGCTCCGAGGCAAACGGCAGGACCGGGAACTCCGTCACAGCCATCGACACCACGACCAACAAGCCCGTCGGCGATCCCATCAAGACCGGCAAAGCCCCCTACGGTGCGGCCGTCACCTGGACAGGCAACCTCTACGTCGCCAACGCCGCAAGCAACACCGTCACCGCCACCCGGCTCCCCAACAGCCTCCACACCGTTCCGCGAGGTGCCGCCTTCGCCCTTGGCGAGAGTCGCCTCTACACCACTGACGCCTATACAGACTCCGTAAGGATCGCCGACGCCGATGCCACCACCGGTCGTTCAGGTGGCGAGAGCATCCCCAGCGGGCGGGGTCCGAGCGCCGTCGCCACCAGTGCGGATGGTGGCCGTGCGTACGTCACCA
>NZ_JAIZ01000107.1 GCF_000710465.2 Kitasatospora sp. MBT63 | reverse complement strand
CGCCGTTGTTGGCGACGTAGGCGCGGCTCCCGTCCGGGGAGAGGGCGATCCCGGCGGGCTGGTTGCCGACCTTGATGGGTTCACCGACGGTGGTGTTCGTGGCGGTGTCGATCACCGACACCGTCCCGGCACCCGTATTGTTCGTGACGTACAGTCGGCTGCCGTCCGCACTGGTCTGCAGGAGGAACGGTGCGGTACCGGCCTTGACGGGCTCCCCGACCACCGTGTTGCTGGCGGTGTCGATGACCGATACCGTGCCGGCGCCGTTGTTGGCGACGTAGGCGCGGCTCC
>NZ_JAIZ01000106.1 GCF_000710465.2 Kitasatospora sp. MBT63 | reverse complement strand
CACCCGCCGCCGGGCGGTCCGCAAGGCGACGGCTCCGGCCGGTGCGCCGGGCGGTGCCGAGATCGTGGTGCTGCAGGCGCGGGCCGACGCCGTGGTCGAGGCCGCGCTGACGGCCGCGGCCCAGGTGCAGCCGGAGCCGGCGGCCCCGGCCGAGGAGCCGGCCTCCGAGGCGCCGGTCGCCGAGGTCGTCGAGGTCGAGGTCGTCGAGGTCGAGGCCCCGGCCGTCGAGGCCGCCGAGGAGCAGGCTGCGGAGGAGCAGGCCGAGGAGGCCCCCGCTCCGAAGAAGCGGGCGCCCCGCAAGGCCGCTGCGAAGAAGACCACGGCCGCGAAGAAGACGACCGCGGCCAAGAAGACCACCGCCCGCAAGACCGCCACCAAGCGGACCGGCGCGGCGGCCAAGAAGGCCGCGGCCGCCGAAGGTGATACGGCGTCCGAGTAAGCCCCGGGTGCCGGCCGGGTCCCGTTCCGCGGGGCCCGGCCGGCGCCGGGTAGGGTCCGGTTTGCCCGTAGGGCGGTCGGTCCGTATTCTTGACCCTTGGCGTGTTTGACGCCGCGCTCCCGAGCAGATCACCTCCCGGGTTCAGCCCTGCTGGCCCGGGGGAGGCCCCTGTGTCCGTACCCAGGTGGCTGGCATCGGCGAGTTCCGACCGAGTACAGAAAGTGGGTACCGCATGTACGCGATCGTTCGCGCAGGCGGCCGCCAGCACAAGGTCGCCGTCGGCGACGTGCTGGAGATTGACCGTATTGAGGCCAAGGCGGGTGACTCGGTCGAGCTCTCGACCATCCTCATCGTCGACGGTGACGCTGTCACCTCCGACCCGTGGGTGCTCGCCGGCGTGAAGGCTCACGCCGAGGTCGTGGACCAGACCAAGGGTGAGAAGATCGTCATCCTGCGCTACAAGAACAAGACCGGCTACCGCCGCCGCCAGGGTCACCGTCAGCAGCACACCGCTGTGCGGATCACCAGCATCGACTCCGTCAGCAAGTAAGGGGATAGCGAGATGGCACACAAGAAGGGCGCAAGCTCTACCCGTAACGGCCGTGACTCGAACGCCCAGCGCCTCGGCGTCAAGCGCTTCGGCGGCCAGGTCGTCAGCGCCGGCGAGATCATCGTCCGCCAGCGCGGCACCCACTTCCACCCGGGTGCCGGCGTCGGCCGCGGTGGCGACGACACCCTGTTCGCGCTGACCGCCGGTGCGGTCCAGTTCGGCAACCGTCGTGGCCGCCGCGTCGTCAACATCGTGGCCGTCGAGGCCTGAGTCTGCTGACCCTGGGTCAAGACTCACAGTGAAGGGTGGGCCGGGGATGACCCGGTCCACCCTTCATGCTTTACCGCAGGACCCCATTTCTTCGCACTGGAGGCACATCCCATGACCACCTTCGTGGACCGCGTCGAGCTGTACGTCGCCGCGGGTAACGGGGGCCACGGCTGCGCCTCCGTGCACCGGGAGAAGTTCAAGCCGCTCGGCGGTCCCGACGGCGGCAACGGGGGTGAGGGCGGCAGCGTCATCCTCACCGTGGACTCGCAGGTCACCACCCTGCTCGAGTACCACCACTCGCCCAAGCGCAAGGCCACCAACGGCAAGCCCGGCGCGGGCGGCCACCGGACCGGCGCGGACGGCCAGGACCTGGTCCTGCCCGTCCCGGACGGCACCGTGGTCCTCGACAGGAAGGGCAACGTGCTCGCCGACCTGGTCGGCCACGGCACCAGCTACGTCGCCGCCGCCGGCGGCCGCGGCGGCCTCGGGAACTCCGCGCTGTCCTCGGCCCGCCGCAAGGCCCCCGGCTTCGCGCTGCTCGGCGAGCCCGGCGAGGCCGGCGACATCGTGATGGAGCTCAAGTCCGTCGCCGACGTCGCCCTGGTCGGCTACCCGAGCGCGGGCAAGTCCTCGCTGATCTCGGTCCTCTCGGCCGCCAAGCCGAAGATCGCGGACTACCCGTTCACCACCCTGATCCCCAACCTCGGCGTGGTCACCGCCGGCGACACGGTCTACACCATCGCCGACGTCCCCGGTCTGATCCCCGGCGCCAGCCAGGGCCGCGGCCTGGGCCTGGAGTTCCTGCGGCACGTCGAGCGCTGCGAGGTGCTGGTGCACGTGCTGGACTGCGCCACCCTGGAGCCCGGCCGCGACCCGCTGACCGACCTGGAGACCATCGAGGCCGAACTCGCCGCGTACGGCGGGCTGGAGGACCGGCCGCGACTGGTCGCGCTGAACAAGACCGACGTCCCGGACGGCCAGGACATCGCCGACCTCACCCGGGCCTCCCTGGAGGAGCGCGGCTACCGCGTCTTCGAGGTCTCCGCGCTCGCCCACAAGGGCCTGCGGGAGCTGAACTACGCGCTGGCGCAGATCGTCGCCGAGTCCCGGGCCGCCAAGCCGCTGCAGGAGTCGACCCGGATCGTGCTGCGGCCCGCCGCCGTCGACGACGCGGGCTTCACCATCACCGAGGAGGACGGCGCGTACCGCATCCGCGGTACCAAGCCGGAGCGCTGGGTGCGCCAGACCGACTTCTCCAACGACGAGGCGGTCGGCTACCTCGCGGACCGGCTGGCCCGGCTCGGCGTCGAGGACCAGCTGTGGAAGGTGGGCGCCCAGGAGGGCGACACCGTCATCATCGGTCCCGAGGACAACGCCGTGGTCTTCGACTGGGAGCCGACCATGGCCGCCGGTGCGGAGATGCTCGGCCGTCGCGGCGAGGACCACCGGATGGAGACCCAGCGCCCGGCCGTCGACCGGCGCCGGGAGAAGCAGAAGACCCGCGACGCCGCCGAGGCGGAGTACCTCGCCTACGAGGCGCTCTCCTCCGGCCGGCAGGCCCTCGAGGGCGACGACGAGGACTACTGACCCCGGGCGGGCCGGGGCGGTGGCCGCCTCGTCCTGAGGGGTGAAATGCCGTACGGGCCCGTCGCCCGGATCGCGTAGATTGCGGTCCGAGCGGCGGGCTCGATCCAGTACGACCGGAGGGCACTGATGACGGATCAGACACTGCGGCAGGAGGTCCTGGCCGCACGGCGGATCGTCGTCAAGGTCGGCTCCTCCTCCCTCACCACGGCGGCCGGGGGCCTGGACGCCGACCGGGTGGACGCGCTGGTCGACGCCCTCGCCAAGGTCCGCAGCCGCCCGGACGCGCCGGACGTGGTGCTGGTCTCCTCCGGCGCCATCGCGGCGGGCCTGGCCCCGCTCGGCCTGGACAAGCGCCCCAGCGACCTGGCCCGGCAGCAGGCCGCCGCCAGCGTCGGCCAGGGGCTGCTGGTGGCCCGGTACACGGCCTCCTTCGCCCGGTACGGCGTGCGGGTCGGCCAGGTGCTGCTGACCGCCGAGGACGCCAGCCGGCGCGCGCACTACCGCAACGCCTACCGGACCCTGGACCAGCTGCTGGCGATGGGCGCGATGCCGGTCGTCAACGAGAACGACACCGTCGCCACCGCCGAAATCAAGTTCGGTGACAACGACCGGCTGGCCGCCCTGGTCGCCCACCTGGTCCGGGCCGACCTGCTGGTGCTGCTCTCCGACGTGGACGGCCTGTACGACGGCGACCCGAGCCGGCCCGGCACCAGCCGGATCGAGCTGGTGCGCGGCCCGCAGGACCTGGACGGCATCGAGATCGGCAGCGCCGGCAAGGCCGGGGTGGGCACCGGCGGCATGGTGACGAAGATCGAGGCCGCCCGGATCGCCACCGGCGCGGGCATCCCGGTGGTGCTGACCGCCGCCAGCCACGCCGCCGACGCCCTGGCCGGCCGCCCCACCGGCACCCTGTTCCGGCGCACCGGCAGCCGCTCCGCGGACCGGCTGCTGTGGCTGGAGCACGCCTCGACCCCGCGCGGCGCGCTGCACCTGGACGCCGGTGCCGTGGAGGCGGTGGTGCACGGAGGGAAGTCGCTGCTGCCCGCCGGGGTGACCCGGGTGGACGGCGACTTCACCGCGGGTGATCCGGTGGACCTTCTTGGTGAAAACGGCCACATCGTGGGCCGCGGACTGGTCAACTTTGATGCGAGGGAGTTGCCCCGTCTGCTCGGCCGGTCCACCCGAGAACTGGCCCAGGAGCTCGGAGCCGAGTACGAGCGCGAGGTCGTCCACCGTGACGACCTGGTCGTCCTGCGCGGCTGACGGAAGGCCCCGAGGGGGAGTGGGTCAGGCGGGCCCGGCCGGGTCCGGACAGTGTCGTCGCCGAACAGGAGGCCGCCGGTGGGACGCAGGCTCCAGGGAGCACTGCCCGGAGAGACGGCGCAGCGGAGACTGACCAGCATCGAGGGCGGCCGCCGCGCGGACCAGGCGCCGCAGCTGCAACCGCGCGAGGCCGTCCGGGAGTTGCACCCGCGCGAGGAGGACGAGCAGCCGCAGCCGGAGCAGGGCCGGCTGTGGCACGTGGTGCTCAGCGTGGCCGGCCGGGCCACCCCGCTCGGTGAGCTGCGGGCGGCGCTGGAGCGTCTCGCGTACGACCACTCGTTCTTCCTGACGGCCCGCTACGCCACCGACCACGCGGAGATCCGCTACTGGGAGGAGGCCCGCGACCTGCACGACGCGGCGGCGATAGCCCTGCGGCTGTGGGGGGAGCACAAGGGCTCGGCCAACCTGCCGCCGTGGGAGATCGTCGGCCTCGAGGTGGTCGACCGCCCGACGTACCACAAGCGGGTCGCCGAGGGCTTCGGCGATCCGCCGCCGCACCTGGGCGGCGTGCACCCGTACTGAGCGCGGGCCCGTGGCGGGCCCGGCGGCCGTCTCACCGGACAGGACGGATCGTGGGTCCGGGCGGCGCAGTCGCTACCCTTTCGGCATGAGCGACCACGCCACCACCGACAGCCCCGTCCTCGCCGCCGCGCGCCGTGCCCGGGAGGCGGCCGCCGAGCTCGCCCCGCTGCCGCGCCGCGTCAAGGACACCGCGCTGCTGGCGGTCGCGGACGCCCTGACCGCCCGCAGCGCCGAGATCACCGCGGCCAACGCCGAGGACGTCGCCCGCGCCCGGCAGGCCGGCACCGCCGAGTCGGTGATCGACCGGCTCACCCTCACCGAGGAGCGGATCGCCGCCATCGCCGCCGACGTGCGGGACGTCGCCGCGCTGCCCGACCCGGTCGGCGAGGTGGTGCGCGGCTACACCCTGCCCAACGGCCTGGACGTGCGCCAGGTGCGGGTCCCGCTCGGCGTGGTGGGCATCATCTACGAGGCCCGGCCCAACGTCACGGTGGACGCCGCCGCGCTGTGCCTGAAGTCCGGCAACGCAGTCCTGCTGCGCGGCTCCGCCTCCGCGTACCGCTCCAACACCGCGCTGGTCGCCGTCGTCCGGGACGCGCTCGGCGCCGCGGGCCTGCCCGCCGACGCGGTCCAGCTGGTGCCCGGCGAGAGCCGGGACTCGGTGCAGGAGCTGATGCGCGCCCGCGGCCTGGTGGACGTGCTGATCCCGCGCGGCGGCGCCGCGCTGATCAAGGCCGTGGTGGAGGGTTCCACCGTGCCGGTGATCGAGACCGGTACCGGCAACTGCCACGTCTACGTCGACGCCGACACCGACCTGGCGATGGCGGTCGGCATCCTGCTGAACTCCAAGGCGCAGCGGGTCAGCGTCTGCAACTCGGCGGAGACGCTGCTGGTGCACGCCGACGTCGCGGACGAGTTCCTGCCGCCGGCGCTCGCCGCGCTGGCCGCGGCCGGGGTCACCGTGCACGGCGACGAGGCGGTGCTCAAGGCCGCCGAGGGGTCGGCGGCGACCGTGGTGCCCGCCACCGACGAGGACTGGGCGGCGGAGTACCTGTCGCTGGACCTGGCCGCCGCCGTGGTGCCGTCGCTGGACGCCGCGGTCGCGCACATCCGGCGCTGGTCCTCGGGCCACACCGAGGCGATCGTGACCACCTCGCAGGCGGCGGCCCGCCGCTTCACCCAGCTGGTGGACGCCACCACGGTGGCCGTCAACGCCTCGACCCGGTTCACCGACGGCGGTGAGTTCGGCTTCGGCGCGGAGATCGGCATCTCCACCCAGAAGCTGCACGCCCGCGGTCCGATGGGCCTGCCGGAGCTGACCTCGACCAAGTACATCGTGACCGGTGACGGCCATGTCCGGGGCGAGGCGACCCAGACGGTCGGCTCCGGCTCCTGAGACCGGCCGGACCGGGCCGGACCCTGCCGGGCCCGCCCGCCGGACCCGTCGGACGGGACCCGCGGGCGGGGAGAACCGGCTGATCGGGACATCCTTGTGACGGAGCAACTGGCCGGAGACCCGGACAAACGGGCCGCCCGGTAATACGCTGAATCCGTGGCTGACGATGTGGGGGGTTCGCCGTACCCCGACGGCGCCGATCACGGTGGTGCGGACGACGAGTTCGCCACCGTGGTCTTCGACGAGGCGTTCGTCCGGTCCGCCGCGGTCCACGAGCCGAGCGCGCTGGAGCGGCAGCTGGCCGCCGCCGAGGCGCGGTTCGAGCCGGACGCGGTCGGCACCGGCCGGGGCTACGAGTTGACGACCTCGGGGGAGGGGCTGCCGCTCGAGCTGCGCCCGCACCCGCGAGGTCTCGACGACGACCGGCTGTACCCGGATCCGTGGTCCGGGCTGGACCGCTCCAGGCGCCGTTCGCGCTGGGGCCGCCCGGTCCGCCCGCACCCCTCGGCCGCCCACCGCGGCCGGGACGTCGCGCAGCAGCGCTGGCACCGGCCGGTGGCCTGGGTGCTGGCGGTGGTGATGGGCGTCGGGGTGGTGGCGGTGGCGGTGGCCGCGATCTACCGGGGCACCGGCGGCGGCACGGGCGGGTCCCCGCTGCGGCCGGAGGGCGGTAGCAGCAGCTCGGGCGCCGCGGTCGACCCGACGCCGGCCCCGGCGGTGGCCGTGGTGCGGTCCGGCTGACCGCACCCGCCGGTCCGGCCGGCCCGCCGGTCCGCCCGGTCGCGGACGCGCCGGGCGGGCGTCACCGGTGCGGCCGGAAGTTCTGCACGGCCCCTCGTACCGCGCGGGGCCCGCGTCTACCCTGGTGGTATGGGTGACCCGCGCGAGCCTCCCGAGGGTACCCCCGAGGGCGGTTCCGGCAACGAGGACGAGTTCCGATCCGTGGTCTTCGACGAATCGTTCGTCCGCGCTGCCCGGATCCAGGAGCTGTCCGCCCAGGAGCGGCTGGGGCCCGACCACCCGCGGGCGACCCGGCCCCGGATCGGCTTCGGCCCGATGGGCTCGCTGCCCCGGCAGGCGGTCGCGCTGCTGCTCGTCGTGGTGCTGGCGTTCGCCGCCGCGGTGTACTTCGGGGTGAGCTCCCCGCACCGGGCCGGTGTGGTGCCGAGCGGCAGCCAGCTCTCCTCGACCATGGTGGCGCTCAGCCCGCCGGTCCCGGTCCCGGCCGTCGCCGACCAGGCCGACCCGTTCGCCGGCCTGCCGACCGGGTACGCCGACGGGGCCGCCGGACTCGGGGTGCCGGCCGCCTCCGCGACCGCGCACTTCACCCGCACCGAGGTGGCCCGGGCGCTGGACACCGTGCAGAGCTACCTGGTGGCCTCCGCGCTCTCCCCGGCGACGCTGGTGCAGTCGGACACGGCGCAGGCCAGGGCGCTGGTGACGGCCGGGGAGCTGACCCAGTACGACGACAGCGTCAAGGCGCCGCGGGACGACCGCCGCCACGCCGCCACCGGCTGGCTGGTGCGGTTCGACCCGGGCCAGGTGGCGCTGGCGTCGCAGACCGTGAAGGCGGCCGGTTCGATGGTGGTGACCGAGGCGGACAGCGGGACGCTGGAGGTGGCCGCCGACCACACCTTCGTGTACGCGCTGCGGCCGGCCGGTACCGCGCAGTCGTCCGCCGCCCTGTTCACGGTCCGGCGGGAGCTGCGCTTCGAGTTCGAGCACGGCGACGTCGCGGTGGCCCGGCTGCGGCTGGTCGACGCGGTGGTGCAGGCCGGGCCGACCTCCTGCGGCGCGTTCACGGCGGGCTACCTGCAGCCGCTGCCGGCCGGTGCGGCGGGGACCGCCCCGGTGCCGGTCAGCCCGGCCGACCACACCCACCCGGCGTGGCAGGTGTGCGGGGTGCTCGGGCCGCCGACGGGCTGACCCCGGCGGAACCACGACGCGAACGGGCCCGGGAGCGAACTGCTCCCGGGCCCGCGGTGGCGCGGCGGTGGTCAGCCGGCGCTGTCGGCGCCGTCCCCCTGGCGCCCGTCCCCGGCCGGGGAGCCGGCGGCGCCCCTGGCACCGGCGAAGGTGTCGCGCAGCTTGCCGCCGACCGTGCCGACCCCGCCGGCGACGTCGCGCAGCAGGCCCATCAGCGGGTCCTTGCTGTCCTTGACCGACTGCGAGTAGGAGTCGGCCGCGGCCTTCCACTGCGCGCCGACCGAGGTGTTCGGGTCGTCGCCGCGGCGCGGGTAGGCGCCGGCCAGGATCGAGCGGTACTCCTCGCTCTCCGCCCACTTCTTCAGCTTGGCCACCCGCACCACCGCGAACGGGTGGGTCTGCGGCAGCACCTGCAGCAGCTTGAGCACGCCGTCGCGCAGATCGCCCGCCC
The DNA here is from genome assembly GCF_000710465.2 of Kitasatospora sp. MBT63. Taxonomy (GTDB): domain Bacteria; phylum Actinomycetota; class Actinomycetes; order Streptomycetales; family Streptomycetaceae; genus Kitasatospora. Next base: position 2,621 of record NZ_JAIZ01000106.1, on the reverse strand, counting down.
GGTCGTACTCCTCGGCCTGCTCCAGGAACGCGTCCACGTTCATCTCGGCCAGGTTGTGGCCGCCCGCCAGCTTCATCAGGCCGCGCATCGAGGCCTGGAGGTCCTGGCCGGCCAGCAGGCCGGCCCGGTCGCAGGACAGCTCGGCCTTGCGGAACCACTCCTTGAGGGCGGTGATGACCGCGGTGATCGCCAGGTTGCCCAGCGGCAGCCAGGCGATCCGGGCCGCGATGTTGGTGAGGATCAGCAGCATCGTCCGGTAGACGGCGTGGCCGGACATCGCGTGCCCGACCTCGTGGCCGACCACGGCGCGCAGCTCCTCCTCGTCGAGCAGGTCGACCAGACCGCTGGTCAGCACGATGATCGGGGTGTCCATCCCGATGCACATCGCGTTGACCGCCGGGTCCTGGGTCACGTACAGGTCCGGGACCTGCTCCAGGTCCAGCACGTACGCGGCGTCGCGGACCATGTCGTACAGCTCGGGGAACTGCCGCTCGGAGGCCTTCACGGCGGTGGCCAGGAACATCAGCCGGACGCTGCGCTCGGAGACCAGGCCGGCGAGCTTCTTCAGGACGTCGTCGAAGCCGCTCAGCCGGCGCAGGGCGACCAGCGCCGAACGGTCCGCCGGGTGCTCCCAGGCCCGGGTCGAGATCTCCGGGAAGCGCTGGCGGCGCCGGCTCGGCGCGGTCTCCTTGGTGAGATCGGACATGCTCTGAGTACCTCCTGGTCGATGCCGGCACCGGCTCCCCGGCCCCGCTGCTGTTGGCTCCAACTGGCTTCAACGCCCGTGGGCGTGTACTCGTCCCCGGCCCGACACGCTACGCCCGGCCGGTGCGGCGCGCGGAGCCCGGTGCGGGGCCCGGGCGCCGGGCCGCCGTAAACCCGTCTACCCTGGCAGGGCCGGCCCCGGTGACCCGACCGGGCGGCCGGGCAGCAGCCCGTAGCAAGCCCGAGGAGCCCGACGATGTCCCCTGCCACCCTGGCCCACCTGGCCGGACCGATCTCGACCGAGAACGGCCCGGGCCTGTTCCTGCGGATCATCGTGGTGGCGTCCTTCGTCGGCGTCGGCCTGCTGGCCTGGCTGCTGGTCCGGGCCGGCCGCGACAACTGAACCCCGCGGGCCGCCCGGTCCGCACTGACGGCCCGTCGGGCCGACGGTCCGCCAGCACACCCGCTCCACCGGGTGGACGCGGTGGGCCGCCGAGCGGTTGCGGTGACGGCCCCCGTACGATGAGCCCGCAGGCCGACCCGGCCCGCACCCCTGGTCCGTCACCGAGCCGAGAAGGTCCTGCCGACCATGAGCCACGCCGCACTGTCCGCCCTCACCCAGCTCGCCGCCGAGTCCGAGGGGGGCAACCACGACAGCCTCAACCCGTACCTGACCGGCGGGTCCGCGCTGTTCATCCTGCTGCTCCTGCTCTTCGTGACCACCCGCTTCAACCGCGACCGCTGATCCGGGCGGCCGCTCGGGGCCCCGGTCCGGGGCCCCGCGGGCCGGGTACGGACTCGGGCTGTCCCGGTGGTCATCCGGGTCGCGTAAGGTGTGGCGCCATGAGAGAGCAGGCCGGGACCGCGGAGCGCGCGGCGAAGAGGCGACTCGGCGTGATGGGCGGCACCTTCGACCCCATCCACCACGGCCACCTGGTCGCCGCCAGCGAGGTCGCGAGCGCGTTCCACCTCGACGAGGTGATCTTCGTGCCGACCGGGCAGCCGTGGCAGAAGTCCGAGCGCACGGTCTCCGCCGCCGAGGACCGCTACCTGATGACGGTCATCGCCACCGCGGAGAACCCGCAGTTCTCGGTCAGCCGGATCGACCTCGACCGCACCGGACCGACCTACACCGTGGACACCCTGCGCGACCTGCGGGCGCTCCACCCCGACGCCGAGCTGTTCTTCATCACCGGCGCCGACGCCCTCGCGCAGATCCTCTCCTGGCGGGACTCCGAGGAACTCTTCGAGCTCGCCCACTTCATCGGCTGCACCCGCCCGGGGCACACTCTCTCCGACGCCGGACTGCCGGTCGGCGGGGTCTCCCTGGTCGAGGTGCCCGCGCTGGCCATCTCCTCCACCGACTGCCGCCTGAGGGTCGCCAAGGGCGAACCGGTCTGGTACCTGGTGCCGGACGGCGTCGTCCGTTACATCGACAAGCGGGCGCTCTACGCGCCGGCCCAGCCATGAACCCAGGAGGGGCGGCGTGACCGGATCCGCGAACCGAGGCGGCCAGGACGACGAGGCCTGGTACCCGCACCAGCAGCAGCCCTACCAGCAGCAGCCGTACCAGGACCACTACCAGGACCAGGCGTACCAGGAGCAGCCCTACCAGGGGCAGGGGTACGCCCAGGACCAGTACCAGCAGGGGTACTACGAGCAGCCGCAGACCTACCGGCCCGAGCCCGACCAGGGTTACCCGCAGTACGGTCAGCAGCCCGCCCAGCCGCAGGGGTACGCCCAGGACCAGTACCAGCAGGGCCACTACCCCCAGGGCCAGTACCAGCAGCAGCCGTACCAGCCGGAGGCCTACCGGCAGGAGAGCGGCTACCCGCAGTACGGGCAGCGGCAGGCCCACCAGCAGGTCCAGCAGCAGGTCCAGCCGCAGGCGTACGGGCAGGACCCGTACGCGGCGG
>NZ_JAIZ01000105.1 GCF_000710465.2 Kitasatospora sp. MBT63 | reverse complement strand
GGCCAGCAGGCCGAGCGCGGCGGTGGCGGCGGCGGCGACCGCGCCCCGGCGGCGGCGGTGCCGTCCGGGCGTGGCGGCGGGGGAGCGGAGCTTGGTGCGTTCCATGGCGGAACCTCTCCGAGTGGGGGTGTGGGGGATCGCCCGTACGCGGCGGGGCGCGGACGGATGGCGCTGAACCGAGGTGCGCAGCAGGGGGATTGCGGCCCGGGACCGACCTGACCGGAGACCGGGCTGCTCCATAAAATGGACTGGACCACCTGTGGGGGTCAAGAGCCCGGGGCAGGCTTGGGACTCTCTTAAGGTCCCGTTGCGGCGCGGCGGTGGATCCGGCCCACCGGCACGCCGTTTCACTCGTTCGGGTGAGCTGTCGCGGTGGCGGCAGCGGCAATCCGCCATCGTGCGCCGCAGCCCGCGGGTCGCGCCCTATCCTCCTGACTGGCCCTCACGACGCAGGGCCGGAGCACGCGGTGGGGAGGCCGGTATCGCCAGGAATCGCGACGGGGCGCCCCTGCCGGGCCCGGTGGCCGTCTGTGTCGCCGGGGTGCTGCTGGCCGGCCTGCTGTGCCTGCTGCCCCTGGTGGCGCCCGCGCCCGCCGACTGGCTCGGCGGCCCGGTGGACCTGCGGCGGCTCGCGCCCCTGGCGCTGCTGCACCTGTGCCTCGAATCGCTCGCGGACGGCATGCCCACCCCGTGCTCCCGGCTCTGGCGCCGGTTGGCGGGCCGAGCCCCGCACCCCGACCAGCCGGGCCGGCGCGGTGGCAGCAGCTTCTTCCCGGTCCTGTTCGCGGGTGTGCTGATGCTGCCCCCGGCCGCCGCCGCGCTGGTCGCGGTGCCGGCCGCGCTGTTCGGCAACGCCGCCCGGCCCGGTCCGGTGCGCCGGCTGTGGAACGCCGCCCAGCTGGCGCTGGCCGCCTTCGCCGGGGCCGTCGTCTTCCACCTGCTCGGCGGCCCGCGCCTGCTGCTCGGCTCCCGCTTCCCCGCCGCGGCGCTCGGCGCACTCGCCGCCGTCCTGGTGTTCTGCCTGGTCAACGGCGTCCTGGTGGGCATCGTGCGGCGGCTGTCCGGCAGCGGCGAACCGATCGGCGGCCCCCGGGCGCTGTGGGCGTGCCTGGTGGCCGCGCTGCTGCACGGCGCGGCCGGACTGATGGTCGCCGTGCTCTGGCAGGGCCCGTACGGCGCGCTCGCGGTGCTGCTGGCCCTGCTGCCGCTGTCCATCTCCGCCTGGGTGTCCGCACAGACCCACCGGGAGCAGGCCGCCCACCGGGCCACCGTCCAGGCCCTGGTGCAGGCGGTGGAGATCAAGGACGCCTACACCCGCGGGCACAGCGAGCGGGTCGGCCGGGCCTCGGTGCTGATCGCCCGCCAGCTCGGCATGGCCGAGGACCGGATCCGCACCCTGCACTTTGCCGGCACCCTGCACGACGTCGGCAAGCTGGCCGTCGCCACCGAACTGCTGCGCCGCAACGGCCCGCTCAGCGAGGCCGAACGGCACGCGGTCGAGGTGCACCCGGTGGCCGGCCACGAACTGGTCCGCGACCTCGCCTTCCTCGGTGAGGCCCGGGACGGCATCCTGCACCACCACGAGCGCCTCGACGGCCGCGGTTACCCGGACGGGCTGGCCGGCAGTCGGATCCCCGAGTTCGCCCGGATCATCTCGGTCGCCGACGCCTTCGACTCGATGACCTCCACCCGCTCCTACCGGCGCGGCCGCCCGGTCGACGAGGCGGTGGCGGAGCTCGGTCGCTGCGCCGGCAGCCAGTTCGACCCGGTGATGGTCGGCGCGCTGGTCAGCGCCCTGGACCAGCACGGCTGGCAGGTCGAGCCGCCGCCGCCCGGCGGCTGGGACGGCGAGGTGCCGGACATCCCGCTCGGGGTGCCCGAGCCGGCCCGCCGGTCCCGCGGCCGGGGCGCCGCGGTCCCCACCCGGGGCGGCTCCTCGTGAGCGGGGCGGCGCCCGCGGCGCTGTACGGGGCGGCGGCGGGGCTGTTCGTGGCGGCGCTGGCGCACACCGTCGCGCACGGTCTGGCCGAGCCGGCCGTCGCGCTGGCCTTCGTCGCGCTGATCGCGGCCGGCGAGTGCGTCCGGGTGGTCCTGCCGGGCGACCGCGAGCAGGCCCCGGTCGGCACCGCCGCGGCCCTGGCGTACGCCCTGCTCGGACCGCTGCGCGGGCTGCCTACCTCGCACGGCACTCTCCAGGTGGTGACCGTGGCCGGGCTCGGCACGCTGGCCGGGGCGCTGCTACGGCGCCTCGCCGGGCGTCCGCCCGGGGCGGCCCGGGCGCGGGCCGACGCCGCCGTACGGCGGCTGCTCACGGCGGCCTTCGCCGCGGTGCTGTTCCAGCCGCTGTACACCAGCGGCGCGATCGACCGGCTCCCGCTGACCGGACCCCGGTACGGGGCGTTCCTGATCGCGGTGGCCGCGCTCGCCGCGCTCTGCGACGCCGCGCTGGCGGCCGTGCTGCAGCGCTCCCGCACCGGGGTGCGGTTCGCCGCCGCGCTGGAGGACGAGCTGCGGTCGCTGGCCGGGATCGGTTCGGCGATCGTCGCCACCGGGATGCTGCTGAGCCTGCTGGCGGGCGAGGTCGGGCTGTGGGCGCTGCCGCTGTTCTGCTCCCCGCTGCTGCTGGCGCGGGCCGCCTTCCGCCGGGCGGCGGCCGTCCGTACCACCACCGGGCAGACCATCGCCGCGCTGGCCCGGGCCACCGAGGTGGCCGGCTACACCACGCCCGGCCACGCCCGGCGGGTCGCCGACACCGCCTGCGCACTCGGCCGGGAGCTGGGCCTCGGCACCCGGGACCTCGCCTTGCTGGAGTACGCGGCGCTGATGCACGACATCGGCCAGCTCTCCCTGGTCGAGCCGGTAGCGGACGGCGCGACCGCCCTGCTGCCCGCCGAGGAGCAGCAGCGGATCGCCCGGCTGGGCAGCGAGGTGATCCGGCGCACCGGGGTGCCCCGGCAGGTCTGGCAGCAGGTCGCCATGCTGGCCGACCCGGGGCGGCTGCCCGACGGCCGCCCGGACCGTTCGCTGCCGGTGGCCGCCCGGATCATCCGGGTCGCCAACGCGCACGACGACCTGCTGACCGCCGCGCGCAGCGCCGGCCTGACCGAGGTGGCGGGACGGCTGGAGGCGCTGGAACGGCTCCGGCTGGAACGCGGCCGCGCCTACGACCCGGTGGTGCTGGACGCGCTGGTCAGAGTGGGTGGCGGGGGACCGGCGGCGACGGTGGGTGACGGCCGTGCGGCCAACTGAACGACCGCGCGGGGAGCGCGTGTCACGGGTGCCGTGGTTGGATGCGGTCGTGGCGGGAACACCCGAGGCGGGGCGACCCGGTGACGACGGACGGCAAGGGACGAACGTGAGGATCTTCCACCGCACACGGCACCGGCCGTCTGCCACCTGGCGGCAGACGACCGACCGGGCCTTCACGCTGATCGGCGACGGCCGGTACGAGGACGCCGGGGCCCTGCTGGTGATGGCCGCGGACCTCGAACCGTGGCTCTCCGACTCCTGGTTCAACCTGGCCCTGCTGCACAAGTTCCGCCGTGACTGGGAGCAGTCGCGCACCGCGGGCCTGCGGGCCGTCGCCCTGCTGGACCGCGGCCAGGGCGCCCCGGACTGGTGGAACCTCGGCATCACCGCCACCGCCCTGCAGGACTGGCCGCTGGCCCGCCGCGCCTGGCAGGCGTACGGCCTGAAGCTGCCCGGCGCCCCCGCCGCGGCCGCCGCCGCGACGATCGAGCTGGACCTGGGCACCACCCCGGTGCGGCTGTCCCCGGACGGCGAGTCCGAGGTGGTCTGGGGCCGCCGGCTGGACCCGGCCCGGATCGAGGTGCTGTCCATCCCGCTGCCGTCCTCCGGCCGCCGCTGGGGCGAGGTGGTGCTGCACGACGGCGCCCCGAACGGCGAGCGGGTCGCGGATTCGGTGGCGTACCCGGTCTTCGACGAGATCGAGCTGTGGGCGCCCTCCCCGGTGCCGACCCATGTGGTGCTGCTGCAGGCCGCCACCGCTGGTGACCGGGACGCCCTGGAGCGCCTGGTGTCGGACGCGGGGTACGCGGCCGAGGACTGGACCTCCTCGGTGCGGCTGCTGTGCCGGGCCTGCTCGGAGAGCCGGATGGCGATCGATGACGGCCGGACCGTGCACCACGACCCGCACGACGACGGCGACGCCTTCCACCCCGGCCACCTGAGCCACCTCAGCCAGGGCAGCACCGGCACCGCCTGGCTGGCGGAGCGGGAGTGCGGGATCGCCGCGCCCACCGCGCTGGTGCGGATCCTGCTGGAGCGCTGGGTGGCCGCCTCCCCCGCCACCCGGGCCTACCGGGATCTGGAAGAGGTCTGCTGAGGCTCCGTGCGGGCTTCGCGGAGTAAGGACCGGCCGGGATCGGGGGGCCGTACCCTTGAGCGGTACATCCGGTAGATCCACGAAAGCGGAAGCGACCATGGCGGACCAGCACGACCACGAGCACGACCACGAGCACGGCCACGACCACGGCCACGACGAGCCCGCGGCCCAGCAGGTGATCGGGGAGGTGCCCGACCTCTCCAAGGGCACCGCCCGGCCGATCACCGTGGTCGGCAACCCCGTCCTGCACCGCGAGTGCCAGGACGTCACCTCGTTCGACGCCGAACTCTCCGCGCTGATCGACGACATGTTCGTCTCGATGGAGGCGGCCCAGGGCGTCGGCCTGGCGGCCAACCAGATCGGCGTGGACCTCAAGGTCTTCGTCTACGACTGCCCGGACGACGAGGGCGTGCGCCACATCGGCCACGTGATCAACCCGGTGCTGGAGGAGCTCCCGGCCGGCCGACGGGTCCTCGACGACTCGCCCGAGGGCTGCCTGTCGGTGCCCACCGCCTACATGGACCTGGCCCGCCCGGACTACGCGGCGGTCACCGGCCAGGACAAGGACGGCAACCCGATCCGGGTCGAGGGCACCGGCTTCTTCGCCCGCTGCCTGCAGCACGAGACCGACCACCTGTACGGGTACCTGTACATCGACCGGCTCTCCAAGCGCGATCGCAAGGACGCCCTGAAGCAGATGGCGGAGGGCACCGCCCGCTACGCCACCGTGCCGAACGCCTGACGGACCGGCAACGCGCAAGGGCCGGCCCGGGGATGACCCCGGGCCGGCCCTCGCGCGTGCTGGCTAGAAGTCGTCGTCGAAGGCGACCGAGCCCTCGACCGCGACCTGGTACGCCGAGACCCGGCGCTCGAAGAAGTTGGTCAGCTCCTGCACGTTCTGCAGCTCCATGAACCCGAACGGGTTGCTGGAGCCGTAGCGAACCGGCATGCCGAGGCGGGCGAGCCGCTGGTCGGCGACGGCCTGCAGGTACTCGCGCATGGACTCGGTGTTCATCCCGGGCAGGCCCTCGCCGCAGAGGTCGCGGGCGAACTGGAGCTCGGCCTCGACGGCCTCCTCCAGCATCTCGGTGACCTGCTTGGCCATCTCGTCGTCGAAGAGGTCGGGCTCCTCCTCGCGGACCGTGTCCACCACCGAGAAGGCGAAGTCCATGTGCATGGACTCGTCCCGGAACACCCAGTTGGTGCCGGTGGCCAGGCCGTGCAGCAGGCCGCGGCTGCGGAACCAGTACACGTAGGCGAAGGCGCCGTAGAAGAACAGGCCCTCGACGCAGGCCGCGAAGCAGATCAGGTTCAGCAGGAACGCGCGGCGGTCGTCCTTGGACTGCAGCGAGTCCAGGTGGTCGACGGCGTTCATGTACTTGAAGCAGAACTGCGCCTTCTGGTGGATGGAGGGGATGTTCTCCACCGCGTCGAAGGCCGCCGCCCGGTCCTCGGGATCGGGCAGGTAGGTGTCGAGCAGCGTCAGGTAGAACTGGACGTGCACGGCCTCCTCGAACAGCTGCCGGGAGAGGTAGAGCCGGGCCTCGGGGGAGTTGATGTGCTTGTAGAGGCTCAGCACCACGTTGTTGGCGACGATCGAGTCACCGGTGGCGAAGAAGGCGACCAGCCGGCCGATCATGTGCCGCTCGCCCTCGCTCAGCTTGGCGAGGTCGGCGACGTCGGAGTGCAGGTCCACCTCCTCCACGGTCCAGGTGTTCTTGATCGCGTCCCGGTACCGGTCGTAGAACGACGGGTAGCGCATCGGACGCAGGGTCAGCTCGAACCCGGGGTCGAGCAGCATCTTCTCGCGATCGGCGGAACTCACTGGCAGGCCTCGCAGGACTCGGGGTTCTCCAGGGAGCAGGCGAGGGCCGCCTCCTCCTCCGGGGTCAGGGTCGGGGTGGGCACCGGCACCGGGGCGGCGGTGCGGGCGGCGCCGGACGCGGCCTGGGCGATCCGGGTGGCCGGGCGCGAACGCAGGTAGTAGGTGGTCTTCAGACCGACCTTCCACGCGTAGGCGTACATCGAGGAGAGCTTGCCGATGGTCGGCGCCGCCATGAAGAGGTTCAGCGACTGGCTCTGGTCGATGAACGGCTGCCGGGCGGCGGCCAGGTCGATCAGGGCGCGCTGCGGCAGCTCCCAGGCGGTGCGGTACAGCGAGCGCACCTCGGCGGGCAGCCAGCCCAGGTCCTGGACCGAGCCGTTGGACTCGCGCAGCGAGTCGCGGGTCTGCTGGTCCCAGACGCCGAGCTCCTTGAGCTCACGCACCAGGTACGGGTTGACCTGGAGGAACTCGCCGGACAGCGTCTCGCGCTTGAACAGGTTGGAGACCTGCGGCTCGATGCACTCGTACACGCCGGCGATCGAGGCGATGGTGGCGGTCGGCGCGATGGCCAGCAGCAGCGAGTTGCGCAGGCCGGTGGTGGCGATCTTCGCGCGCAGCGCGTCCCAGCGCTCGGTCCACTGCGGGGCGGTGTCGAAGTGGTCGATGTGCAGCTGGCCGCGGGCGGCGCGGGTCTCGCCGTACGCGCTGTGCTGCCCGAACTCCTCGGCCAGCTCGCTGGAGCGCTCGTAGGCGGTCAGCATGATGCGCTCGGCGATCAGCGTCGACAGCTGCTTGGCCTCGGCCGAGTCGAAGTCGATCCGCAGCTTGAAGAAGACGTCCTGCAGGCCCATCACGCCCAGGCCCACCGGGCGCCAGCGCGAGTTGGAGTTCCCGGCCTCGGGGGTCGGGTAGAAGTTGATGTCGATGACCCGGTCGAGGAAGGTCACGGCAGTGCGCACGGTGGCGTCCAGCCGGTCCCAGTCCATCGCGCCCGTGAGGTCGGCGACGGTGGCGCCGTCGGCCACGTGGGCACCGAGGTTGACCGAGCCCAGGTTGCAGACCGCGGTCTCGGAGTCGTCGGTGACCTCCAGGATCTCGGTGCACAGGTTGGAGGAGTGCACCGTGCGGCCGGGCAGCGCGGTCTGGTTGGCGGCGCGGTTGGAGGCGTCCTTGAAGGTCATCCAGCCGTTGCCGGTCTGCGCCAGGGTGCGCATCATCCGGGCGTACAGGGTCTGCGCGGGGATGGTGCGCACGGCCTTGCCGGCCTGCTCGGCCTTCAGGTACGCCTCGTCGAAGTCGGCGCCCCACAGGTCGACCAGCTCGGGCACGTCGGCCGGGGAGAACAGCGACCAGTCGGCGTTGGCGTTCACCCGGCGCATGAACTCGTCCGGGATCCAGTGCGCCAGGTTCAGGTTGTGGGTCCGGCGGGCCTCCTCGCCGGTGTTGTCGCGGAGCTCCAGGAACTCCTCGATGTCGGCGTGCCAGGTCTCCAGGTAGACACAGGCGGCGCCCTTGCGCCGGCCGCCCTGGTTGACCGCGGCGACCGAGGAGTCCAGGGTGCGCAGGAACGGCACGATGCCGTTGGACTTGCCGTTGGTGCCCCGGATCAGGCTGCCGCGCGAGCGGATCCGGCTGTAGGACAGGCCGATGCCGCCGGCGTGCTTGGACAGCCGGGCGATCTGCGCGTAGCGCGAGTAGATCGAGTCCAGGTTGTCCAGCGGCGAGTCCAGCAGGTAGCAGCTGGACATCTGCGGGTGCTTGGTGCCGGAGTTGAACAGGGTCGGCGAGGACGGCAGGTAGGAGAGCGCGCTCATCAGCGCGTACAGCTCCGCGACCTCGCGCACCGCCTGCTCGCCGTCGCCCACGGCGAGGCCCGCCGCCACCCGGAGCAGGAAGTGCTGCGGGGTCTCGATCACCTTGCGGGTGATCGGGTGGCGCAGCAGGTAGCGGGACTGCACGGTGCGCAGGCCGAAGTACTCGAAGCGGTCGTCGCCGCGCTCGTCGATCAGGGCGTCGAAGGCGTCCGCGTGCTTGGCCACGAAGTCCGCGGTGGTGTCGCCGATCAGGCCCTCGGCGTGGCCGACGGCGATCGAGGCGGCGAACGACACGGCGCCCTGGCCGACGGCCTCGTCCGAGATCTCCAGCGCCAGCAGCCGGGCGGCGAGCTTGGAGTACTGCGGGTCCTCGGCGATCATCGACGCGGCGGCCTCCACGGCCAGTCCACGCAGCTCCGCGAAGTCGGAGCCGGCGTGGCGGCCGCGCAGCGCGGCGGCGGCGACGTGGCCGGGGTCCACCTGAGGAAGGTCGGCGCTGCGGTCGGTGAGCAGGCGCAGCAGCGCGGCACCGGGATCAGCGTCGGCGGTGGTGGTGGCACCACCCGGCCGGAGGCTGGGGGAGGAACCCTGGGACGGCAGGGCGACTGAGGCGGCGACGGTCAAGGCGCACTCTCTCCTGTGGCGGCGGCGGACGAGATCGGCCGGACCGTTTCAGGCAGGGCGGAGCGGCACGCCGAATCACCAGGCGTGCGTGGTCCCACCCCGGCCCACCCGCGAGGCCCGGACAAGTACTGCGGTGCTGCAAGGCATCTGCGGGGAAGCCGTGTGGCACGCCGTCGGCAGGTCTCGGACTCGCGGGTCAGGGTGTTGCGAAGCCCGCTCACCGTTGCGGGGCAGTCCCGGACTCCCACCGGGTTCCCCTGCGTCGACAGCGAGAGCGAGCATACATGTTGTGGGCGGGGTCAGGATGCGCCACCAGATGTAGTGCCGCGTGTCGTGGTCGCTCGACTGCGTTGCGCCACGGGGTGAGCCGTCAGAATGTGATCGAATAGACGATCACATCAATGCCGGGGGCCGGCTCCCAGTCCCGCTCGGGGCTCCGCCGGAACCCCAGCCGTTCGTAGACGCGGTGTGCCGCGGTCATCGCCGGACGGGTGGAGAACGCCATCCCGGTCAGCCCCAGCTCCCGGCTGCGGGCCATCGCGGCCCGTACCAGCGCGCTCCCGGCGCCCCGGCCGCGGGCCGCCCGGGCCACCGCCAGCATCCGGATCTCGCCCTCGTGCGGCGCCGCGATGTCGGCCCACGGATTGCCGCCCGGGGCGAAGGTCACACTGCCGAGCACGGCTCCGCCGGCCGGGTCGACGGCGACGAGGAGCTCGGCCTCCTCGGCGCGGCGCCGGGTGTCCCGCAGGAGCTCGGGATAGGGCCCGTCCGGGCGGCTGTAGCCCTCGCCGACGTAGACCTCGACCGAGAGGGCTCCGGCGGCGTCCAGGTCCTCGGGGAGGGCCCGGCGGATGACGAGGTCGGGGGCGGTGTCCATGCCACCAGTCTGCCGGGGCCGCGGTCGGCGGCGGCAGCCAGGGTGGTGGCGAGCCGGGTGGTGAACGGCGGCGCGGTCGGGGGCGGGCTGGTGGTCGCGGCGCCCGCGCCCGCCGCGGCGCCGTGCAGCCGGTCCGGCCCGCCGGGGTCGGCCGGGTAGCCGCCGGGGCGGTGCCAGTTGTCCCGGCCGTGCCGGGAGGTGCGTTCCAGGTCGCGGCCGACCAGCAGGCCGAGCAGGCCGAAGCCCCCGACCGCGGCGGCCAGGGCGAGCACGCCCATCGATGCCGAAGAGTCCATGTCCTCCACTCTCGCGACACCCGGGCGCGGCCACGAGTGGCAGAAAAGACCACTTGCCTCGAAAAGCTGCCACCGGCATCCTGGGACCATGCTGAGCAACGTCGTCACCGTGGTGCTGGAGGAGATCCACCCCTTCGAACTGGGCGTCGCCTGCGAGGTCTTCGGCCTCGACCGCAGCGACGACGGCCTGCCGGTCTACGACTTCGCGCTGGCCTCGGCCCGCCCCGGACCACTGCGCACCCACGCCGGCTTCAGCGTGGACGTCCCCCACGGCGTGGAGCGGATCGCCGGGGCCGACCTGGTGATCGCCGCCGCCACCGGAATCCGGGACGAGTACCCGGCCCCGCTGATCGAGGCCCTGCGGGCCGCCGTGGCGCGCGGCGCCCGGGTGCTGTCGATCTGCAACGGAACCTTCCTGCTCGGCGCGGCCGGCCTGCTCGACGGCCGCCGCTGCACCACCCACTGGCGCCACTCCGACCTGCTCGCCGAACGCTTCCCGCTCACCACCGTCGAGCCCGACGTGCTCTACGTCGACGAGGACCCGGTGATCACCGCGGCCGGCACCGCCTCCGGCATCGACGCCTGTCTGCACCTGGTCCGCAAGCTCCAGGGACCCGAGGTGGCCCGCGGGATCGCCCGCCGGATGGTGGTCGCCCCGCACCGCGAGGGCGGCCAGGCGCAGTTCGTCGCCCGCCCGCTGCCCGCCGAGGACGGCGAGTCACTGGGCGGCCTGCTGGAGTGGCTGCGCCACCACCTGGACCGCGAGCTCACCGTGGAGCAGCTGGCCGCCCGCGCCCACATGTCGCCGCGCACCTTCGCCCGCCGCTTCCAGCAGGAGACCGGCACCACCCCGCACCGCTGGCTGACCGGCCAGCGGGTGCTGCTGGCCCAGCGACTGCTGGAGGCCACCGGCGAGCCGGTGGACGCGGTCGCGGCGCGCTGCGGCTTCGGCAACGCGGCCACCCTGCGCCACCACTTCGGCCGCCGGCTCGGCACCACCCCGCAGGCCTACCGGCGGGCGTTCGGCGGGACGCCGGCGCAGCAGCGGGCCCAGAGCCCGGTCTGACGCTCCGCGTCGGACCGGCCCGCGGCTCAGCCGGCCGGCTGATCGGGAGCCCGGTCCAGGTGGCCGGTGTCGTTCCAGCCGGCCGGCACCAGCCGGCCGTGCTCGGCCCGCCAGCGGCTGGCCGAGCAGTTGCGGACCGGCTCCAGGGCGAGCAGCTGCTGCTCGGTGAGGCGGTCCAGGATGTAGCGCAGCATCAGGACGGTGCAGTCGTGGGCGACCACCAGCACCGGCCGGCCGTCCTCCTCCCGGGCCAGGTCGGCCAGCAGGCTGCGCATCCGCAGTGCCACGTCCAGCCAGCTCTCGCCGCCCGGCGGCCGGTAGTGCAGCTCGCCCATCCGGCGGCGGCGGGCGGCCTCGGCGGGGTGCTCCTTGTCGATGGCGGCCTTGGTGAGCATCTCCAGGATGCCCAGCTCGCGGTCGCGCAGCCGCTCGTCCTGCCGCACCTCGGTGGTGACCGGCACCGCGCCGAGGCCGCCGGCCTGGGCGAGCGCGATCCGGGTGGTCTCGGTGGTGCGCAGGTACGGCGAGCACCAGACGCTGCGCGGCCGGTCGTCCGGCGGCAGCTCGGCCCACCAGCGGCCGAGCGCCCGGGCCTGGGCCTGGCCCCGGATGGACAGCGGGATGTCGGCGTCGCGGCTGGTGATCGGTACGGTCAGCGCGCCGGTCGCGTCGGCGTGCCGGAACTCCACATTGGCGGTCGACTCGCCGTGCCGGGTGGCGATCAGCAGCGAGGGCAGTCTGACGCCCTCGTGCCGGCCCCGGTGCCCGTTCAGGATGGTGCCCAGCTCTGTCATGGCAGCGTCTCCCCGTTTCCGTGTCTCTGCCCGGGACGAACGGCCCGCCACATGGATGATCACCCGATATGATCGCGCCGTCACCTCAAGTGCCGACCAGTGTCGACCGAGGCGACGGCGCGATCACAGGGCGCGTACGGCATTGCAGGGCGCGTGCCGGACTTCAGTGCGCCCCCAATGCCTCAGTGCGCCGCCTGTCCCGGTGCGCCGCCTCAGTGCGCCACCGCGGGCTGCGGGGCCTTCTCGATGGAGGGTTCCCCGGCGTCGGCGGTGTAGTCGCCCGGCGAGGTGGCGTCCAGCCCCTCGGGGGCCTTGGCCGCCCTCAGGACCAGCGTCAGCACCACGGCCACCACCAGGTTCAGCACGAACGCGGTCAGCCCGATGTAGCCGATCTCGCCGATCCCGGGGATCTCGGCCGAACTGCCGCCGAAGTGCTTGGTGGCGGGCGAGGACACCCCGTACGCCTTCCAGGTCCCGTAGACCATGCCCGCCGCCCAGCCGGCCAGCAGCGCCCAGCGGTGGAACCACCGGGTGAACAGGCCGCCGACGATCGAGACGAAGGTCTGCAGGATCCACAGCCCGCCCAGCAGCTGCAGGTTGATCGCGAACTGCTTGTCCATGGTCAGCACGAAGGCCAGCGCACCGACCTTCACCAGCAGCGAGGCGATCTTCGCGACCCTGGTCTCGTCCGCGGCGGTGGCGTCCGGCCGGATGAACTCCTTGTAGACGTTCCTGGTGAACAGGTTGGCCGCGGCGATCGACATGATCGCGGCCGGCACCAGGGCGCCGATCCCGATCGCGGCGAAGGCCACCCCGGTGAACCAGTCCGGGAACATGTCCTCGAACAGCTGCGGCACCGACAGCTGGGCGTTGAAGCCCTTCACGCCCTTGCCGACCCCGGCCGCGATCGCCATGAAGCCGAGCAGCGCCAGCAGGCCCAGCATCAGCGAGTAGGCGGGCATCAGGGCCATGTTCCGGCGGACCGTGTTGCGGGACCTGGAGGCCAGCACGCCGGTGACCGAGTGCGGGTACATGAACAGCGCCATCGCCGAGCCCAGCGCCAGCGTCGCGTAGCCCCACTGCGCCTTCGGGCCGGTGATCAGCGAGCCCACCGGGGTGCCGTCCGGCTTCTTGGCGGAGAACTTCTGCGCGGCCGCGTCGAAGACGTGCCCGTCCCCGCCGAGCCGCATCGGGATGTAGATCACCGCCACGATGATCACGACGTAGATCAGGGTGTCCTTGACGAAGGCGATCAGTGCCGGCGCCCGCAGCCCGGAGGAGTAGGTGTACGCCGCCAGCACGCCGAAGGCCAGGAACAGCGGCAGGTCCTTCATGAACCAGTTCCCGCTGCCGCCCACCCCGAGCACGTCCAGCACCGCCTGGATGCCGACCAGCTGCAGCGCGATGTACGGCATGGTAGCCAGGATCCCGGTCAGTGCCACGGCGAGCGACAGCCCCTTGGAGCCGTACCGCCCACGCACGAAGTCGGCCGGGGTGACGTACCCGTGCACCCGGGAGACCGACCACAGCCGCGGCAGGAACAGGAACACCAGCGGGTACGCGATGATCGTGTACGGCACCGCGAAGAAGCCCGCCGCGCCCGCGCCGTAGATCACCGCAGGCACCGCGACGAAGGTGTACGCGGTGTACAGGTCGCCGCCGAGCAGGAACCAGGTGATCCAGGTGCCGAAGCTGCGGCCGCCCAGGCCCCACTCGTCCAGGTGCAGCGCGTCGTCCGCCCGGCGCCAGCGCGAGGCGAGGAAGCCCATCACGGTGACCGCGACGAAGAACAGCAGGAAGACGGCGAGCGCGACGCCGTTGACGTCCTTCACCGCTCACCACCGCCCGCGGCGGCGGCCCGGCGGGCCTTCTCGTCCCGGTTGATCAGCAGGTACGCCCCGACGGTGAACACCGCCGACAGCGGCACCCACATCAGCTGGTACCAGTAGAAGAAGGGGACGCCGCCGAGCTCGGGCCCCTCCTTGGTGTAGGAGGCGACCCAGAGCATCGAGACGACGGGGACGGCCAGGCACAGCCCGGCGAGCACCCGGGCCGGGGAGACCGGCGGCAGTGCGGGGACTTCTGACGACATGTAGCGGCTCCGGCTGAAGAGGGCTCACCTCGTCGGCGCCGCAGCGCACATCACTGTCCGCCCGCCGAGCAGCACCTGTGGTGACCAGTAGTCAGTACGGGAGCGAAATGTAGGGCACGCAGTGACCTGTGTCACTGCTCATGACAGAACTTCTCGCGTGCCGGACGGACGGATCGGTCGAATCCGGGCAAATCGCCGACTACTCCGGGCGCTTGAGCCGGGTGATGAACTTGTACCGGTCGCCGCGGTAGATCGAGCGCACCCACTCCACCGGCCGGCCCTCGGTGTCGAAGGAGTGCCGGGACAGCTGGAGCATCGGCAGGCCCAGGTCGGAGCCGAGCAGGCCGGCCTCGCGCGGGTTGGCCAGGGTGGTCTCGATGGTCTCCTCGGCCTCGGCCACCGTCACGCCGTAGACCTCGCGCAGCGCGGTGTACAGCGAGTTGTGCTTGGCGAGGTTGCGGCGCAGCGCCGGGAAGCGCTTGGCCGACAGGTGCGCCACCTCGATCGCCATCGGGTCGCCGTTGGCCAGCCGCAGCCGCTCGATCCGCAGCACCCGGCCGCCGGGCTTGATGTCCAGCAGCGGGGCGAGCCGGTCGTCGGCGGTGATGTAGCCGAGCTCGATCAGCCGGGAGGTGGGCTCCAGCCCCTGGGCGCGCATGTCCTCGGTGTACGAGGTCAGCTGCAGCGCCTGGGCGACCTTGGGCTTGGCGACGAAGGTGCCCTTGCCCTGGATCCGCTCCAGCCGGCCCTCGACCACCAGCTCCTGCAGGGCCTGGCGGACGGTGGTCCGGGAGGTGTCGAACTGGGCCGCCAGGGCCCGCTCCGGCGGTACCGGCGTGCCCGCCGGCTGAACCTCCGTCAGCTGCAGCAGGTGCCGCTTCAGGCCGTAGTACTTGGGGATCCTCGCCGCCGTGTCGGTGGCAGGTCCGGACTGGGCCGGCACCGTGGTTCCTCCGGGGAGGTCCGCCGTGTCCCTGTCGCCGCTCATGGCCGCTCTCACTCCTCGCAGTGCAGCCGTCACCGGCTCCTCCATCGATCTATCAGCACATGGTCGCACGCGGGGGCCGGTCGGCGTGAGTTCCCTTCTGCAACCAAAATCCGGACGTCCCCGGCGGGAACCCCCGGCAACCGCCGGGGCACCCGCGGGGGACGGCAGGAACGGTAACGGATCAGCCCCACTGGGCGGTCGGCACCCCGAGCCCGGCGAGCGCCTCGGCGGCGGCGATCCCGCACACCCGGGACCCGCCGTGGGTGGCCAGCACGGTCACCCCGCGGGACCCGAACAGCTCGCCGAGGCCGTGCGCGGTGCCGATCTCGACCACCACCGCGTCCGGCCGGGCCTCGACCAGGGCGAGTGCGGCGCGGCGCATCCACGGGTGCCGGTGGACGTCGCGGACCACCAGCACCAGCCGGCGCCCGACGGCGGCGCCGAGCAGCGGCGCGACGTCCACCTCCGCGCCCTCGGCCGCGACCGGGACGTGCAGCAGGCCGGAGCCCTCCATCCGGGTGGCCGGGGCGCCGACCCGGGCCCGGGTGGTGCCGGGGATCAGCTCGGCGAGCGGCCCGGCCACGCCCCAGGGGGTCTCCTCGCCGACCGCGATGTTGGCGCCGGGGGAGAACTCCACCACGTGCGGCACCCCCTGGAGCGGCCGCAGCTCGCCGTGCACCCGCAGCGCCCGGCGGGCCGCGGCCAGGCCGATCCCGACCTCGCCGTGGGTGCCCGCCCGGGACCGGCGGACCGCCGCCGACCAGCGGGCCACGGCCCGGTTGCGCTCGGCGGCCCGGTGCAGCCGCTCGGCCGGCAGCCGGCCCTCGCGGACCGCCCAGACCAGCGCGTCGCGCAGGTACAGGAAGGCGTCCTCGTCGTGCAGGCCGCCGCCCACGCAGATGGTGTCGGCCCCGGCGGCGATGGCCTGGACGGTGCCGGAGGCCACGCCGTGGGTGCCCGAGATGGCGCCCATCTCGATGCCGTCGGTGACGATCAGGCCGTCGTAGCCGAGTTCGCCGCGCAGCAGGTCGGTCAGGATCGCCGCGGACATGGTGGCGGGCAGCTGCTCGTCGTAGGCGGGGAAGAGGATGTGCGCGGTCATGATGCTCTTCACGCCGGCCGCGATGGCGGCCCGGAACGGCAGCAGGTGCTGCTGGAACTTGTCCTGGCCCAGGTCGATCCGGGGCAGCCCGAGGTGCGAGTCGCCGACCGTGTCGCCGTGGCCCGGGAAGTGCTTGGCGCAGGCCGCGACGCCGGCCGACTGCAGGCCCCGCACGTACGCGGCGGTGTGCCGGGCGGCGAGCTCGCCGTCGTCGCCGAACGAGCGCACCCCGATGACCGGGTTGTCCGGGTTGGAGTTGACGTCCGCGCTCGGCGCGTAGTCCAGGTTGACCCCGACGCTGGCGAGGTCGAAGCCGATCGAGCGGGCCACCCGCTCGGTCAGCTCGACGTCGTCGACCCGGCCGAGCGCCAGGTTGCCCGGGTACGAGGAGCCGCTGGTCACCTCCAGCCGGGTGACGTCGCCGCCCTCCTCGTCGGTGGCGATCAGCAGGTCCGGGTTGAGCGCGTAGAGCTCCCCGGTCAGGCGGGCCACCTGCTGCGGGGTACGGATGTTGCGGCCGAACAGGGCGACCCCGCCCAGCTCGCCCTCGCCGAGTCTGCGGCGCAGCCAGTCGGGCGCGGTCAGGCCGGCGAAACCGGGCTGGAGGACCGCTCCGGCGTCCGTCAGGAGTTCGACGCTTTCCGTACCAGGAGTCGCCATGGTTCCTTCCCTGGGGGATGAGAAGTGCTGGAGGTGCGGTGGGGTGAGGAAGGGCTAGCCCTTGACCGCACCGGCGGTGAGGCCCGCCGACACCTTCTTCTGGAAGATCACGAACAGCAGGATCACCGGCACCGAGACCAGCAGGGCGCCGGCCATCTGCGCGCCGTAGTCCGCGCCACGGGTGGGGGTGGTGGCGTAGAAGGTCAGCCAGGCCATCGAGGTCTGCTTGCCGCCGCTGCTGAGCATGGTGTTGACGACGATGAACTCGTTCCAGGCCTGGATCCAGGTGTAGACCCCGGTGGTGATCAGGCCGGGCAGGGTGAGCGGCAGGATGATCCGGAAGAAGGCGCCCCACTTGGTGCAGCCGTCGACCATCGCCGCCTCGTCCAGCTCGGCCGGGATGTTGACGATGAACGAGCGCAGCGTCCAGACCACGTACGGCACGGTGAAGACCAGGTACGCGAGGACCACGCCGATGAGCGTGCTGGTCAGCCCGGCCTCGTTCATCACCACGTAGAGCGGGATCAGGATGGCCAGCAGCGGCACCATCTGGACCACCAGCATGGTGACGATGAAGAAGTTGCGGCCGCGGAAGTTGAAGCGGGCCACGCCGACGGCGGCCAGGAAGCCGATCACCAGGCCGAGCAGCACCGAGCCGAGGGTGATCACGGCGGTGTTCTGCAGGGCCGGCAGGAAGGCCTTGTCGTCGAAGATCGTCGAGTAGCTGTCGAACGAGAACGAGCTGGGCCAGAAGGTCGGGTCCTTGGAGATCAGGTCCCGGTTGGTCTTGAAGGTGGTGATGATCATCCAGTAGATCGGGAAGCCCATCACGGCGGCGAAGCAGATCCCGAGGGTGTTCCAGACCCAGGTCATCGCCCGGCTCTCACCGGTGGCGCGGACCTTGGCCCGGACCTTGGCGGTGGCCGCGGCCGGCTCGGCCTGCGGGGCCGGCTGTACGTCGAGGGTGGTCATCGCTCGTTGGCTCCGATCTTGAGCATCTGGCGGATGTAGAAGACCAGCACCGCCAGCATGAGGACGATCATGGCGATCGAGATCACCGAGCTGTCGCTGTACTTCGAGGCGACGATGCCCTTCTCGTACAGGTAGATCCCGATGGTCCAGTAGCCGTCCTCGGGGGAGGTGTTGCGCAGCGAGAAGATCTGCGCGAACACCTGGAAGTCCCAGATGAAGCTGAGTGCCGTGGTGACCAGCAGGAACGGCCGGATCACCGGGATGACCACGTGCCGGAAGGCCTGCAGCGGGCCGGCGCCGTCGAGCTTGGCGGCCTCCATCAGCTCCTTGGGCACCTGGGTGAGCGCGGCGTTGAGGCCGAGCACCAGGAACGGCAGCGCGCCCCAGATGATCACCGAGGCGCTGACCACGTAGAGGCCGACGGTCGGGTCGCCGAACCAGTCGTAGTGCTTGACCGACTCGTCGCCGGTGAGCAGGAAGCCGATGTAGTCGACGACGCCGCCGTTGCTGGCGAACAGCCAGCGGAAGACGGTGCCGCTGACCAGGGCCGGGATCGCCCAGACGAACATCAGCACGGTGATGACGGTGACCTTGACCCAGTTCGAGACCCGGTTCAGCAG
This sequence comes from Kitasatospora sp. MBT63, assembly GCF_000710465.2. Lineage (GTDB taxonomy): Bacteria > Actinomycetota > Actinomycetes > Streptomycetales > Streptomycetaceae > Kitasatospora. The sequence goes on along the minus strand of NZ_JAIZ01000105.1, from coordinate 59,720 downwards.
CAGGGCGAACAGCATGCCCAGCACCATCGAGAGGATGACCAGCTCGGCCGTGAAGTAGACCGAGCGGAGCACGACCTGCCAGAACTGGCCGTCACCGAGGATCTTGCCGAAGCCGTCGAACCCGATGTACTTCCCGAGCGACGGGTTGACGATGTAGGCGTACCGGTTGATGTTCTGGAACGACAGGTCGAACAGTCTGAACAGCGGGTACGCCATGATCCCCAGCAGCACGGCGACCGCCGGCAGGATCAGCGCGTACGGGATGTGCCGGCCGGCCGCGAAGAAGCCGCGCGCCGCGGGCCTGGGCGCCGGGGCGGGCCCGGCCGTGTCGGACCGTGTCACGGCCTCGTTGGTAGTCGCACTCATCAGGGTCCTTCCCGGGCCCGCGGAACTGGTGGGTCCTGGCGCACGGGTGGGCAGTCCGCGGTTGCCGCGAACTGCCCACCCCCTCGGCGCTCAGTGTGTGCAGGCCCGGGGGCCCCGGCGGGCTCCCCAGGACGCTGCGGTCAGCCGGTTCAGCCGTTCAGGTCCTTGACGATCGTGTCCTGAGCCTTCTTCAGCTCGGCGGCCGGGTCGCCGCCGGCGGCGATCGCACCGAAGGCGTTCTTCAGCGCGGTCTCGTCGGCGCCGGACCACAGCGGCGAGTTCGGGATGAACCAGGTCGAGCCCTCGGCCGCGTCACCGGCGGCCTTGTTCTCCGGCTTGGCGGCCTTGTAGGCGGCGACCAGGGTCTTGTTGTTCGGGATCGCGAACTTGGCGAGCTCGGTCTGCTGCTTGGTGTTGGTGTAGATCTGCAGGAAGGTCGCGCCGAGGCCCGCGTTGGCCGCCTTGGCCGGGACGGCCAGGTCGGAGCCGCCGAGGAAGGCCGGGGTCGGGGCGCCGGCGGCGGTGCCCGGGAGGGCGATGGTGCCGAGCTTGTCGGCCAGCGACGGGTCACCGGTCTTCGGGTCGACGACCGAGCCGACCTCCCAGCCGGCGCCGATGATCGCGGCGATGTTGCCCTTGGCCATCAGGGCGTCCTGGGTGGCCTCGTCGGTGGTGGTGCCGCCGACCGAGAACTCCTTCTGCAGGTCGTTCCAGGTCTTGATGCCGTCGACGAACTTGGGGTCGGTCAGCGTGCCGGTGAACTTGTCGCCGTCCTTCTTGGCGATGACGTTCTTGACACCGAAGGTGCCGGCGCCGAACGCGGTGGCGGTGTACCAGTTCTGGCCGGGGATGTAGAGGGCCGAGAAGCCGGGCACGTTCGCGTTGGCGGCCTTGACCTTGGCCAGGCCCGCCTTCAGCTCGTCCAGGGTGGTCGGCGGGTTGGTGACGCCGGCCGCGGCGAACAGGTCCTTGCGGTAGATCAGCACGCGGGCGCCGGCGTAGTACGGCACGGCGTAGGTCTTGCTGCCGTCCGCGCTCTGGCCGGAGGCGGCCAGCGAGTCCAGCCACTTGTCCGAGTTGTCGAACTGGCCCTTGACGCCGGTCAGGTCGACGAAGGAGCCGGCCTCGATGTACTTGGCGGCCTGGGTGTTGCCGAGCTCCAGGGCGTCGGGCGCGTTGCCGGACAGCAGCGCGGTGTCGAGCTTGGTGGTGTAGTTGGTCCAGGTCTGCCACTCGATCTTCAGGGTGGCGCCGGTCTCGTCCTCGAACTGCTTCTTGGCCGCGTCGACAACCGCCGGCCAGCCCTTCTGCGCGTCGTCCATCAGCCAGACGGTGACGGTCTTGCCCTTGCCGTCCTTGCTGAGCGTGGCCTGCTTGGCGTCACTGCTGGAACCGGACGAGGAGCAAGCGGAAGCGACGAGCACGGTGGCAATGGCGGCCACGGCTGCGATCTTGCGGTTCAAACCATCCTCCATAGGGATGAGCAAGGAATGGCACCGGGCTGCCGGGCCTGCGCCCTGAGCGTCGTTGTGCCTGTGGGGGGATGTCACCGGATGGCGCGGATACGAACTGCCGCGGGCGGCGGTGCAATCCGTGCGGTGGAGTAGACCATTGGTTTAGACCAACGCCTGGAGATTGGCATGGACCAATGAAGGGCGTCAAGGGTTCCCCAGGCGTCGGGGCAAGCCGTTACCAACGCTTGATGCGACCGTGCACTGTCGGTGGCCAACGGGGGTTGGTCCGGACCAACATGGCACGCAAAAGCCCCTGGAACGGGGCAAATTGACCGACCGGGCCGACGGTGGCCGCCGGACCGCCGATCGGCGGTCCGCCGGGCCCCGGTCCGGCGGGTGGTTCCTTAAGCCGGCATTAAAGGGTCCTCAACCGGCCCCTAAACGGATTTCTTGACGCGCACCGCTCAGACTGGACAACGGGTCTGCAACGGAAGTCACTTGGGCCCCGTCGGCGCGTTGACGCCACAAGTGGTCTAGGCCAGGATCCGAGAAATCTGGTCTGTACCACTGCGCAGACCCCCGTCCGTCCCCGGAGGAATTGCGTGAAGCGTCAGATCCTGGCCGCCCTGAGCGCCGCCGCACTGCTGTCCACCGTCGCCGGCTGCTCCTCGGCCGGACCGGGCGGGGCGGCGGCCTCGGCGGCCACGGATCCGAAGAACCTCACCGGCAGCGTCACCGTCTGGCTGATGAACGAGGCCCAGACCACCTGGCCGGAGCTGGTCCAGCAGGTCAACGACGAGTTCGCGGCCAAGTACCCGAAGGTCGAGCTCCGGCTGAGCTACCAGACCTGGACCGACAAGATCGCCAACCTGGACGCCGCGATCAAGGCCGGGAACGCCCCGGACGTGGTCGAACTGGGCAACACCGAGACCATGAAGTACATCCTCACCGGCGCGCTCAACCCGGTGGACCGGACCACCTTCGAGAACTCGGACAGCTGGATCAAGGCCCTCACCGACACCTGCACCTACCAGGACAAGCTCTACTGCGTCCCGTACTACGCGGGCGCCCGGGTGGGCATCTTCAACTCGCAGCTGTTCCAGGACGCGACCGGCAGCGCGGAGGTCCCCAGGACCGAGGACGAACTGTTCGCGGCGCTCGACAAGATCCAGGCCAAGAACAAGGGCACCGCGGGATTCTCCGCGCTCTACCTCCCCGGCCCCTACTGGTACGCGGCGATGTCCTACGTCACGGCCTACGGCGGCGCCATCGCCCGCTTCGACAGCGCCGGCACCTGGCACGGCACGCTCAGCGACCCCAAGTCCCAGCAGGGCATCCAGCACTTCGTCGACCTGGTGAAGAAGTACAACCACGGCGACTGGAAGGTCAACGAGCTCAACCAGGCCAACGTGCTGGGCCGCGGGAAGGCCGCGATGCTGTACGGCAACGGCTGGGAGGTCTCGGTCGCCACCGCAGCGATCACCGGCGACCCCAAGCTGAAGGACACCGTCAAGCTGGCCGGCATGCCCGGCCCGAACGGCAAGCCGCTGCCCTCCTTCATCGGCGGCTCCGACCTCGCCGTCACCGCCAAGTCCCAGGCGCCCGCGCTCGCCGCGGACTGGATCCGGATGTTCACCTCCGCCAAGTCCCAGCAGATGCTGGTCGACAAGGACACCCTGCCGAACAACCTCAACCAGCTGGCCCCGCTGCGCTCCAAGCCCGCGACCGCCGCCGCCGCGAACGCGGTACCGGATGCCTGGTTCATCCCGATGGCGCCCGGCTGGGGCGCGGTCGAGAAGCAGAACGTGCTGGTCAACATGTTGAACGACATCCTCAAGGGGAAGTCGGTGGAAGACGCCTCCAAGGCCGCCGACGCGCAGATCGACCAGCTGATCAACAACCCGTCCTGAGACCGCGGCGGCACCCGTGCCCGGCGGGTGCCGCCCCCGTAGGATCACCGTGGACGCCGGCCCGACCGGCGCCCGCAGCGAGTGTGCGGACTCGCCGCCGTAGAGGTCCCCGCCGGGCAGCCGTCCGGTCGGGGTCGACCCATCTCATCGGAGGCACACCAGATGTCCGACCCTCACGCCCTCTCCCCGGCACCCGGCAGGATCATGGCGGCCGAGATGGCCGAGCAGCCGGCCGTCCTGCGGCGCATCCTCGACGAGGGCGCCCCGAAGATCCGCCGGATCGCCGCCGAGATCGCCGCCCGCGCCCCCCGCTTCTTCCTGCTCACCGGGCGCGGCACCTCCGACAACGCGGCGCTGTACGCGAAGTACCTGATCGAGGTCCTGCTCGCCAAGCCGGCCGGCCTCACCTCGATGTCCACCACCACCGCGTACGGGGCCCGGCCCGACCTGACCGACGTGCTGGTGATCACCGTCAGCCAGTCCGGCGGCTCGCCCGACCTGGTCGCCTCCACCAAGGCCGCCCGCGAGGCCGGCGCGATCACCCTGGCGGTCACCAACAACGCGGCCTCGCCGCTGGCCGAGGTCTCCGAGTTCCACATCGACGTCCTCGCCGGACCGGAGAAGGCCCTTCCGGCCACCAAGACCTACACCGCCGAACTGCTCGCCCTCTACCTGCTGGTCGAGGGGCTGCGCGGGGGCGACGGCGCGGCGGCCGGGGCGCTGCCGAGGCTGGCCGCCGGGGTGCTCGCCCGGCAGGCCGAGGTGAAGGCGCTGGCCGAGCGGTACCGCTTCGCCCAGCGGCTGGTGATCACCTCGCGCGGGTACGGCTACCCGACCGCCCGGGAGGCGGCGCTGAAGCTGATGGAGACCACCTACATCCCGGCCAGCCCGTTCTCCGGCGCGGACCTGCTGCACGGGCCGCTGGCCATGGTCGACAACGTCTCGCCGGTGATCGCGATCGTGCCGGACGGCAAGGGCGGCGAGGCGCTGCAGCCGGTGCTGGACCGGTTGCGGGGGCGCGGTGCGGACCTGGTGGTGGTCGGTCAGCGGGAGCAGGTGGACGCCGCGTCGGCGGGCTTCGTCCTGCCGGCCGGGGTGCCCGAGGAGGTCCAGCCGATCCTGGAGATCCTCCCGCTGCAACTGCTCGCCTACGAGGTCACCATCGCCCGCGGCCAGGACCCGGACGCCCCCCGCGCCCTCGCCAAGGTCACCGAAACCCACTGACCCCGGCCGGAGGCTGGGGGCGGAACTGCGCGCGGGTAGGTGCGGCGCCGCACTCTCCCGGTTTCGCGCAGTTCCCCGCGCCCCTTTCGTGGCTGGCCGCCTGCCCGCTCTGAGCGCCGCGCCGGAGGCGGAAAGCACTACGGGCCACGGCGCCGACACAGGACCCTCAACCTGTGCGGCACCGCAGCCCGGAGCTGTCGTCGGGCGCCTGGAGAGGCGGGAGTTGTGCGGGACTCCCACTCCGGCGGCGCCCGACCGAGGAGTCGCCTCGCGCGGTCAGGGCAGTGTGCGCGGGGGGCTTCTCCTTGGTGCGTCTTCATTGTGGACTAGACCAATCTGGGTTGTCCAGGGCAGGGCCGGAATTGGTCTGGACAACGCGGCGGGCTACTCCGGCAGGCCGCCGCCCGGGCCGGGTGACTAGGCTCGGGCTGTGCCCTCGCTGAACGAACTCGTCCGCCGCCACACCACCCTCACCGGTGCCGACGTGGAGTGGCTCCACCTGCTGGTCTCGGAGTGGCAGCTGCTCTCCGACCTCTCCTTCGCGGACCTGGTCCTGTGGATCCCCACCTGGGACGGCATCCGCTACGTCTCGGTGGCCCAGATGCGGCCCAACACCGGCCCCACCTCGTACCACGACGACATGGTCGGCCACCTCGTCCCGCGTGGCCGCCGGCCGCTGCTCGACGCCGCCTTCGACGAAGGCCGGATCGTCCGCGAGGGCGACCCGGAGTGGCGCGAGGAGGTGCCGGTCCGGGTGGAGTCCATCCCGGTCCGCCGGGAGGGGCGGGTGCTGGGCGTGATCGCCCGCAACACCAACCTGCTGACCGTCCGCACCCCCAGCCGGCTGGAGCTCACGTACCTGCAGAGCGCCTCCGACCTGGCCCAGATGATCGCGGCCGGCACCTTCCCGTACCCGGGGGAGCAGGTCGACATGGACGCGGCGCCGCGGGTCGGCGACGGCCTGATCCGGCTGGACGTGGACGGCGTGGTCACCTACGCCAGCCCCAACGCGCTCTCCGCCTACCACCGGATCGGGCTCTCCACCGACCTGGTCGGCAGCCACCTGGGCCGTACCACCGCCGAGTTGGTGCCGCCCTCGCGCGGCGCGGTGCACGAGGCGCTGGTCAAGATGGCCAGCGGCTGGGCCCCCCGGCAGACCGAGGTGGAGGCGCAGGGCGGCGTGGTGACGCTGCGGACCATCCCGCTCAAGCCCAAGGGCCAGCTCACCGGCTCGCTGGTGCTCTGCCGGGACGTCACCGAACTGCGCCGCCGTGACCGGGAGCTGATGACCAAGGACGCCACCATCCGGGAGATCCACCACCGGGTGAAGAACAACCTGCAGACGGTCGCGGCGCTGCTGCGGCTGCAGTCCCGGCGGATGGACTCGGACGCCGGCCGTGCCGCGCTGGACGAGGCGGTCCGGCGGGTCGGCTCGATCGCGATCGTGCACGAGACGCTCTCCCAGGCGCTGGACGAGCAGGTCGCCTTCGACGAGATCGCCGACCGGGTGCTGGCGATGTGCGTGGAGCTGTCCCAGGACGGCCGAGTGGTGGCCCGGCGCACCGGCAGCTTCGGCATCCTCTCGGCGGAGATCTCCACCCCGCTGGCGATGATCCTCACCGAGGTGCTGCAGAACGCCCTGGAGCATGCCTTCGGCCCGTCCGCCTCGGGAAATCTTGAGGTCAGCGCGTTGCGCGGGCGCGCCCCCGCGACCGGGATGGGCTGGTCGGACAGCTGGAACGGCGGGGCCAAGCCGGACGAGTACCTGCTGATCACGGTGCAGGACGACGGCAAGGGCGTACCGGAGGGGTTCGACCCCCAGCAGGGCGGCAACCTCGGGCTGCAGATCGTCCGCACCCTGGTGACCGGCGAACTCGGCGGCACCTTCGACATGGTCGCGGCGCCGGGCGGCGGCACCAAGGTGGTCCTGGAGATCCCGGTCCCGTAGCGGTGGGGCCGCTCGGGCCCCGCGGCAGGCGGTGGAGAGCGAAACGAGGCCCTGTCGACCGGGGGGGTGGGTCGACAGGGCCTCTCGACCCGCTCCGGCCGTCGGGGGGAGTCGGCCGGAACGGGGGCTCTGGGTGGCGCGACGCCCGCCCCGTGTGTTGCACACGGTGAGCGCCTGGGCTCCACGATATTGCTCTCAGTGAGCAGTATCAAGTGCCTGGGCCGCTCGCGTCGTGGGACCTCGCCGAGACGCGGTCCGTTGAGCGGAAGGCTCGGCCGTCCGATGCGGCGGAGCCCTTGATCATGGGTTGATCGGGTTGCTGCTTGACGATGTGTCAGGCGGTGCGGGCGCGGTTGCGGGCGGCACGACGCTTCATCGCGCGACGCTCGTCCTCGCTCATGCCGCCCCAGACGCCGGCGTCCTGGCCGGTCTCCAGCGCCCACTGCAGGCACTGCTCCATGACGGGACAGCGGCGGCACACGGCCTTGGCTTCCTCGATCTGCAGCAGAGCAGGACCGGTGTTCCCGATCGGGAAGAACAGCTCCGGGTCCTCTTCGCGGCAGACAGCGCGGTGGCGCCAGTCCATGGTCGTCCAACTCCTCCGGTCGCCGGGCTGTGGCCCGGCCGACACACTCGATGGCTTGTGAATGTGAACGCTTTCACGAATCCCGCAACAGCAAAAGGGACCAAAGGCCCATCGGGCCCGGGTGGTCTGTGCTGGGGTGGGGTTCCGGCTATCAAGGGATTCGCCACGGCCACGCCCGTGAGGGCTGGTTCTCGCTGTCGCTGCGACGTGTCCCGATCGCCATGTAGAGGTTCGCAAACCTCGGGCTCGGATACAACCCCCTTCGGGGAGGAATTTTTGATTCTTCGGTGTCGCCTAGCTCACAGCCCGTACTTCTATGGAGTGAAGGGGGCTAGCGCGTTCGAGAAGAAGGGCGGGACCCCCTTCTGGTCACACAATCACACGCAGTGCCCGCCGAACGCCTGTGAAACTGACGCGACTCCTGTCTCCAAGATGGTCCCCGTCGACCTGAAACGGGGCCGGTTCCTGTGAAACCAAGGTGAAGTGCCGGACGTCGTGATAGGAGACGACGTGCTTGCCGCTCGGCCCGGAGGCCTTGGCGGCCCCGTCCGCAGGGGCGTGCGAGCGCAGAATCTGACGGACCGTTCGAGCCGTGCCGAACGCCGTCATTCGAGTGATGCCGAAGACGTCGAGGTCGGTGTCGAAGGAGGCGGAGGGGGAGGGGAGCACCGGGCGGCTGCCCAGGTAGGTCCATGGCGAGGTGTTGGAGACTATGGCCAGGACCAGGCTCGGAACCGGCTCCTGCCCATGCATTTCCAGGGTGACGGGGCCCGAACGGCGATGTTCACGCTCAGTGACGTAGTGCCGGAGCGCCTGGTTCACGTACAGCGCGTGGGTGGACTTGCGCCCGGCCCGGCGCTGCTGCTCCACCCTGCCGACCACGCCCGCGTCGAAGCCGAGGCCCGCGGTGAAGGTGAACCAGCGGTCCGGCAGCCCCTCGGTCATCGCCTTGCCGAGCCCGATCGCCCGCTCCCGCCCGTGGGCCAGCGCGTCCAGCAGCGCGCCGGTCGCCTCCACCGGGTCGTTGGGCAGCCCGAGCGCCCGGGCGAACACGTTGGTGCTGCCCCCCGGCACCACCGCCAGCCGCGGCACCCGCTCCGAAGGGCCCTGCGCCAGCAGCCCGTTGACCACCTCGTTGACCGTGCCGTCGCCCCCCAGCGCCACCACCAGGTCCACCGCGCCCTCGGCGGCCGCGTCCCGGGCCAGGTCGCGCGCATGGCCCCGGTACTCGGTGTGTGCGACGTCCAGCTTCAGATCGCTGCGCAGCGCATGGGTGAGCACGTCCCGGGTCCTGGTGCTGGTGGTGGTCGCCTTGGGGTTCACGACCAGGAGAGCGCGCATTGCGCCAGCCTACGGGTCGGTACCGGAGGGACGGCGGTTACCCTGCTGGAGTGACCGCAGAATCCCCCGCTCCCGCCCCCGTGCCCGCCCGGCCCGCCCCGCTGCTGCTCGGCGCCGGTATCACCGTCCTGGAGGGCGTCGCCCTGGCCGGATGGGGCGTCTACGACCTCGTCGCCGGACTGGCCGGCGACCCGGCGGCGCTCGGGCGCAGTGAGGCCGGCGGCGTGGTGCTGCTGCTGATGGGCCTGCTCCCGCTGCTGGCCGGCCGGGCGCTGCTGCTCGGCCGCCGCTGGGGCCGCAGCCCGGCGGTGCTCACCAACTCGATCTGCCTGCCGGTCGCCTACTACATGGGGCAGTCCGGCGGTGCGATGGCCGGCGCCGCGGTGGCCGTCGCCGTGCTGGGCCTGACCGGCATCGTGGCGCTGCTCAACCCCAAGGTGACCGCACTGCTGTACCGCCCGCAGGACTGAGGCCCGCCCCCGGGCCCCGACACGCCGACGGCCGGAGGGTTCTTCCCTCCGGCCGTCGGCGTGTCCGCGCCCGGTCTCACTCCTCGACGAGCAGCTTCTCCCGCAGCTGCGCGAGGGTGCGGGCGAGCAGTCTGGAGACGTGCATCTGCGAGATGCCCACCTCGGCGGCGATCTGCGACTGGGTCATGTTCCGGAAGAACCGGAGCACCAGGATCTTCTGCTCGCGCGGCGGCAGCTGGGCCAGCAGCGGCTTGAGCGACTCCCGGTACTCCACGCCCTCCAACGCCTCGTCGGTGGCGCCCAGGGTGTCCGCGACGGCCGGCGACTCGTCGTCGCTGTCCGGCACGTCCAGCGACAGGGTGGAGTACGCGTTGGCGGACTCCAGGCCCTCCAGCACGTCCTCCTCGGAGATCCCCAGGTGCTCCGCCAGCTCGTGCACCGTGGGGGAGCGGCCGTGCCGCTGGGAGAGCTCGCTGGTCGCCGTGGTGAGTGAGAGCCGCAGCTCCTGGAGGCGGCGCGGGACGCGGACGGCCCAGCCCTTGTCCCGGAAGTGCCGCTTGATCTCACCGACGATGGTGGGCGTGGCGTAGGTGGAGAACTCCACCCCGCGCTCGTGGTCGAACCGGTCCACCGACTTGATCAGACCGATGGTGGCGACCTGGGTCAGGTCGTCCAGCGGCTCGCCCCGGTTGCGGAACCGCCGGGCGAGGTGCTCGACCAGCGGGATGTGCATCCGCACCAGCTGGTTGCGGATCTCCACCCGCTCGGTGGACCCCTCCGGCAGCGCGGCCAGCCGCACGAACAGGGCCCGTGCGGCCTCCCGGTCCGGCGCGCCCGAGCGGTGCCCCTGGGCGGGCACGGCGCCGCGGACGGCCTCCGCGGCGGCCCTGAGCCCGTCCGCGTCGCTCTGGCCCGCGGGCACCGCCTCGGGCCGCTCGGGCGTCGGATCGGTCGGCTGGGTCATCCGGTGGGAGTCCTTCGGGTGCGCGTCGGGTTGGGCGGCGGTGCGGGCGGCGCTCGCCTGCGGCGGTACGGCAGGGCCGGCCGTACCGCGGTCGAGGACCGCGGACTCGGCACGGACGGTCAGGTCGGCGGCGGCCGCGCCGGCGGCGGCAGCTGTGCGGTCCAGATCACTCACGGCGATCACCCGTTCCGTTCCGGGAGCACTTCTCACTGGTTGTACCGCAGAGCACTGCGATACGGGGCGCCGTACGCGCGGTGAATACGACACCGTGCGTACGGCGGATACTGCGGCACGACGGGCTACGCCGGGGTGGACGACCCGCCGCGCTTCTTGTGCAGGCTGATGCTGACCGTGTTGTCCGCCTCGACCGAGGACTCCACCTCGCCCGCCAGCGCGGAGAGCACCGTCCAGGCGAAGGTGTCCCGCTCGGGGGCCCGCCCGTCCGTGGTCGGTGCGCTGACCGTGACCCGCAGGGAGTCGCCGACCAGCCGGAACTCGCAGCTCAGGACGGAACCCGGGACAGCCTGCTGGAGCAGGATGGCGCAGGCTTCGTCCACCGCGATCCGGAGATCCTCGATCTCGTCCAGGGTGAAGTCCAACCGGGCCGCGAGACCGGCTGTCGCCGTTCGCAGCACCGAGAGGTAGGCCCCCGCAGCGGGCAGCCGGACCTCCACGAAGTCCTTCACTCCGGGCTCGCCGTCGATCTGGGACACCCTCACCTCCTGGGTGACGCGCGGTGCTTGCGGCCGAACGGCCGCGGCACTTCCTCTTGCATGGCTCAACTGCTTCGCCCCAACTGTGCGCAGCGGTGGTGCGGTACGTTCCGGTCATACCCACTGGGAAGGGCCGGAACGCCGTGCATCCGCCCGTGACGTTACCGCGATCGGGGGACAGATGTCGTGATCTTCGGCCACCGTCACGGGAACGAGCGAACCCGACGGCCGCCACGGGCTCAGCGCGGGGTCGATCCGAGCGCCGCGAGCGGCTCGTCGGTGAGCCGGTAGACGGTCCAGCCGTCCATCGGGACGGCGCCCAGCGACTTGTAGAAACCGATCGACGGCGCGTTCCAGTCCAGCACCGACCACTCCATCCGGGAGTAGCCGCGCTCGACGCAGATCCGGGCCAGCTCGGTCAGCAGCGCCTTGCCGTGGCCGCCGCCGCGGTTGCCCGGACGGACGTACAGGTCCTCCAGGTACACCCCGTGGGTCCCGCGCCAGGTGGAGAAGTTGCGGAACCACAGCGCGAAACCGACCGGCTCCCCGGTCGCGTCGTCCTCGGCGATCAGGCCGAACAGTGCCGGGTGCGCACCGAACAGCGCGTCCTGCAGCTGCTCCTCGGTGGCCCTGGCCTCCTGCGGGGCCTTCTCGTACTCGGCCAGCTCGCGGATCAGGGCGTGGATGACGGGGACGTCGGCGGTGACGGCGGTGCGGATCATATGGCGAGCGTACTCGGACGCGGGGCCGGGCCGGGAAGGACTTTCTGCCCCTACGGCGGCCCGCGCGGGGACCTTCCGGCCCTGGACGCGGCGCCGGTCCGCAGGGTATGGCCGGGTACGCCACTGCCCCGGCGGGCCGGGGCTCCGCCGGGGCAGTGGCTGCCGTGATCAGGCCTTCTTGGTCTCCCAGAAGATGGCGTCGATCTGTGGTGGAACTCGGCGGCGACGGCCTGGGAGAACTGTCTCCAGACTAGCCGTCAGTATGGAGAGATGCCAGGTCACGGCACGTTCAGCCCGCTACCGCCGAGGCTGACTGAGACGCCGCGCTCGGCACCGGGATGCGGGCGATGGGAGATTCCTGGGAGATCATCTCCCAAGCTGGCTCCCACACGGCCCACGTGGTCCGGGCGACCCCCAGCGATCGCTCCCACCGGGCCTGGAGGCTCTGAGCCACCCGGCGCTCCATCTCGGGGGTCACATGGGAGTAGAGAGCCTCGACCGTCGCGGACTTGTGCCCCATGCGGGTCTCCACGGCGACCCTGCTGTGGCCGTCCTCGTCCAGCCACACCTTGTGCCCGTGCCGCGTGCCGTGCGGCACCATCCCTCGTACGCCCTCCACCGGTCTCAGGGCCGGCCGCCCCCGGGTGCCCTTCCGCTGAGGCTCGGCCGGTCGGCCGTCCACAACGGGGTGCCAGAACTCGCCGTAGAACTGATCGTCGACCCGCAGGTTCCTGCCGGTGACCGACGTGAACACGTACTGCGAGTCCGTGCTGTCCCGCAGCTCGCGCAGCAGCTCGGCCAGGAACGGCGGAAGGATCAAGGTCCTGTACGAGGCGTACTTGGGCGGGATCAGCTGCCAGCCCTTCCCTTTGATCCACTGCCCCTGGTAGTCGACCCGAATGGCGCTGCCGTACGGGTCGTCCGACAGCCACAGCCGGTCCTTGAGCAGGCCCGAGATCTCACCAATGCGCATCCCCGAGTAGGCCATGGTGAGGACCATGACGTAGCCCATGAAATCGCGGGCCGTCCGTGCGTTCTCGGCCACGCAGAGCGCCTGGAAAGGGGTGGGGAAGATGTAGCTGTCCTGGCCGGCCCCGGGCGGGGGCTGGTACCTGCCGCGCTTGGCCGCCTTGCCGGACGGCACCGGATTCGTGTCGATCAGCTTCTGGGCCACCGCGTCCTCGAGCATCAGACGGAACAGGCCCTCGATGGCCGAGACGTAGTTCGGCTTGTGCGCCGCGCTGAGCCGCTTCTTCCAGGCCCGGTACCCGAGCACCGTGATGTCCCGGAGATCGGTCGTCCCCCACTCGGGGAGGATCTGCGAGCGGATGCGCGATCGGTAGGTCCCGTCGCTCAGGGCTCCGACATCGATCGACTCCAGCCACGCTTCGGCGTACTCCGCCATCGTGATCTTGCCGTCGGTGGGGTTGACGAACCGTTTGCCGCGGCGGGCGTCGGCCTCCAGCGCCTGGCCGTACTGTTCCGCCAGTCGCTCCGTGGCGAACCGGTTCCCGAAGTCGTCCTTGCTGGCTGACTCCCACTTGCCGTGGACCTTGTACTTGACGCGCCAGACCTTCCCGCGCTTCTCCGCGTGAGCCATCCTCAGACCCCCGCGCCAACAAGTTCGCTGACGAGCTGGTCGGTGTCGCCCTGGAGCGCGCGCTCCAGCGCGGGAACGTCTTCGGCCTTCAGCCTGGACTCCAACACCCAGACGATCAGTGTGTGGGTGCTCTGGAGCTCCGTCCCGTCGAAGTAGACGATCGCGCCCTGGCGCGGCAGCGCCGGGGCACGCTTGACGCGGATCCGCGGGTGCTCCACGCGGTCCCCCTTACCTGGCCGAGACCGGTGCCACCCTCCCTCGCAGGTGCACTAACCGTAGCGGAGTGCCCTACTTCTGTGAAGGCTGATCGGTTGAATGTTCGACCGACATCCTGTGCCGGTCGGTCACGGCCCGGCGCATGTCCCGCTGCACCTGGCTCCAGGCCTGGAGGTCGTCGCGCACCTGGGCCGGGGCAGGCGGCTCCTCCCCGCGTTCGATGACAAGCGCCATCACCGCCACCGATCCATCCTCACGCAGGTCCAGGACGTCGGTATCGATCACATGGCCGTCGGCCAGCTCCTGGAGGACTCGTGGCGACAGCCGGGCCACGAGCTGTCGAGCGATGGCGAGTTCGAGCTCCGTCGGCTCGGGCTGGCCCGGTGGCGGCCCCGTTTCCCGGGGCGCGGGGTCGGCGGCCAGGACCGGGTCTCCGCCGGCCAGAACCTGCTCGATCGATCCGTCCAGCCACCCGACCTCGCGGGCGTAGCTGCGGATGGTCGAGGTGATGCGCCGCGACCCGCCGCTCTCCACGGTGGCGATCGAGTTGCGGACTACGCCGATGCTGGCCCCGAGCTCGCCCTGCGTGCGGCCGCTCGCGACGCGGGCGGCCCGGAGCTCGCTGCCCAGCCGCGCCCAGTCTGTCTCCATGGGGGCCATCATGCCGCACGCACATGCAACGGAACAGCACAGATCCGGCCCCTTGACCTGCCCTTAAGGGTGCGTTTCGGCACATCGCTGTTGCATCAAACCGAGCACAGCGGGCATCCCGGACGCCGGTCGAACGAACGTGCGACAAGAGTTGATGTCATGAAACTGGGCATGACTGTTGCCACGTGCATCGCGCTGCGCTACGTTTCATCACGTGACACCGAACGGCACGGCAATCCGGGCCTTTAGAGAGGCCAGGAAACTGAGCATCCGCGGGCTTGCTGCGCGCATCTCGCGGGACCCGTCGCACCTCTCCCGCATCGAGCGGGGGCTGGCGGGTGCCAGCGAGACGACGCTGCGGACGGTCGCCGCCGCGCTCGACGTGCCGGTCGCAGCAATCAACAGGGAGGAATCGTCGTGACGACGGCCACCAAGACCAGGCCCCGCAAGGCCCCCGCCACCGCGGCGGCCGACACGGACGAGGCCGCAGAGCTGCGCCACTACTCCATCGAGCAGGTCTGCGAGCTGCTCGGAGTGTCCAAGCGCTGGCTCGCCGGCCGCGTCGCGGCCCGGACCGTGCGATGCACCTTCATCGCCGGCCAGACGCGCTTCACCGCTGCGCACATCCGCGAGCTCTCCGCCGCCGGCGAGATCGACCCGGCCGCCATCGGCCGCCAGCGCTCCGCCTGATCGACCCCAGACATGGGTCGGCCGCCCCCGGCTTGGACTCCAGGGACGGCGCCCGGCCCACCGATCACCCCTACGAAGGAGGCAGGCCGCACATGCAGCCTATCCCCGCCATGATCCCCGCCACCACGGTGGCCCCCCAGCCCGCCGAGCCGGCCGAGGGTGCCCGCCTCGCCGCGGAGCTGATCCGCCGCGCGGTCGCCATCGGCGCCGACCACGGGCTGAGCGCCCGCTGGATCGGCCACGGCGCCGGCATCATCGACGGCCAGGTCCGGTCCGAGGACGACGCTGCGTACCGCGTGCTCCAGGCCTGGTGCAGCACGCTGCCCGGCCGGTACATCGTCCTGGTCAGTGACCACGACACGCCGTCCGGCCCGCGGACCGTGTGGCGCGCCACCGTCGTGATCGGCGACTACTCGGTCTGCCTGCACGCCAGCGCGCCCCTCGGCACCCCCGTCCCGGCCCGAGAGCTGGTGACCGCGTGACCACCGACTCCCAGCTCCAGCAGGGCAGCTACCTGCGGGCCCTCACACTGCTCCCCACGTTGGTCGTCCGCCTCGACCCCGCCCCGCGGTCGGTCGAGATCGCCTGCACCCCCTGGGCCCCGGGGGAGCCCGAGATCAGGATCAGCACGCACCGGGACCTGGACACCCTCACCGCCTGGGCTGCTGAGCTCGGCACCGAGGTCACCTGCGAGACCTGGGCCACCGGCGCCCGGCACTACGTCGCCCGCGCCGAGGTCGGCGGCATCCCCGTCGAGCTGTTCACCCTGATCACTGCACCCCGGCCCGAGGACGGTGCCGAGTGACCGCCGACGCGACCGAGGGCCTGTCCGGCGCCGAGCGCCGCACGCTGGAGTCCTACCAGCTGCTGGTGCCGCAGCTCCAGGCCGAGCGCGAAGCAGAGCGGGCCCGGATGGTCGCGCTGGACCGAGTCGCCCGGAACGCCCGGTCCCGCTGCGCCGCGTTGCTCGCCGACAACGATCGCCTGCGCGGCCGGATCGCGGAGCTGGCGGCCGCGGCTGGCGCCGCGCCGTGGCGGGCCGAGGTCGCGTCGATCGGCCTCGGGCTGTTCGCCGCCGCCGAGGTCGCCCGGGCCCGCTGCGAGGACCACTACCGCATGACCGTGGGCCTGCCCGCCGGCTTCCGCTGGTACCCGGAGCAGCCCGACGACGACGCCGTACTGCGGATGTACGCCGTGGACGTCGAGGGCGCCGAGCGGGACACCGCGTTCATGGTCCACGCCCTGGAGATCCGCACCACCTACGACCCCCAGTGGGAGGACTGATGTCCCGCGGCCTGATCGGCACCCTGCTCATCCTCACCTGCTGGACCGGCCTCGCGGTCTGGGCATTCGCGGACGTCTTCCGCGGCGCCCTGCGCTCCGTCCGCCGCCGCTACCGCCGCGCGCGCCGACTGCGCACCACCCGCCTGGCCGCCGCCCGCACCACCACGAAAGGGGAACCCCGGTGACCTTCCCTCAGCACC
Source organism: Kitasatospora sp. MBT63 (assembly GCF_000710465.2). GTDB lineage: Bacteria > Actinomycetota > Actinomycetes > Streptomycetales > Streptomycetaceae > Kitasatospora. Next base: position 43,381 of record NZ_JAIZ01000105.1, on the reverse strand, counting down.
TCGGCCCCGCCCCGCGACCGGGGCCCCGATGGCCGCTGCGCCTGGTCCGGGTCACCGACCCGATCCCGGCCCTCGAGCTCCAGCGACCGGACGGCCACGGCTGGTTCCTCCTGCCGCTGCCACGCACCCGCCTGCGGGTCCGCTACGAGCCGTACCCGCTGCCGCGCCTGCAGCTCGCCGACACCCCGCTGCCGTACTGCACCTGGTGCGGGGGAGCCGGCACCTGGTTCAGCGACTACGGCGACGAGACCGGCGAGTACGCGGGCACCGATTACGCCCGCTGCGACTGCTGGGACCCGGACCTGGTGCTCGCCACCTGGCACCCGCCGCTGTGGCTCGCCCGCCGCCTCTGGCGCTGGCGCCCGCCCGGCGAGCCGGCCTACTCCCTCAACCCGCCCTTCTGACCCGGAGGACCGATGTCCACGCCCGACCCGCAGCCGCTGCGCCGCACCGTGGTGCAGCACCTCGCGTCGGGCCTGGCCACCGGCCACCCCGCGGTCACCACATTCGTCCTGGAGCTCCTGGCGGCGCTGGACTCCGCCGGGGCCTCCCTGGACGCCGACGTGGACCAGGTGCTCGCTGCGCCCCGCCCGCTGCGGCGGCCGCGGTGAGCAGCTGCCGCCAGTGGCTGCCCGCCACCGGGCAGCACTGTGGCGAGGCAGCCCGCTTCTACCTCACCGGCTGGCGCTGCCCCGGCCATACCCCGGCCGCCCAGGCCGGCCGGGCCGAGCCCGAGCCGGGCCCCGGCTACACCCCCCAGCGGCTCCCCACCTCGCAGGCCGCGAGCGCCCTGGTCGACGCCCGGGCCGTCGCCTCCGGCAAGCGCCGCTCCACCCCGCAGACCTACCGGCTCGCCCGGGTCGCCACCGGGCGCGGCCCGGAGAACACCACCAGCTCCACCAGCACCAGGAGGACGTCTTGACGGTCGCTCTGTTTCCCCACACCAGCTCGTTCGGGATGTACGGCGCCGAGGACGAGCCGCTCGCCACCGGCCCGCGGTTCGTCCGCACCGAGCGGATGTCCCGCTGGCACCGGGTGCGCTCCGGCGTCCGGTACGGCACCGGCCGCACGGTCTACAGCCTCTGGTGCGGCAGCAGCGTCTTCGACGACCGGTTCCTGTCGCGCGAGTCGCTCCCCGCCGGCGATGTGGTGTGCGCGACGTGCGACGGGCGGGCGGTCGGTTCCGGCCAGGAGCCCGTCGGCCCGGCCGGCCGGACGCTGGCGTTCACCCCGCTCGGCCTGACCCCGCCCGTGCACTGCCCCGGGTCCCGGTCCGACCGGCTCACCCGGGCGATCCCGCCCGGCACTGTCGGCCGGTGCCTTGCCTGCGGCGACCTCCACCCCGTCCGGGCCATGGGCGGCCCGTACAACGGCCGGGCCGCGATCGTCCAGCACCCGCCCGGCGGCCGCCTGGTCAAGCCGTGCCCGTTCCACCGCTGGCGCTACCTCGACGCCCAGCCGGACGGCTCGATCCGCTGCTCCTGCGGCCGCGAGCTCACCGCCCCGGCCGGGGCCGACCGCGCCGCCCACCCGCAGCCCTGACGGCACCCCTGAGCCGCCCGTGGCGAGCCGCGACCACCCCGGCCCGCCACGGGCACCAACCACCTCACGGAGAGCACCCCCTTTGAACGACCAGAAGCCTGTCGAGTCAGTCCGCACGGTGTGGACCCGCGCCCTGCGGAACGAGGTGCTGCGCTTCGGTAAGCGGCTGTCGCGTGTCGGTGTTGTCGGGGCGTGGCTGGCCACCTACGGGAACGCGGACGGAACCCGTTGCCATCCCGGGGTGCAGAGGCTCGCGGGGTTGAGCGGCTACTCCGAGGAGGTCGTCTCCAACTGCCTGACCGTGCTGGAGCGCGTTCGGATGGTCTCCGTCGCACGACGCCCCAACGACACAACGGTCTACCGGCTGCTCATGCCCGTCGCGCGGCCCGAGTGGGAGCTGTTCCTCCCCCTCCTGGAGGACACCCGCCAGAAACGGGCGTACGCGGCCAAAAAGGCCCGGGACATCGAAGCGCGGTCGGCGTCGGAACCCGTCCACGGACGGGCTACGGAACCCGTCCACAGCGGGGTTCCGGAACCCGTCCACGTCGGGGGTTCCGGAACCCGTCCACAGACAGGTTCCGAGGATTCGGAACCCGTCCACGGACGGGTACGGAACCCGTCCACGGACAGGTTCCGGAACCCGTCCACAGCGGGGGGTACATCTACAGCCCCTACCTCCGGTAGGGGGACCCACAAGGACATGGACACGGCTGATCCTGTACCTCAGCCACAGGTCCGCGCGGGCGCGCGGGGCGAAAACGATCAATCCCCGTGGCAGATGGCAGGGCCGGAGCGCGCGATCGCCTGCCGGTACGAGGGGTGCCAGGGCGACGTCGGCCGGGTTTGCACCCGGCACCACGGCCGGCCGCGCCCGATCTCCCACGGGGTCCGGCTCGACGACTGGAACCGGCTCCAGCGGGACGTCTCATGACTCCCGCCGCCGCCCGGGCCGCGCTCTCCGGTGCGATCTGGCACGAACTCGGCGAGCACGCCGCCGCGGCCGCCAGCAGGGTCCTGACCCACCTGCACCACCAGGGCTGGGAGATCGCCGCCCGCCGCACCGACCCGCCGCCCTGGCGCACCCCTCACGCCCTCGCCGCAGCTCTCCAGGCCGAGCTCGGCCCCGGCCCGGCCGGCGCCGCCGGAGCGGTCCTCGACCACCTCCACCACGACGGCTGGCAGCTCACCACCCAGCAGACCAACCACCACCCGACCACCCCGACGGACACCCAGGAGGCCGCCGTGCTCCGCATCCTCATCGTCCTCGACACCCCCGGGCACGCTGCCGAGCTGGTCGACCTGCTCCTCACCGGCGCCGACCGCGTCCAGCGCCGCCGCCCCGAGCAGGCCGCCCGGTGGCGCGAGCTCGCCGCCGACATCACCACCAGCCTCGACGCCCTCGCCCGCCCCGCCGTCGAGCTCACCGACGACGAAGTGGACGCCCTGCTCGCCGCCTGCGGCCTCACCGACCCCACCGTCTGACCCACCACCACCGCGAAGGAGCCCACCTGATGAAGCCCGCGCTCGGCGCCCTGGTCGCCGCCCACAGCCCCGCCGCCGGAGAGAACCCCTGGTCCGGGACCTGGTGCCACGACTGCTCGTACGCGCTCGGGACCTGGACCCCGTGGCCGTGCTCGCCCCTGGAGGGCGGCGCCACCGTCACCGCCATCGAGGGCGGATGGGACATCCGCCAGAAGACCACCCCGGCCGTCCCGGCCCCGCACTGAGGAGAAGACCCGTGACCGACCGCACCGTCACCCACCTCTTCGCCGGCGGCGGAGGAGACGTCCAAGGATTCACCGACGCCGGCTACACCCCACAGGTCGCCGTGAACCATGCAGCCCCCGCCGTCGCCACCCTCGCAGCCAACTTCCCCAACTGCCGAGCCAGACAAGCCGACATCAACAACCTCGACATGCGCACCCTGCCCCGCTCCCGATACCTCGTCGGCTCACCGATCTGCACCGAAGTCGCCCCCGCCAGCGGCAAGACCACCCCGAAGACCCAGCAGTCCATCCTCGACCAAGCCGGCACCGCGGTCCCGGCCGCCGAATGGAACCGCACCAGGGCCACCGCCTGGGACCTCATCCGCGCCACCGAAGTCCACCAGTACGAGGCGATCTGCTGGGAGAACGTCCCAGAGTTCGCCACCCGCTGGGTCCTCTTCCCCGTCTGGCTGCGTGCCTTCCAGGTCCTCGGCTACGACATCCAGCTCGCCTCGGTCAATGCTGCGCACCTCGGCGTTCCGCAACACCGGCACCGTATCCTCGGCGCCTTCACCCGCAAGGGCAGCCCGGCACCGGACCTGCGGATCCGGCCCGCCAGCAACTGCCCGACCTGCGGCCCCGTCACCGGCGTGCAGCAGTGGGCCAAGGGCCGCCGCATCGGCGCCTACCGGCAGCAGTACCGGTACGTGTGCCCGAACCGGCGCTGCGGCCACGCCACGGTCACCCCCATAACCGCCGGCATCGGCGACGCGATCCAGCGGGACGTGCCCGGCCAGCGTTTCGGTGACGGCCGGCCCGACCGGAAGTCGTTCACGCCGTACGCGCCCGAGACGCGCCGCAAGGTCGAACTCGGGCTGACCCGGTTCGGTGGCGACCCGTTCATCGTGATCCTGCGGAACAACTGCACCGTGCAGAACCTCGACGAACCGATCGGCGCACTCACCGCCGAAGGCAACCACCACATGCTCGTCCGCCCGGCCGGCCGTGACGCGGACGACTGCGAGGTGCGGATGCTCACCGTCCGCGAGAAGGCCCGCTGCCAGGGCTTCCCCGACTCCTACGAGTTGCACGGGACCGGCACCGAGCAGAACCGCCAGATCGGCAACGCCGTACCCGTGCCGGCAGCCCGCTGGCTTGCCGGACGTCTTCTCGCTGCCGCCTGAGCCCCGGCGCCTGGACCACTACCCCGCCCACCCCGACCCCCAGGACCCGTCATGACCAGCCCCCTCATCACCGCCCGCCCTGGCACCCCGCTCACCGCCCGCGAGGTCCAGATCCTGCGCTGCGCCGCCAACGGGCAGACCACCGCTGAGACCGCCGCTCACCTCGGCCTCAGCTACTTCACCGTCAAGACCCACCTCAGCCGCATCTACATCAAGCTCGGCGCCCGCGATCGGGCGCACGCCGTCGGCCTGACCATCCGCAGCCGCCAGCTGCGCCCCGCCGAGATCGAGCCCACCGACGCCATCCGGGACATGACGTGACCCGCCGGACGGACGCCTCCACCATCACGGACGACCAGCTCGACCAGCTGTACCGCGACCGCGACGCCTTCGCCGACAGGGTCGACACCCTCACCGCCGTCGCCCGGTCCAACGCCGCCGCCCACAAGGCCGCCGTCACGGACGCCCTCCGCGCCGAGGCCCGGGCCGACCAGGCCGAGGCTCGCGCCGCGGACTGGCGGCAGGCCCACCGCCACCAGGTCGGCCTCCTGCTCGAGGCCCGGAAAGCCGAGGAGGCGGAAGCGCGGGCCGCGGCCGCCGCCGAAGCGGCGGTTGCCCGCGCCCGGGCCCTGGCCGCCGACATGCGCACCTGGTGCGCCCCGTACGGCGCCGCCACCGAGTATGCCGACCGCTTGGACGCCGCCCTTAACGGCACCACCAGCTGACACCGCGCCACCCGCACAGGAGAGCCCCATGCCCGAGTCCGACTCGCCCAGCTGCTGCCTCTGCTCCCGGGAGCTACTTCCCGCCGAGGCCGAGTCCACGGCCTGCCGCCGCTGCCAGGACGTCATCGACGGCCACCTGGCCGAGCTGCCCGACCTCCACGCCCAGCTCGGCCAGCACCTGGAGCTCACCCACACCGCCGGACCGTACGTCACCGGCGGCGGCGTCGAACCCCCCGCCCCGCTCAACGTGGCCGCCCTGAGCCTGGTGTCCACCGGCGGCATCGCCACCGTCCTCGCCGCGTGGGAGGACTCCTGGCGAGCGGCGATGGGCGCCGACCCGGCCGACCACTCCGGCGCCGCCACGTCGGCAGCCTGGCTCCGCGGCGCCCTCCGCTGGGCCAGCTCCCCGGCCTACCGCCCTGAGCACCTGGCCGAGTTCGCCGGCGAGATCCGCCAGCTCCACCGCGACGCCGACCGGATCGTCCACCCCGCCGAGCCACCGACCACCATCGGCCGCTGCCCCCGCACCCGCGACAACACCAGCAACCGGCCGTGCGGCGGCCGCCTCCAGATCCCCGCCGGCGGCACCACCCTGCGCTGCACCCGCTGCAACACCCCCTGGGACAAGAAGCAGTGGGCCACGCTGCGCCGGACCATCGAGGCCGGGCCCGACGCGGCCGCCGCCTGACTCACCCCTGTGAGTGCGCTCACCACCGCCCGGTGAGCGCACTCACCCGACACGGAGACCCACCACCATGACCCGCCTGACCATCGGCGCCGTCCACTCCGCCCAGCTCCACGGCATCGCCGGCCCCTGGGACGTCCACGGCACCGCCACCATCTGGGCCGTCCACCACACCGACGGCCACGACCACGTGACCGTGCAGCTCAGCGACAGCCCCAGCCCCCACCGCCGCTCCCACACCGCCTACGCCCGCGGCCCGGTGAGCGTCCTCCTCGACGGCCGCCGCCAGCTGGTGAACCCACTCACCCCGGCACCCGGGCCGACCTCGATCACCCTCGGCTGGACCGTCCTCCACCAGCTCGACCCCGCCGACGCCGATCACCACACCGCCCGCGCCGATGCCGACCTCGCGCCCTGGCACCCGCTCGACGACGACGGCGCCCCCCTCGGGGTGAGCGCGCTCACCCACCTCGACCGAGCCGTCCAACGCGCCGCGGCCGGCCGCGACGCCGAGCGCGAGCGCGACGCTCTGGTCCGCCGGCTGCGCGCCGGCGGCGTCCAGCGCGACCTCATCGCCACCCACGCCCGGCTCGACCCCAGCCGCATCACCCAGCTCTGCCGCCCCGCACAGCCATGACCGGCGCCCGCACCCGCACCCCGCCACCCGGCTACCTGACCACCCAGCAGATCACCGCCCTCGGCGTACCCGCTGCCACCGTCCGGGACTGGGTCCGCCGCGGCCGACTCACCGCTGCGCCCGGCGGCACCGTCCGGTATCCCTGGTACCGGACTGACGACGTCCTCCCGCTGATCGAGGCCCGCGCCGTCCGGCGCCGCGATGCCGCTTGACGCCCAGGTCAGCGCCATGCCACGATCGTGCCACCACCCGTGTGTCCAAAACCGGGTGACACCACAGCAGTCCGAGGGCCCCGCGGCCGAGCAGCAGCCGCGGGGCCCTCGTCATGCCCGCACCGCCCCCGGAGGCTCCCGTGCAGCCCACCATCGGCCGCATCGTCCACTACGTCCTTAGCGAGAGCGATGCCGACCTCATCACCAGGCGGCGGGCCGCCCGGGCCGCCCGGGAAGCCGTCGGCGTAGAGACCCTGGGCAACCATGTCGAGGCCGGCCAGGTCTTCCCGGCCACGATCGTCCGGGTCTGGCCCGACACCGTCAGCCTCCAGGTGGCACTCGACGGACCCGACGGCGCCTGGGTCACCAGCCGCACCGAGGGCACCGGGCCCGGCACCTGGGCCTGGCCGCCCCGCAGCCAGTGACCGGCACCCCGGTCCACCTGCGCATCGGTACCGACCCCGAGCACTGCATCGGGACCCTCGACCACGCCAGCGGTGCAAGCGTCTACGAGGCAACCGCCGACCTGCTCCAGGCCGCCGCCGGCCTGCTCCACGAGCGTGCTGCCCTGGCCGGGCTCGGCCTGACGACCATGAACGTCGGGACCGACCATGCCGAGTAGGCCGACACGGCCGTGCACGACTCCGGGATGTGCAGGTCGGCCGGTCCCCGGCACAGGGACGGGCAAGTGCCCACGCTGCGCCGAGCAGCAGCCCCGGGGACGCCCGCGCCCGTCGTCCACCGCGCAGGGCTACGGCGCTGCGCACCGCGAGCGGTTCCGCCCCGGGGTCCTGACCCGCGACCGCTGGTGTGTGCTGTGCCACCGCGCGCGTGCCACCGAGGCCGACCACTACCCGCTGTCCCGGCGGCAGCTGGTCGAGGAGGGCCTGGACCCGGACGACCCGGCGCGCGGCCGCGGCCTGTGCAAGCCATGCCACAGCTCGGAGACCGCCCGCAACCAGCCAGGCGGCTGGGCTGCCCAATCCGGACCTGATTACTGAAAGTTTCGAGGTAGGCCGGTCCGAATTTCTGGGTCGGGGCCCCTTCGAACGCGGGGGGGAGTCCGCTCTCTCGCCGACAGGTTTTGAGGTTTTCCGTAACTCGAAATGATCATGACTTTGCGTGACATTTCCGGGGAGGAGGTGACCATGGGTCAGCGAGGACCGGCCCCCAAGCCCACCGCGCTGCGCGTGCTGCACGGCGACCGCAAGGACCGGATCAACACCGCCGAGCCGCAGCCGTCCGAGCTGGACGTCCAGCCGCCCGAGTGGCTCGGCTCGGCCGCCCTGGAGGTCTGGGACCACTACGCCCCCGACCTGATCGCCAAGCGGGTCCTCACCGGCTGGGACGCGGAGGCTTTCGCGAACTGGTGCGACGCGGTGGTCCGCCGCCGCGACGCCGCCGGCCACGTCGAGGCCGAGGGGGCGGTGGTCGAGCTCGACGTGTTCAACAAAAACGGCGAGCTCAGCGGCACGCGGCTCGCGAAGAACCCGTGGCTGCTGGCGCTGGACGCCGCCGATTCCCAGGTCCAGCGGTACGGCGCCCGGTTCGGCCTGACCCCGAGCGACCGGTCCCAGTTGAAGCTAGGGGCTGAGGACGGCGGGATGGGGGCCGAGCGGCTCCTGTCCTGAGCAGGGGAGGAGCGATGGCCGCGCGCACCTCCGCCCGCCCGGCCGCCCGGTCCGGCGGCACCACCACCCGGCCGCCGCGGCGCCCGGGCGCCCGCCGCCGCCCGCAGAAGATCGACCACCACAAGCGCTGGCGGCCCGCCTCGCGCAAGGGCGGCCCGTGCGGCTACACCCTCGACGGCAAGACGTGCGCCCGGTCCGGCGCGCACTACTGCGAGCCGCGCGCCGACCGGGTGGTCAAGTTCTTCTCGGAGCTGCTGGTCCACCCGGCCGGCGCCCCCGCGAACACGCGGTTCGAGCCTGCCGCATGGCAGGAACACGAGATCCTGCGGCCGCTGTTCGGCGAGGTCGTGTGGTCCGAGCAGTGGGGCCGCTACGTCCGCCGGTACTCCCGGGCCACGATCGTCATGGCCCGCAAGAACGGCAAGAGCGCCCTGCTGTCGGGCATCCTGCTCTACCTCCTGGTCGGCGACGGCGAGGAGAGCGCCGAGGTCTACGGCGCGGCCGCCAACACCCGCCAGGCCTCGAAGGTGTTCGAGCCCGCGGTCAAGATGGTCCGCAAGTCGCCGCTGCTGAACGCCCGCCTTCAGCACATCAAGAACGCCCGGCGCCTGGTCGACGAGCGGACCGGCTCGCACTACGAGGTCATCCCCGCCGACGCGGTGAACGAGCTCGGCCACAACCCGCACGGCTTCGTCCTGGACGAGGTGCTCAGCCAGCCGGACGGGTCGCTGTGGGAGGCGATGCGGACGGCGACCGGCGCCCGGTGCCAGCCGCTGATGCTGGCCATCACGACCGAGACCAAGGACGGCGTCAGCTTCGGCGCCGCGTTCATCGACGAGGCCGACCGGGTCATGGAGCGGCCGGCCTCGGCGCCGCACCACTTCGTGTTCGTGCGCAAGGCGCCGCGGACCCAGGACGAACTCGACCGGCTGCACCGGCTGTTCCCCGGCCGGCCGGACCTGCCGGTGTCCATCGACCCCTGGGACGAGGCCAACTGGTACTGGCCGAACCCCGCCCTCGGCAGCTTCCTGAGCGTGCAGTCGCTGCGTGAGGAAGCGGCCGAGGCCCGCGAGTCCGCGCTGGCCGAGCAGGGCTTCCGGCAGTTCCGGCTCAACCAGCGTGTCTCGCACACCAGCCGCTGGATCACGATGGACCTCTGGGACGCCAACGCCCGCTCGATCGCGCCATCGCCCGACTGGATCGGCCAGGAACTCGAGGGGGCGCGATGCTGGGCTGGACTCGACCTCTCCTCCAAGCTCGACCTGACCGCGTGGGCCCTGCTGTTCACCGACGGGTCGGTGGTGTGGCGGATCTGGGCGCCCGAGTCCGTCGTCCAACCGCTGGACGACGCGACCGGCGGCGCCTTCGGGCAGTGGGCCCGCGACGGCTGGGTCACCCTGACCGACGGCGACACCATCGACTACGACCGGATCTACGCCGACGTCGACGCCGACCACCGGCGCTACTCGATCGTCGACGTCACCTACGACAAGTGGTGCGGAGAGCCGGTCCGCCAGGAGATCGAGAAGCGGACCCGGCTCACCCTGGTGGAGTCGAACACCACCTACCTGCGGATGACGCCGCCGATGGGCGAGCTGATGCGCACGCTCAAGGCGGGCGAGCTCGCCCACTACGGCAACCCGGTGGCCCGCTGGATGGCGGACAACCTGGAGTGCAAGAGCCCGGCCGACGACCCGGACCGGATCCGCCCGGTCAAGCCCGCCCGGGACAAGACCGGCAAGAGGATCGACGGCATGCCCGCGCTGCTGTTCGCGATCGATGGCCGGATGCGCGGCCTACCGCCGGTGTCCGTGTACGAGTCCCGAGGCCTGTCGGGCTGACCCCCCAAGGAGGAACCCGTGGACCGCTGGGACGTGCTCGCCCTGCTCGGCATCGTGCTGCTCGGCACCGGGCTGGCGCTGTTCGCCCCCTGGCTGGGCATCGCCACCGCCGGCGCCCTGTGCCTGGTTGCCGGGATCACCGGCGGCGTCCTCGCCGAACGCGCCGCCTCCACCAGCCGGAAGGGGAGCTGACGATGGGGCTGATCCGCTCCGCCGCCCGCGCGGCCGCCGGCCCCTCCTCCGGCCTGGCCACCCCCGAGCGCTGGGTGGAGGACTGGTTCGCCGGAGGCGCCTCCAGCGCCGCCGGGGTGCGCGTCTCCTACGAGACCGCCATGTACTACTCGCCGTTCTTCGCGGGCGTACGGGTCATCGCCGAGGACGTCGGCTCACTGCCGCTCCAGCTGTACGAGCGCCTGGATCCCCGCGGCAAGCAGCGCGCCCGCAGCCACCCGCTGTACGAGGTTCTGCGCTACAAGGCCAACCCGATGATGACCAGCCAGCAACTGCGCGAGACCCTCCAGGGCCACGCCATCACCTGGGGCAACGGCGTCGCCCAGATCGTCACCAACCCCCGCACCGGGGTGATCGAGGAGGTGTGGCCGCTGCGGCCGGACCGGCTGCGGATCTGCGCCCGCTGGACCGGCCCCGGCCGCTTCGAGCGCGTCTTCCAGTACCGCGACGACGTCAACGGCATCAAGGCCACCCTCCTCCAGGACGAGGTGCTGCACGTGGCCGGCCTCGGCTTCGACGGGGTCCGCGGCTACCCCATCGTGGAGTTCGCCGCCAACTCGATCGGGCTGGGCCTGGCCACCGAGACGCACGGCTCCAAGGTGTTCTCCAACGGCTCCGCCCCGGGCGGCGCACTCAGCCACCCGGGCGTCCTGTCACCCGAGGCCCGCTCCCGGATGGCTGCCGACTGGGAGAACATCCACAAGTCGATCAACAATGCCCACCGGGTCGCGATCCTGGAGGAGGGCGTCACCTGGCAGGCCGTCGGCATGCCCAACGACAGCGCCCAGTTCCTCGAGACCCGAAAGCTCCAGGTCACCGAGATGGCCCGATGGCTGCGCCTGCCGTCCCACAAGATCAACGACCTGGAGCGGGCGACCTTCTCCAACATCGAGCAGCAGCAGCTCGACTACGTGGCCAGCGCACTGAGGACGTGGCTGGAACGCTGGGAGCAGGCGATCTACACCCAGCTCCTGACCACCTCGGAGCGGCAGCGCTACTTTGCCGAGCACCTGGTCGACGCCCTGCTCCGAGGCGACACCCTGGCCCGCTACCAGGCCTACGCCGTAGGCCGGCAGTGGGGATGGTTGTCCGCCAACGACGTCCGGGAGAAGGAGAATCAGAACCCGGTCGAGGGCGGCGACGCCTACCTGGTGCCGCTCAACATGGTGCCCGCCGACCAGCCCCAGACCCCAGCCGCGGAGCCTTCGCGTACCGCGGCCCGGGCCCGGGCCCGCCGCTCGGCGGCCGCCCGCCGCAAGATCGCCGCGGCGTTCGCACCGAAGATCGAGGCGGCCGACGCTGCCCTGGTCGAGCTGGAGGCGAAGAAGGTCACTGCCCTGGCGGCCAAGCACCTTCCGGCCACCGACGGCACTGACCGCTCCCGCTCGGTGTCCGCGTTCCTCGCCGCCGTCACGACCTTCTACGAGAACACCGTCAGCTCCGAGACGATCTCCTCCTGGCTGCCGATCTTCTCGCTGCTGGCCGCCGACATCGCGACCGACGCCGCCGAGGACGTCGCGCACGACGGCGACATCGACCTGTCCACCTGGGTCGCCTCCTACACCAAGGCGCACACCGCCTACCGGGTGGCGTCCTCGATCGGCCAGCTGCGGGCCGCCGTCGACGGCGCGCCCGACGACCCGGCCGCCGCGGTCGCCGAGCGCCTCGCCAAGTGGGCGGCCGAGCGGCCCGAGCAGCTGTCCAAGTGGCAGACCGCCCAGCTCCCCAACGCGGCCGCCCGCGAGGCCTGGAAGGACGCAGGGGTCAAACGGCTCCAATGGATCACCTCCGGGAGCTCCGACTGCCCGTTCTGCGACCGCATGGACGGCAGGACCATCGCGATCGACAAGCCCTTCATCGCGGCCGGCGGGAAGGTCACCGGCGACGGCGAGGGCGAGGACCGCCCGAAGCTCGACGTCCACCGCGACACCTTCCACCCGCCGTTGCACCCCGGCTGCGACTGCCAGGTGCTGCCCGAATGACCGGCCGACCGCCGGCCCGCGACGGCCGGGCCGGCTGCCGCTGCTGCGGCTTTCGGATCGTCGACGCGGCCGGCTGGTGCGACACCTGCATCGGCCGCGGCCACCAACTGGTTCCCCTGCCTGCCCGCCCACCGCCCGGCCCCCTGCGGGACCGGCAGACCCGACATCCCGGGAGGACCCGATGACGCGCGTGTACCTGCGCGGCTACGCGCTGCGCGCCGCCGACGCCAAGCCCGACGGGCCGGTCCCGTTCGTCCTGGCCACCGAGGGCCGCAAAGCCGACGGCCTGGACCTGCGGATGAACACCCTCGACCTCGCCCGCTACCAGGCCAACCCGGTCCTGGGCTACGGCCACTCCTACTGGGGCCGCGACGGCCTGCCGATCGGCCGGGTGGACAACGCCCGCCCGGACGGCGACCGCCTGCTGGGCGATCTGGTGTTCGACCCGGACGACGACTTCGCGGTGAGGGTCGAGCGCAAGGTCCGCGCCGGGTTCCTCAACGCCGTGTCCGTCGGCTTCGACGCGCACGACATCGGCCGCGACGGCGTGCCCGCGCGCTGGGAGCTGTTCGAGACCAGCGTCGTCCCGCTGCCGATGGACCCGGACGCGGTCATGGACGCCGAGGGCCGGGCCCTGGCCCGGGCGCTCGGCGACGTCCGCGCCGGCAAGGTCCTGTCGGCGAAGAACAAGGGACTCGTCCAGGCCGCCGTCGACGCGCTCACCGCGCTCATGGACGCGGCCGCCACCGAGGACGGCACCCAGGACGACGGCCGCACCCAGCCCACCGACGACGCCATGCGCCGCGCGCGCCTGCGCCTCTGACCCCCGCATCCCGCACCACCACCACACGGAAGGGGCACCATGCCCAGCATCAGGGACCTCCAGGAGCGCCGCACCGAGCTCGGCGCCCAGGCACGCGCCATCATGGACGACGCCGAGGCGGCCGGCCGCGCGATGAGCGCCGACGAGGAGCAGACCTTCGACCGCCTCCTGGGCGAGCGCGACCAGGTCGACTCCACCATCGCCCGAGCCCAGCGCCTGCGCGAGGACGACCGCACCGAGGCCGAGCGCGCCGCCGAGACCGAGCGCACCGCAGGCAGCCGCGGAACCGACACCGACCAGCAGCAGGCGTTCCGCTCCTACCTCCTGGGCGGCCGAGCCGCCCTGACACCCGAGCAGGCCCGCGCGCTCAACATGGCGTCCGACCCCGAGGGCGGGTTCCTGGTTGCCCCGCAGGAGTTCGTCGCCCAGCTGCTCCAGAACGTCGACGACGCCGTGGACATCCGGCGCCTGGCGACCGTCCAGCAGCTCACCACCGCCGAGTCCCTCGGCGTGCCCACGCTGGACACCGACCTCGCCGACGCCGAGTGGACCACCGAGATCGGCACCGGCAGCCAGGACGACGCCCTGCGCTTCGGCAAGCGCGAGCTGCGCCCGAACCCGATGGCCAAGCGGGTCCTGATCTCCCGCACGCTGCTGCGCCGTGCGACCCTGTCGCCCGAGCAGATCGTCCGCGAGCGCATGGCCTACAAGTTCGGCGTCACCGCCGAGAAGGCGTACATGACCGGCGACGGCAACAAGAAGCCGCTCGGCGTCTTCACCGCCTCGGCGGACGGCATCCCGACGTCGCGCGACGTGGCGACCGGCTCCGCAACCGGGTTCACCGGCGACGGCCTGATCGACGCCAAGTACGCCCTCAAGGCCGCGTACTACAAGAAGGCGCAGTGGCTGTTCCACCGCGACGCGATCAAGCTGATCCGCAAGCTGCGCGACGACAGCGGCGGCGCCGGGGTCGGCAACTACATCTGGCAGGCCGGCCTGTCCGCGGACCGGCCGGACACCATCCTCGACCTGCCGTACAACGTCAACGAGTTCGTCCCGAACACCTTCACCACCGGCCAGTACGTCGGGATGCTCGGCGACTTCTCCTACTACTGGATCGCCGACTCGCTGGCCCTGGAGGTGCAGCGCCTGGTCGAGCTGTACGCCGAGGCCAACCGGATCGGCTTCATCGGCCGCCTGGAGACCGACGGCATGCCGGTCAAGCCCGAGGCCTTCGTCCGGCTGAAGACCACCTGACCGCCCGCCCCCGACCCGCCCCGAGCAAGGAGAGCACAGGATGAGGACCGACCTCGTCAGCCACCTCGACCCGGCCGTGACGCTGGCACCCGCGGCGGCCCGCACCGCCAGCGCCAACGGCACCGGCGTCGACCTGGCCAACTACGACGCAGTCATGGTCGAGATCCACGCAGGCGCGTGGACCGACGGCAGCCACGCCTTCGAGGTCCAGGAGTCGGACAGCTCCGGCTCCGGCTACACCGCGGTGGCCGACGCCTACCTGTCCGGCACCGAGCCGACCGTCTCCAGCGGCGGCACCGCCTCGCAGGTCTACAAGATCGGGTACCTGGGCATCAAGCGCTACCTGCGCGTGATCACCACGGTCTCCGGCTCCCCGTCCACCGGCGCCGTGTACGCCGCGACCATCGTGCGCGGCAAGCCCCGCGTCAAGCCGTAAGGAGGCCGACCGGTGCAGATCACCATGCTGACCCTGTCCGCGTCGCCCGAGGGCGTCCTGGAGCAGGGCAGGACGTACGACGTCCCCGGCGACGTCGCCCGGGCGCGGGCGGCCGAGCTGGTCGACGGCGGCTACGCGCGGATCATTGGCGCGCCCAAGCCCAAGCCCAAGGCGGAGCCCAAGTCGGCGGCGTCCGACCCGGGCGCCGGGTCGCTGGAGAAGATGACGGTGGAGGAGCTCCAGGCCTACGCCGCCGAGAACGACTACGACCTGGGCGGCGTGACGAAGAAGGCCGACATCCTGGCGGCCGTCCAGGCCGCCGAGACCGGGGGCTGACATGGCCTACGCCACCGCCGACCAACTCCGGCTGTGGCTGCGGCTGGACGAGGCGTTCACCGCCGACGAGCAGGAGCAGGCTGAGCTCCTGCTCGACCTGGCGGCCGGCGCCATCGAGGACGAGACCGGCCAGCCGCTGGAACAGGCCGACGACGTCGCGGTCCTGGACGGGTCCGGCACCGGCAAGCTGATCCTCCCGCGCTGGCCCGTCACCGCCATCGCCAGCGTCACGCTCCTGGACAGCGGCGACGTCCTGACCGAAGGCGTCCAGGAGGACTACACCTGGTCCAAGGCGGGGATCCTGTTCCGCCGGTGCGGCCGCTGGCCGTGCGAGCCCCAGGCCGTCGAGGTCGACTACACCGCCGGCTACAGCCCCGTCCCGGCCGGCCTCCAGCGCATCGCGCTGCGGCTGGCCGGGGACGCCTGGAACAACCCCGCCCGCCTGGCGTCCGAAACCCTCGGCGACCACGCGCGGTCCTGGGCCACACCGGGCGAGGCCAACATGGAGCTGAGCGAGGCCGACCGGCGGACCCTGACCCAGTACAAGGCCCGTACGTGAGCGGCATCGGGCACCTGCTCAACCGCGTGCTGGAGGTCTGGCGGCCGGCCGCAGTCCCGGACGGGGCCGGCGGCCAGGCCGTCGCCCTCGCCCTGGCCGGCGAGGTCCGCGCCAAGGTCGACCAGCCGTCAGCGTCCGACAGGACCCTGGCCGCACAGACCGGCTCCCGCCACACCCACACCGTGTACCTGCTGCCCACCGCCGACGTCGCCCGCGGCGACGAACTTCGCGGCGGCGGCCAGCGGCTGCGCGTGCACTCCGTCGTCGAGCCGTCCCGCCCTGACTACCGCAAGGCGGAGACCGAGCTGATCCAACCGGAAGGAGCGCCGCCCTGATGGCTGCCCTCACCCTGCACACCGTCCCCGTCGCGGGCGGCGCGTCCCTGACCGACAACCTGACCGCCGCGGCCGGCGGCGGCGACAGCGCCCCGGTCGGCCCCGGCCGGTTCCTGGCCGTCAAGAACGGCGACTCCGGTTCGCACACCGTCACCGTCGTTGCACCCGGCACCGTGTCCGGGCTCGCCGTCGCCGACGCCACGGTGACCGTCGCCGCCGGGAAGACCAGCCTCATCCCCCTGCCGCGGCTGTTCGCAGGCACCAACGGCCGGGCCGCCATCACCTACGACGGCGTCACCAACGTCTCCGTCGGCGTCTTCGAGCTGGGCGGCTGACATGGCCGGCACTAGCCCCGGCGACCGCCCGCCACCGCTGCCCCCGGACTCCCTGACCTGCCGCCAGGAGGCCGCCGCCGCCCTGGAGGGGGACGACGACCCGCAGCGGGCCATCGCCTGGGCGCTGCTCGGGATCGGCGCCGAGCTCGCCGCCCGCCGCCAGGCCGAGCGCCGGAACCGCTGATGGCCCGCGGCCGGCGCCCGCCCGGCGGCGGGACCCGCTCCGGACTGACCGTCAGCATCGAAGGCCTGGAGCGGCTTCGGCCCCGCCTCTCCGAGCTCGCCGAGGAGATCGTCACCGCCCTGCGCAAAGCGGTGCGCGAGTCCGCCGAGGACGTGCGGCGCGAGACCCTGCTGAACGTCCGCAAGGACACCGGCACCCTCCAACGCAAGCTGGACATCCGGTACAAGGCCGAGGGCCTGCGCGCCGAGGTCGGATGGTTCGACCGCGACGCCTACTATGCCGCGTTCCAGGAGTTCGGGACCAAGAGCATCACCGCCAGGCCGGCGCTCGGCCCCGCCATCGAGGCCGAGCGCAACCGGATCAAGGACCGGCTCAGCGACGAACTGCGAAGGGAGCTCGGCCTGTGACCGCCATCGCGCCGATGGGCCCTGTCCAGCAGGCCGTCTACGAGGCGCTGACCGGCGACACCGCCCTCACGGACCAGATCACCGGGGTCTTCGACTACGTGCCCGAGGGCACCGCCTACCCGTACATCGTGATCGGCGAGTCGGTCGAGACCCCCGACAACCGGCACGGCGCCCTCGGCCGGCAGACCGTACTCACCCTGCACATCTGGTCGCAGTACCGCGGCCACGCCCAGTGCCTGGCGATCGGCGCCCGCGTCATGGCCCTGCTCGACCACCGGCCGCTCGCCGTCACCGGGCTGCGGCACGTCGCCACCCGCTACGAGATGGGCCAGACGCTGACCGACCCGGAGCCGCCCGGCGACATCCGGCACCTGGTCCACCGCTACCGCGTCGTCACCGAGCAGGACGGCGCCTGAGCACCCTTCACCCACACACCTGAGGAGGCACCGGCATGGCCGGAATCGACGGATTCGGTACCCAGCTCAAGAGGGGCGACGGCGGCGGCCCCGAGGTCTACACCGCAGTCGCCAACGTCACCTCGATCAGCCCGCCGGGCCTGTCCCGCGAGACCCTCGACGTCACCACCCACGGCTCACCGAACGGGTGGATGGAGTTCATCGGCGGCCTCAAGGACGGCGGCGAGGTCAGCGCGGACGTCAACTACGACCCGTCCGAGCACGACTCCCTCATCGACGACTTCGAGGACAGCGAGCCCCGGTCCTGGCAGATCGTCTTCCCCGACGACGCGACGACCACGTGGACGTTCGACGCGATCCTCACCGGCCTGGAGCCGGATGCCCCCTACGACGACAAGCTGACCGCGAGCCTGACCTGGAAGGTCTCCGGCAAGCCCGTCCTGTCCTGAGCACCCCACCCGCCCGACCGAGTACAGCAGAAAGGAGCGGTGCCCCGATGGCGCTGCTGAGCAAGGACCAGATCAAGGCCGCCAACGACCGCACGTGGGAGGACGTCGAGGTGCCCGAGTGGGGCGGCGAGGTGCGGATCCTCTCCCTGTCCGGCACCGACCGCGACGGCTGGGAGCAGTCGATGATGGTGCTGGGTCCCAACGGCACCATGCAGCGCCGCAACCTCGTCGACGCGCGCGCCAAGCTGCTCGTCAAGTGCCTGGTTGACAAGGACTTCCAGCGGCTGTTCGACGAGAAGGAGGTCCGGGACCTGGCCGGGAAGGACGGCGCCGTGCTCGACCGGCTGTTCGACCGGGCGCGCAAGATCTCGGGTCTCGGCAAGGATGCCAAGGAGCAGGCCGAGGGAAACTCCGAGGCCGCCCAGAGCGGCTCTTCTACCTGAGGCTGGCGGGCCACCTGGCGATGCCGGTGGCCGAGCTGCTCGCCCGGGTCAGCTCGGCCGAGCTGACCGAGTGGATGGCCTACGAGCGGATCACCGGTCCGCTCGGCCCGGAGCGCGGCGACGCCCTGCACGGCATCCTCACCGCGACCGTCGCCAACACCGCCCGCTCCAAGGGCCGCAAAGCCCGGCCGCAGGACTTCATCCCGCAGTGGGCCGGCAAGGTCCGCCAGGACTGGACCGAGATGCTCGCCGCGGTCCGCGCGGCCAACCGCGCCATGGGCGGCGCCGACCTGACCGAACACGGGAGAGGAGACGCCGATGTCGATCATGGAGGAGCTCCTGGTCGCGGTCGGCATGGACGCCGACGGGCTGACCGCCGACGCTGACCGCGCCGCCAGCGGCGTCGAGAAGTCCCTGAACGGCATCGCGGGCGCAGCCGCCGGCCTCGGCGTCGGCGGGGCCTTCGCCATGGCCCTGGACTCTGCGATGGACATCACGGCGACTACCAACAAGCTGACCAACCAGCTCGGCCTCACCGAGGACGAGGCGGCCCGGGTCGGCCATGACTCCGCCGCCGTCTATGCCGCCGGCTGGGGCGAGTCGGTCGACCAGATCGGCGAGGCGCTCGGCGCGGTCGAGTCCAGCATCGGCGCCCTCGGCACCACCAGCGATGCCCAGCTCCAGCAGATGACCAAGGAGGCACTGGCCCTCGCCGACACCTTCGAGTTCGACGTCGGCGAGGCCACCCAGGCCGCCGGCAACCTCATCAAGTCCGGCCTGGCCAAGGACGGCGAGCAGGCCTTCGACCTCCTGACCGCAGCCGCCCAGAAGCTCCCGCCGGCGCTGCGCGAGGAACTGCCCGCGCTCACCAACGAGTACAGCACGTTCTTCAGCCAGCTCGGCTTCTCCGGCGAGGACGCCTTCGGGGTCCTGGTCGAGGCAGCGCAGAACCCCATCTTCGAGCTCGACAAGGTCGGCGACGCGCTCAAGGAGCTGTCCCTGCGCCTCGCGGACACCGCCACGGTCACCGACCCGCTCAAGTCCATTGGCCTGGACGTCGCGAAGATCCAGAAGCTGGTCAACGAAGGCCAGGGCACCGTCGCGTTCGACGAGATCATCACCGGGCTCAAGGGCGTGCAGGACCAGACCAAGCGCACCGCGATCCAGGCCGCGTTGTTCGGCGGCCCCGGCGAGGACATGGGCAACACCCTGCTCCAGCTGGAAGCGACCGGCGCCGCGGCCAACGCGGGCCTGGAGGACGCGGCTGGCGGTGCCGCAAAGATCGCCGCGTCCATGCAGTCCAGCCCCGCCCAACAGCTGGACTCCATCATGCGGACCCTGTCCACCACGCTCGGCGAGGCGCTCGCACCCGCTCTGAAATGGGTCTCCGACTTCCTCCAGGACAACCCGGGGCTGGTGTCGGCGCTGACCCCGGTGATCATCGCGCTGGCCGCCGCCCTCGCCGTGTGGACCGCCGTCCAGTGGGCGCTCAACTCCGCGCTGCTGGCCAACCCGCTGACCTGGGTGGTCCTCGGGATCGTCGCCCTGGTCGCCATCCTCATGGTTGCCTGGCAGCGCTCGGACACCTTCCGCGAGATCGTGACCGCCTGCTGGGAGGCAGTCTGGTCCGTCCTGAAGGGCGTGTTCACCTGGATCACGGGCACCCTGTGGCCCGGCGTACAGGCCGCCTGGTCCGCGATCTCCAACGGCGCGGTCGCCGCCGCGACGTGGATCCGGGATGCCTTCAACTCTGTGGTCGGGTTCGTGACCGGCCTCCCGGGCCGGATCGCGGCGGCCGCGGCGGGGATGTGGGACGGGATCACCCACGCCTTCCGGTCGGCGATCAACTGGATCATCGGCAAGTGGAACGGCCTGAGTTTCGGGATCCCGTCCATCTCGATCCCGGGGATCGGCACCGTCGGAGGCGGCTCGTTCCGGGTCCCGCAGATCCCGATGCTTGCGTCCGGCGGCGTCGTTCCCGCCACGTCCGGCGGCATGCTCGCGCTGCTCGGCGAGGGCGGCCAGGACGAGGCCGTTGTGCCGCTCGACCGCCTCGACGGGATGCTCCGCTCCGTCGCCGGGGCCGTCCGCAGCACCGGCAGCGACACCGGCGTCTGCACGACCCGGGTGGTCCTGGACGTCACCGGCGCCGACCAGGAGCTCAAGGCCCTGTTCCAGCGCATCGTCAAGATCGACGGCCGCGGTGACGTCCAGACCGCCTTCGGCCAGTAGGGAGCCCCCGTGTCCTTCCCCACCGACCCGCTCACCACCCTCGTCGAGATGAGCGTCGACGGCACCACCTGGACCGACATCACCGACGACGTCTACAACCGCGACCCGATCGTCATCACCGGCGGCCGCTCCCGCGAGGGCGCCCGCGTCGACCCCGGCAAGTGCAGCCTCACCCTCGACAACCGGTCAGGGCGCTACTCGCCGCGCAACCCGCTGGGCCCCTACTACGGGCGCATCGGCCGCAACACCCCGCTTCGGGTGTCGGTCAAGGAGGGCCCGCCGTTCCTGCGCTTGTCCGGAACGGCAGGGTCCCGCGCCGGCACCCCCGACCATGCCTCGCTGGACATCACCGGCGACCTGGACGTGCGGGTCGACGTGACCGCTACCGAGGGCAACGTCTGGTTCACGGGTGCCAGCTGGGAGCTGATCGGCAAGTACGACAGCCTCTCGGGCAACCAGCGCAGCTGGCGGCTCCTGATCTTCGGCGGCGCCCTGCTCTTCGCCTGGTCGACGGACGGCACTGGCGCCGGCGCGCAGCAGATCACCTCCGCGCATCTGCCCGCCCCGGGCGCCGGCCGCCTGGCGGTCCGGGCCACCTTGGACGTGAACAACGGCGCCGCAGGCTACACGGCGACCTTCTACACGGCCGCGTCCATGGCCGGCCCCTGGGTCCAGCTCGGTGACCCCGTCGTAGGTGCGGGCGTGACGTCGATCTTCGCCGGCACGGCGCCGCTGGAGATCGGTGACCTCACCGGCGTGGCCGCGACGCCCATGCCCGGCCGGGTGCACGCCGCCCAGGTCCGCTCCGGCATCGGCGGCACGATCGTCGCCGCCCCGGACTTCACCGCCCAAGTCCCCGGCACCACGAGCTTCGCCGACTCGGCGGGCCGCACCTGGACCCTCGCGGGCGACGCCGAGATCACCGACCGCCGCCCGCGGTTCACCGGCGAGATCGCCGAATGGCCGCCCAACTGGACGACGGACGGCTCCGACCAATGGACCACCGTGGTTGCGGCCGGCCCGATGCGCCGTCTCGGCCAGGCCAAGACGCCGCTCCAGTCGCCGATGCGCCGTGAACTTTCCAACCCGGCCCGGGCCGGGATCGTCGCGTACTGGCCGATCGAGGACGGCACAGGCGCGACGTCCGTCGCCTCGGCGATCCCCGACGCCCCGCCGATGGAGATCACCGGCACCATCAACCCCGCCCGCTACACCGGCTGGAACGCCTCGCTGCCGCTGCCGACCCTCGGCGACGGCCGCCTCACCGGCACCGTCCCCGCCTACAGCGGCACCGGGGAACTGTCCCTGCGGCTGTTCCTCGCCGCCCCGGCCGCCGGGATCGCCGCGGAGCGTCGCCTGCTGACCTTCACCGGCACCGGCACGGCCCCCACCTGGGCCGTCTGGCTGGAGACGGACGGCGATGTGACCCTGCGCGCCTACGACAGCACCGGCACCGAGCTGTTCAACTCCGGCTCCGTGCCGGTCGGCGCCAACGGCCGGCAGCTCAGCCTCGGCGTGGAACTCGTCCAGTCCGGCGCCGACATCAACTGGGCCATCTTCAGGTTCGCCCTCCCAGATCTGTCCAACCTCGTTCTGTCCGGGACGCTCGTGTCCCGCACCTTCGGCCAGATCACCGCCATCACCATCGGCGAGCAAGGAGGCCTCGGCGAATCGGCGGTCGGCCACCTCGCCCTCGCCAACGACACCGACGCCTATGCCAACACCGCCCAGGCCCTTGTCGCGTGGAGCGGGGAGTACGCCCAGGACCGGATCGTCCGGCTGTGCATGGAGAGCCAGATCCCGCTCACCACCTACGGGGAGCGCACCGACACGGCCCCGCTCGGACCGCAGACCACCGACACCATCCTCAACCTGCTGGAGAGCGCGGCTGCCGCCGACGGCGGCCTGCTGTGCGAGCGCAGAGACAGCCTCAGCCTCGCCTACCGGGCACGCGCCACGTTCTACAACCAGCCCGTCACGCTCGCCCTGGACTTCGAGACGCCCGGAGAGGTGCCCCCCGGGATCCGGCCGGTGGACGACGACCAGAACATCGCCAACGACATCACGATCAAGAGGGATCAGGCATCGAGCGCCCGGGCCGTCCTGGACGAGGGGGCGCTGTCCGTCCTCGACCCGCCGGACGGCGTCGGCCGGTACGACATCTCCACCCCGCTCAACCTCTACTCCGACGACCAGTGCGCCGACCAGGCCGGATGGGCACTGCACCTCGGCACGGTCGACGAGGCCCGCTACCCGCGGATCCCGGTCAGCCTCACCGCGGCCCCGCAGCTGATCGAGGCCACCACCGCCCTCGGCCTGCGCGACGTCCTCACCCTCGACAACCCGCCCGACGGGCAGCCGCCGGACCAGATCCGACAGCTCGCCGAGGGCTACACCGAGACCCTCACCCGGGCCACCTGGGACCTGGTGCTCAACTGCTCGCCCGCCCGGCCCTGGGACGTCGCCACCCTCAGCGACACCGCGCTCGGGCGCCTGGACACCGGCGGCAGCGCCCTGGCCTCGGCCGCCAGCAGCGCCGCCACCGGCCTGACCGTCGCCACCACCAACGGGCCGGCCTGGACCACCGACCCGGCCGACCTGCCGTTCGACGTCGTCCTGGGCGGCGAGCGCGTCACCGTCACCGCGGTGGCGCCCTGGCTGTCCGACGCATTCACCCGGTCCGTGTCGTCCGGCTGGGGCAGCGCGACCAGCGGCCAGACCTGGGCCACCGCCGGCGGGTCCGCGTCCGACTACGGGGTCACCGGCACCGCCGGGACGCACACCGTCGGCAGCACCTCGGTCAGCCGCTGGTCTTCCATTGCGGTGGCGCACCCCGACTCCGACACCACCGTCACGGTGTCGACGTCCGCGCTCGCCGCCGGGGCCAGCCAGCTGGTCGCCCTGGCGGCCCGCTGGAGCGGCGACAACGACCAGTACCAGGCCCGGGTCGAGCTCACGACCGCCCAGGCTGTGATCCTCAGTCTGCGCCGCCGGGTCGCCGGTGTGGAAACGCAGCTCGCCGCGCTCACCCTGCCCATCACCCACACCGCGGGCGGCCAGATCAAGGTCCGCCTCCAGGCCTACGGCACCGCGCTGCGGGCCAAGGCCTGGCCGGCGGCCTCGGCCGAACCGTACGACTGGCACGTCACCGCGACCGACACCGCCATCACCGCGTCCGGGTCGGCCGCGCTCCGCTCCAACCGGGTCTCGGGCAACACCAACACCACCCTGGTCGTCAGCTGGGACAACGTCAGCACGACGTCGCCGCAGCTGCTGACCGTCACCCGGTCCGTCAACGGCATCGCCAAAGCCCAGTTGGCCGGCGCCGACATCCGCTTGGCCCAGCCGATGATCCTCGCCCTGTAGGAGGCAGCATGGTCCTCGCCGTACCCGCGCCGCCCGTGCGCGCCGCCGGGAGCCGACTCACCGCGCCGGTCTACGGCGCCGACGTCACCGACGACATCACGTTCCTGGCGAACACACCGCTGTTCATCGGCACGCAAACCGTCGCGCAGAGCATCCCGAACAACACGATCACCTCGCTGACGCTCGACAGCGAGACCGTCGACACCTACAACGGGCACTCCACCAGCGTCAACACCTCGAGATACACCCCCACCGTGCCGGGCTACTACGAGGTCAACGGCGTCTACGGGCCGGCGGCCAGTGCCAGCGGCAACCGGTTCCTGTTGGTGGCCAAGAACGGCGTCGCCACGGCCCTCGGCCAGGGCGGCGGCGCGGCCGCGGCCGCCACGAACACCGGGTCCGTACAGGTCACCGACACCGTGTTCTGCAACGGCAGCACCGACTACATCGAGATCCGAGCCTTCCAGAACTCCGGCGGCGCCCTCAACACCGCGCCGTCCCCAACCGGCATGACAGTGAGGTGGGTCCATGCCTGACGACCTGACAGTCCAGGCCGCGCCATCGTCGCACCCCTGTGCGCTCGACGGCTGCCCCGAGGCCGTCCTCGTCCAGTGGCAGCGCCGCATCGACGAGGACAGCACCGCCGCCGTGTACGCGTGCGGGCGGCACGCTCTGACGCTCGACCTCGCGGCGCAGGTCCACGCAGCGACCTGCGGCGCGCCGGACCCGAAGCTGCTCCCGGAGTGCGGCTGCACCCCGGAAACGCTGCCGCCGCCCATCGAGGCGCCAGTGCTCGGCACCGTCACCCTGCCCACCGGCTGGACCCTGCCCGCCCCGATGGAGGCGCTGTGACGATCCTCGGCGTCGACTACCCGTGGACGCACCCCGCCCCGGCCGCTCTGAAGGCGGCCGGCGCCCAGTTCGCGATGCGCTATCTGTCCACGGACGCCACCAAGAACCTGACCCGCCGTGAGGCCGACGCGCTGGCCGCCGCGGGCATCTGGTCCGGGGTGGTGTGGGAGACCACCGCCGGGCGGGCCCTCGCCGGGCAGGCCGCCGGCGCCGCGGACGCCCGCGCCGCCCTGGCCCAGGCCCAGGCATGCGGCATGCCGAGCTCGCGACCGATCTACTTCGCCGTGGACACCGACACCACGTGGGGCGCTGTGCTGCCCTACTTCCGCGGCGTCACCTCGGTTCTGCCCCCCGCCCGGGTCGGCGTCTACGGCGGCATCCGGGTCGTGGCCGGCGCCGCCGACTCCGGACTCGTCCAGTGGTACTGGCAGGCATCCGCCTGGTCCGGCGGCCGGTGGGACCCGCGGGCGCACATCCGGCAGCTCGGCTACATCACCATCGGCGGCATCGAGTGCGACCGCAACACCGCCCAGCTCGCGGACTACGGGCAGTGGATGCCCGGCCGCACCCCGGAGGAGACCGACATGCCCCTGACCGATACCGACATCCAGCGGGTGGCCGCGGCCGTAGTGCCGGCGGTCGTCTCGGCCCTGCTGCAGGCGCAGGTGCCGCGCGTGAACGGCAAGTGGGAGCAGGACCCGGCCCGGCCCGGCGTCGAGCTCCAGTGGCTGCTGGCCGGCATCGCGCCGACCCAGTACCAGCTCGCCGACGTCCAGGCCCAGCTCACCGCCCAGGGCGCGGCGGTCAACACGCTGGCCCAGCTCGCTGCCCAGCAGCACCCGGACATCAACGTCGACGCACTCGTCGCCGAGTTCAAGGCCGAGCTCGCCAAGCTCGACCTCCGCCTGACCGTCACCCCCAGCACGCCCGCCCCGTCCGCAGGCTGACAGGAGACCGCCATGACCGACGCCACCCGCCGCACCATCCGCACCACGATCTGGACCGTCGCCGCGGTCGCCGCGGCGCTGCCGCTGCTGATCCACACCGCGGGCCTGCCCGACGCGCTGCCCGGCATCGGCACGGTGATCGGCGTGTCCGCCGCCATCACCCGCCTCGCCGCGCTTCCCACCGTCGACCAGCTGCTGCCGGCCTGGCTCCGCAAGGAGGCGGCCCGGGCCGCTCTGCCGCCCCTCGACTCCCCGGAGGCTCGATGAGCGACGGCACCGGGATAGCCCAGGTCGACACCCTCGTGGTCTGGTGCGTGGCCGGAGCCGCCATCACCGGCGCCCTCGGCCTGCTCTGGAGGCTCACCCGCGGAGTCCGCGCCATCGCGCACCAGCTCGACCAGGTCGCCGAGGACTGGTCCGGCACCCCGGCCCGGCCCGGCGTCCCCGCCCGCGCCGGAGTGATGGAACGGCTCGGCCAGATCGAGTCTCGCCTGGGCGCCGTCGAGCACGAACTCCACCCCAACAGCGGCGCCTCACTCCGAGACGCCGTCGACCGCGTCGAGCGATCCGTATGCGCGAGCGACTGACCGGCACTCAGCCACCGCCCCCTACCCGGCCTCGGCCGGGTAGGGGGCGCTTCGTCGTGCCCGGCAACCATAAATTCACAGGGCCAGGCTCCCGTACGGCCTGCTTGCGTCCTACCCTGCTGGGAGGACCGATCCCGAGCTGGGGGCACCATGAGCGGCGAGACCATCGGCGCGCGCATCCGCGAGCACCGCAAGATCCGACGTCTGTCCGTCCGCGAGCTGGCCACCCGGGTGGCCGTCTCGCCGAGCGCCATGGAGAAGTACGAGAGCGGCGCCCGGAACCCGGCGCCGGGCCTGGTGGTTAGGATCGCGCGGGCTCTGGCGGTCGGCCCGGAGCGGCTGACCGGGCAGCCCTACCTCAACGGCAGCGAGACCGAGGACCAGGCGCAGGCTGTGATCCCCGAGCTCCGGCGCATCATGCTGACCTACGACAGCCCTGACGACCTCGGGGCGGTGCCGCGGCCGCTGTCCGTGCTGGGCGCCGAGATGTCCGAGGTCGCCCGGATGCGGCAGGCCGGCTCGTACGTCCCGATGGGGCCGCTCCTGCCGCCGCTGCTGTCCGAGCTGACCCAGGTCGCACTCACCACCGCCGGGCGCGAGCAGGCCCAGGCGTACCTCTTGCTGGCTACGGGCTACCGCGCGGCCAACTCGCTCTCGCACAAGCTGGGTTACCACGACCTCAGCTTGACCGCGATCGAGCGCGTCCGGTGGGCAGCGGACCGATCCGGCGACCCGTTGATGCAGGTCACCGGCGCCTACCTCAAGGCTGGCGCGATGCTCAGGATGGGGTCCTACGCCTCGGCCCGCCGGCTCCTGACCGGCCTCGCCGACGAGGTGCTTCGGCTGTCCCCGGAGGAGTGCCCGACCGAGGCTCACAACGCCGTCCTGGGCGCCCTCTACCTCAAACTCAGCATCCTGGAGGCCCGGGACGGCCAGCCAGCCCGGGCGGCCCAGTACCTGGACGACGCCCGCCACGTCGCCGCCCTGCTGCGCAACTCCGACACAGACCACTACGAGTTGAGCTTCGGCCCGACGAACCTCCGCATCCACGAGGTGGCCGGCCTGATCGACGGCGGCGACACCGAGCAGGCCCTGGCCCGCCTGCGAGAGTGGGGCGCGGAGCAGGGCGCGGACGAGTGGACGCTGCCCGCCGACCTGCCGGCCGAGCGCGCCTCCCACCACCACATCGACGTGGCCTCGGCGAAGTTGGCCCGCGGCGACCGCGCCGGATCGGCCCGGGCGCTCCGCACTGCCCGTCGGCTGGCCCCCAACCACACCAGGTTCCACCCCACCACCAGGGCGACCGCGGCCACCCTGGTCCGCCTCGACCGGAACCCGTCCGAGGACGTTGCCGAGCTGGCTCGCTGGGCAGGAGTCTGACGCCCTGTCAAGGGCGAGGCTGAAAGTTCACCCCGCACAAAGTGTGCGGAAACTGGCCTCACAGATTGGGACGATCCCCTCACTGAGAGAGAGTGAGGGGACCGCTCCATGTCCACGACTACGAGCATCGACGCCGCGCGGGCCTGGCTCGCCCAGGCGGACACCGACCCGGACCACGCGTACCGCTGGTGGCTGTCCAGCCCGGGCTCGGTGGCCATCCTTCCGGCCGGCCGAATGTGGGACGTGGTCGAGCTCGGCCCGGCCCAGGCGGACCAGCTGGCCGGCCACCCCGCCATCACCGGCCCCGTCATCCGCTACGACGACCGCGACCGGGCGTTCGTCCTGGTCCCGCCCGGCACCCGCGACACGTGGACCTCGCAGCTCGCGCCCTGCCTGAGCGAGGTGCACTACCTCTCCGTCCCGGACCCGAGCCGGACGGCCCCGCCCGGCGTGCACTGGGTGATCCCGCCGGACGGCACCGGCACGCTCACCGAACCGGCACTGCTCGCCGCCGCGCTTGCAGAGGTGGCTCTGTGATGGCGCTTCAGCCCGCAGCCGTCCCCGAGTCGGCCCAGGTGATGGAAGCCAGTATCGCCCTGGCGCTGGAGGCCAGCATCGACGGCGTCCTGGCCCCCGTCGGATGCCTCGGGGTGGAGGCAGGCCGGGCCGCACTCTGGGCTGCCGCCGACCGAGAGGACATCTGGCTCGACTCCTACCCCGCGACGGTGGAGGTGCTGACTGCCCCCTCCTGGCACGCGAAGATCCAGTCCATCGTGATCCGGGACGGACGCTGGTCCGCGCCGCTGCTGCTCGGCGACAGCTACCGCGAGACGACGATGCGGCTCCAGGTGGTCGACCAGGGAGCCAGGTGACCGGCGGGGAGTGGCTGGAGCCCGCGCTGCGGTGGGGAGCCGAGAAGGCCCGTGCGCGGGGAGAAGGCAGTCCGGAGCTCGACCATCCGACCGACGGCCCACCAGCGTCTTCTGAGCGCGCCCAGTGGGTCGGTCCGTACTGGGACGCGTTCCATGGTCTCGCGGCCGCGGTCGGCGAGCTCCGCGACCTCGTGGCCATGCCGATCAGCGAGGTGCCGGCCGAGGCCATCCACGAGGTAGCGGCGGAGGCCCGGGCGCAGCTGGACCGCATCGAGGCGGTCACCCGTGGCTGAGCCGGAGAGCTGGCCGGACACCGGGTACTGCGTGGTGTGCGGCGAGTACGGGGAAGGCGTGTTCGCGGCGGTCCTCAACCGGTTCGCCGACTCGATCAGGGGCCACCAGGGCTGCCGGGGGCCGACATCGCCGAGTCAGGCCGGTCCCACAGCAGCGTCCAGGTCGGGACGTCGAGGGCGGCTGCAATGCGAGTGAGATCGCCGAGTGTGGAGTCCCTCATCCCGCGCTCGGTCTCGGAGATCGTCCGGCGGTCGAGGCGCACGCGTTCTCCGAGTCGCTCCTGGGTCACCCCGCGCGCCAGCCTGAGCTCGAGGATGCGGCGGCCGACCGCGTGGCGTTCGGTCAGGACCCGGGCGTGATCGTCAGCAGGCAGCACCATCCGACGCTTGCCGAGCTGTGATCAAAAGTCTGTACGTCACCGGCGACATTCGATCGAACGCGTTCGATGTAGCATTCATTCGTCCCTGGGGGGATATGACCAGGAGCACCGTGAGCACCGAACCGACCCCAGGCTGGACCCTTGACCGACCGTTCGACCTCGCGGACAGCCTCGCCGACCTCGGGCGCGCTGCGCAGCATGCGGCCGACCTGGCCCGGGCTGACGACGGATCCGGCGCGCAGGCCAAGGCCCTCCGCGAGGCCCGCGCGGTCGTCCGCCGGCTGTCGGTGAGGATCGAGCGGCACAGAGCCCCGGGCGGCGGCTAGCTCCGGCGGCGCTCCGCGCGCCCGGCGAGCCGCCCGAGCTCGTAGAGGAGGGCCGCGTTCGACGCGCAGCCGAGGGCGCGCCGCATCGCCAGGAGCTCGCCCTGGACGGCTCGCTCGCTGATGCCGAGGGCGGCGGCCACGCCGGCCTGTGCGGCTCCGGCCGCGAGGTGCTGGGCGATCTGCTGCTGGCGGCCGGTCAGCCGCGGGCCGCGGGCGGCTGCTGGGGCCGCTGGGGCGCGGTCGCCCTTCCATACGGTGGCGCGGGCCCAGTCCCGATCCACCATCGCCGCGACGTAGGCCACGAGGGCCTCGTCCTCCAGGACTATGGCGCGCGCTGGCTCGTCGCCCGGTCCGACCCACGGCGTTTCGTCGCTGAGCACGGCCCAGCGTCGGTCGAGGATGATCGACCGCATGAAGGGCTCCGCGGTCACTCGGATGTGGGCGCCGGCCGCGGTCATCTGTGCGGCCCACTGGGCCGTGGCGTCGTCGGTCCGGACGGAGTCCATGTAGAGGGTCCGCATGGAGACCCCGCGATGCAGCGCGTCAAGGTCGCGGGGCAGCGCCAGGGCGAGGGTGGAGGCGGGGCGCGGGCCCCCCGGCTGGGCCGCGAGGATCTCTGAGGTCGTCCCTGCGACCAGCTCGCTGATCCGGGCGTTGATCCGCTCGACTCCCTCGAGGTGCTCGACGGTGCCCGCGCTGGGCGCCTGCTGCGCCCTGCGCTGCTGCCAGGCGATGGCCAGGTCCTGCACCGAGGCTGGCAGCGCCACCGCGCCGGTCATGGCGTCCGAGACCTGCGTGAGGAGCTGGTCCCGGCGGCGGTTGGCGGCCTCCGCGGGGGACAGCGCGATGTACTGTCCGGCCGGCTCATGGGGGTGGGGGACCACGAGGCCGAAGCGGAGCAGCTCGGCCAGGGGCTCGGCATCGGCGTCCGCGTCGGTCGGCGCCCCGGTGTGGAGGATGGTGAGGTACAGCGTGCGGCCAGCCGGGCTGACGTCCCACGGCCGGAACGGCTCTGGCATCCTCTACCCCTAGACGGTTGCGGGATCCCGCATGCGGGAACCCGCACCGGTTTTCTCTTGATCCTACCGGCGGGAGGGGAGGAAACTGTTCGTGCTCCCCGGGGATACCCGGTTCGGACGATCTCACACCACTGACCTGGAGGATCCATGCTCCGCATACGCGCGCTGACGGTGGCCGCTGCTGGACTCGTGGCCGCCGGCGCCCTGCTGTGCCTCCCGGCCGGCCCGGGCGCCGCTCTCGCGGACACCGGGTGGAACCTGGCCGTAGGTGACCCGGATGGCGACGAGCCCGACGTGGCCTCCGTGGCCTTCATGGACACCGGCTGGAACTGACCTGTCCGCTGGTCGCTGACCGCCGGGGGGCACGACACGGTGCCACCCTCCTCGCACCCCCCGGCATCAACGGCAGTATCCCCCGTCCATGGCTGGACGGGGGATACTGTATTTCATGATCATCTGGGATGTGGATGGGCGATGATCTTGTTCATTGCCGTGCATCGCGGTGCATCAGGCTGCATCGCTAAGGATGGCCCAGGCGGCCCGCCAGCTGCGAGAACCGGCAAGTCGCCTGGTCAAGATCACGCCTTCTTCGTCTCCCAGAAGATGGCGTCGATCTCGGCGATCAGGTCGAGCAGGGCCTGGCCGGTGGCCGGGTCCGAGGAGGCCTTGGCGGCCGAAGCGGCCTTGCCGGCCCGGTTGAACAGGTCGTGCAGCCCCGGGTAGGCCTCGAAGTGCGGGGCCTTGAAGTAGTCGGTGTGCAGCACGGAGAGGTGGTGCTTGACCAGCTCGGCGCGCTCCTCCTTGATGACGATGGCGCGCGCGCGGAACTGCGGATCCTCGTTGGCCTGGTACTTCTCCTGAGTGGCCTTCACCGACTCGGCCTCGATCCGGGCCTGGGCCGGGTCGTAGACACCGCAGGGCAGGTCGCAGTGGGCGTGCGCGGTGACGCGCGGAGCAAACAGACGAGAGAACATGGGAGTCCTTCCTTGGATCGTCTTCCCGCGCCCGAGATTACCCGCACGCACCCCGCACTTCGCGTCTGCCCCGTGGGCCCGGGACCAAAGGAGGAGGCCGAACCGGCCGATACCGGGCGGTGCGCCGGGCACGCCACACTGGAGGGTGCACAGCAGCGGACACGAGGTCAGGGGTGAACGGATGCCGGTGAGTCGGCGCGGCGGCGGTGCGCCGTTCGGGGTGGTGGACGTGGCAGGGCCGTCGATGCGCCGGCTGCTGCGCGACGGCGACCAGGTGCTGGTCCGCTACGGCGCGCCGCTGCGGCCGGGCGCCGTGGTGCTGTTCCGGCACCCCTTCCAGCAGGACCTGCTGGTGGTCAAACGGGCCGTCGGCCGCCGCCCCGGCGGCTGGTGGATGCTCTCCGACAACCCGCTGGTGCGCACCGACAGCCGGGAGTACGGCGCGGTGCCGGACGAGCTGGTGCTCGGCCGGGTGCTGCTGAGGCTGCGGCCGGCCCCGGCCTGGCTCGCCCCGGCGCCCTGGCTGGCGCGGGCGCTGGCCGGCTGGCCGTGGACGCTGCTGCCGGCCGCGGCGGTGCGCCGGCTGGGGGTGGACCGCACCCCGCCGGCGCTCAGGGACGGGGAGTGAGCTGGGCCCCGCGCAGCGCTTCTCCCCGCTGGGCCTCCCCGCGCAGTGCCTCGCCCCGCTGCGCCTCCTCACGCTTGCGCGCCCGGTAGGCGGCCACGTTGGCGCGGGTCGCGCAGCGGTCGGAGCAGTACCGGCGGGAGCGGTTGGTGGAGGTGTCCAGGTAGGCGTTGCGGCAGGGCGCGGCCTGGCAGATGCCGAGCCGGTCCACGCCGAGCTCGGTGAGGTGGATGGCCAGGCCCATGCAGGCCACGGCGGCGTAGTTGGCGGCCGCGGTGGGCGCGTTGTCGGCCAGGTGCAGGTGCCAGTGGGGCCTGCCGGTCTCGTCCAGGTCGTCGTGGCCGGAGACCATCGGGCTGACCGGGTACTCGACCATCAGGCTGTTCAGCAGGTCGACCGCCCGGACGTCCTCGCCCTCGGCGGCGGCCTCGAAGACCCCGCGCAGCCGGGTGCGGACCGCACGCAGCCTGGGCAGATCGGACTCGTCGGTGAGCGCGGCGGCCCGCGAGGGGACCTTGAACAGCGCGCGCACCGCGTCCACCGTGGTCAGTCCGTCGGTGCCGCGCTCGGGCTCCTCGCTGTTCACCAGCCGGACGGCGAAGTCGGCGTACGAAGCGAGCTCCACGGTGGTCCTTCCAGAGGCGGTAACGGGTATACAGCCTCCAGGGTATTACGTTCCGGACGCACCGCGGCGGCCCACCGGAGTACCGGTGGGCCGCCGCGACGGGTTCCGGGGCCGCGCCCCCGGAACACCGTGGATCAGAGCACCTTGGACAGGAACGCCTTGGTCCGGTCGTGCTGCGGGTTGCCGAGCACCTCGCGGGGGTGGCCGGCCTCCACCACCACACCGCCGTCCATGAAGACCAGCGCGTCGCCGACCTCGCGGGCGAAGCCCATCTCGTGGGTGACCACGATCATGGTCATGCCCTCCTCGGCCAGGCCCCGCATGACGTCCAGCACGTCGCCGACCAGCTCGGGGTCGAGCGCCGAGGTGGGCTCGTCGAACAGCATCAGCTTGGGCTTCATGGCCAGCGCCCGGGCGATGGCGACCCGCTGCTGCTGGCCGCCGGAGAGCTGGGACGGGTAGTTCTTGGCCTTGTCGGCCAGCCCGACCCGCTCCAGCAGCGCCATCCCGCGCTCCCGGGCGGCGGCCTTGGACTCGCCCTTGACCTGGACCGGCGCCTCGATGACGTTGTCCATCGCCGTCATGTGCGGGAACAGGTTGAACCGCTGGAAGACCATCCCGATGTCGCGACGCTTCATCGCGACCTCGCGGTCCTTCAGCTCGTACAGCTTGTCGCCCTTCTGGCGGTAGCCGACCAGGTCGCCGTCGACCCAGAGCCGGCCGGCGTTGACCTTCTCCAGGTGGTTGATGCACCGCAGGAAGGTCGACTTGCCGGAACCGGACGGGCCGATCAGGCAGAACACCTCGCCCTGCCGGACCTCCAGGTCGATCCCCTTGAGGACCTCGACCAGGCCGTACGACTTGCGCACGCCCTCGGCGCGGACCATCAGGCCGCCCGGCTGGACTTCGGTCGGGTTGTTCGTCAGATCGGTCATCCGAGACCGCCTCCTTCACCGCCGCCGCCGTGGACCCCGGCGTCGGCGGGCTTCGGTGCCGGCTTCGACCGCAGGCCCTGGAACAGGCCGCGCATCCGCTGGAGCGGGGTGGGCGGCAGGGCCCGGTTCGAGCCGCGGGCGTAGTGGCGCTCGATGTAATACTGCCCGATGGTCAGGATCGAGGTGAGGAAGAGGTACCAGAGGCTGACCACGATCAGCAGCGGGATGCTCTGGAAGTTGCGCGAGTAGATGTTCTGCCCGGCCCGGAAGAGCTCCTCCAGGGCGATCACGCTGACCAGCGAGGTGGTCTTCAGCATCGAGATGGTCTCGTTGCCGGTCGGCGGGATGATCACCCGCATCGCCTGCGGCAGGATGATCCGCCGCATGGTGTCGAAGCGGCTCATGCCGAGCGCCTGGGAGGCCTCGTGCTGACCCTCGTCCACCGACTGGATGCCGCCCCGGACGATCTCAGCCATGTACGCGGCCTCGTTGAGACCGAGGCCCAGCAGGGCCGCGACGAAGGTCGGGATCAGGACGTTGGTCTCCTGCGACCAGAACGACGGGCCGAACGGGATGCCGATCGACAGCCGGGCCCAGAGCACGCCGAGGAAGTTCCAGAACACCAGCTGCACCAGCACCGGCGTGCCGCGGAACACCCAGATGTACACCCAGGCGGTGCCGGACAGCAGCGGGTTCGGCGACAGCCGCATCACGGCCAGCAGGATCCCGCCGAGCACGCCCATGACCATGGCCAGCGCGGTCAGCTCGAGGGTGACCACCAGGCCGTGCAGGATGCGGTCGTCGAAGAGGTAGTGACCGACGAGGTCCCACTTGAAGGCGGGGACGGTCACGATGGCGTGGATCAGCATGGCCGCGAGCAGCAGGATCACTGCGGCGCCGACCCACCGGCCGGGGTGACGGACCGGGACGGCCTTGATGGCCTCATGCCGTCCCGGGGTCGCCTCCGGCCCCTTGTGGAGAGAGTTCACGATGTGGCCTCAGAACAGGTCGCTCGGAGCGAGGGGGACGAGATCAGCTGGTGGCGCCGTTGAGCTGCGCCTTGTCGATCGCGCCGGCGTCGACGCCCCACTTCTGCAGGATCTGCTTGTACGTGCCGTCGTCCATCAGCGACTGCACCGCCTTCTGCACCGCGGGGGTGAGCGCCGAGCCCTTGGCGAGCGCGATGCCGTACGGGGCGGAGTCGGTGGTGGGGCCGAGCTTCTCCAGCTGGCCCTCGGTCTGCTTGATCGCGTAGTCGATGACCGGGGAGTCGGCCATCATCAGCTGGTCGCGACCGGAGACGACGGCGTTGGTGACGTCCGTCTGCAGGTCGAACTTGTCTCCGTCGTTGGGCACCGGCGGCTTGCCGGCGGCGACGCAGGCGGGGTTGATCACGTCGGTGATCTGGTCCGCCTGGGTGGTGCCGGTCTGCACCGCGATCTTCTTGCCGCACAGGTCGTCGGCGGAGATCTTGTCGGGGTTGCCCTTCTTGACCGCGATACCGGTACCGGCGGTGAAGTAGGTGACCATGTCGACGGTCTGCTCGCGCTCCTTCGTGTCGGTGAAGGAGCTCATGCCGAGCTGGTACTTGTTGGCACCGATACCCGGGATGATCGCGGTGAAACCGGCGTTCTGGACGTCGGCCTTCAGGCCCAGCTTGGCGGCGATGGCGTTGGCCAGGTCGACGTCCATGCCGACGATGGTGCCCTTGTCGTCCTGGAACTCGTTCGGGGCGTAGGAGGCGTCCGACCCGACGACCAGCTTGCCGGACGACTTGAGGTCGGCGGGGACCAGAGCGGCGAGCGCGGGGTCGGCCGTCACCGCCGAAACCGACGCGCTCGGGTTCCCGGCGCTGGAGCCGGAGCCGGAACCGGAGGAGCTGCTGCTGCTACAGGCGGTGAGCAGGAGCGTGCCGGCGGCGAGGGCGGCGCCGGCCACGACGAGGCGGGGGCGCGGGGTACGAGCGGACATCAGGGGGATCTCCTCCTGTAGGAGAGACGGGCGGAGCACGCCGCCGGGGGAAGCGGTGCGCCGGACGCGTCGGACCCCGGCGTCGCTGTCCGGGGCCGGCCACGACCGGTCGTTCGGTTTGTGCTGGTCCTGCCTGAATTCAATCGCCACCCTCCGCCGAGGTGGACGAAATTGATCGAACTGCCTCGACTGGGACGACACCCGGCTGCTTGGGCTGGGGGAAGGCCGCTGCGACCGAGTTGGGTGGAATCCTGCCACTGAGTACCGGGGAACGGGTCTCTCTGCAGATCAAAATCGGATAACGAGGCGCCTCAACGTCCGCTATTCGGACGAATTCCGCGCCCCTGTCACCCTGTGTATAAGTATGCAGACCGGAGTGCTCAAGGCGAGCACCCCGGCCGCCTGTGGCCTCAGCCGCCGTTCACCACCGCGTTCTGGGCGGCGCCGTCCTTGAGGTTCCACTTCTCCAGGATCTTGTCGTACTCACCGCTGCGGATGATCTGGTTCACCGCCTTCGCCAGCGTGTCGCGCAGCTCGGCGTTCTCCTTGGCGACCGCGAGACCGTACGGCGAGGGCTGCAGCTGCTGCCCGGTGATCTCGAACTGCGCGCCGTTGAAGCCCTTCTGCACGGTGTAGGCGGCCACCGGGTAGTCGTTCATGTCGGCCACGGCCTTGCCCGAGGCGACCAGGGCCAGTGCGTCGTTGTCGGTCTCGGTCAGCGTGATGGTGAGGGTCTTGTGCGCCTTGTCGCAGGCGCCGGTCTGGCGCTGGGCGATGGCGGCCTGGGTGGTGCCGCGCTGGACCGCGACGGTCTGGCCGCACAGGTCGTCGAGGGACTTGATCTTCTTGGGGTTGCCCTTGGGGACCAGGATCGTGGTTCCCGCCAGGAAGTAGTCCACGAAGTCGACACCCGGGTTGACCTGCTGCCCGTTGTCGTCGGTGCCGTCCCGGCGCTGGCGGTTGTCGGTCAGGGCCGACATCGCGACGTCGAACTGCTTGGCCTGGAGGTCCGGGATCAGCTTGTCGAAATCGGTGTCCATGATCTTGATCTTGATCTTGAGCTGCCGCCCGATGGCCTCGGCGAGATCCGGGTCGAACCCGGTGGGGAGCCCGTCCTGTCCCTTGAACTCGACCGGCGCGTAGTTGACGTCCGAACCGATCCGCAGGACGCCGGCGGTCTTCACCGCGTCGGGGAGCCGGTCGTGCAGCTCCTCCTCGGGGGACTTGGCCGCGCCGATCGAGCTGCAGCCGGTCAGGAGCAGGGACCCGGCCGCGAGGGCCGCGCCGGATCTGGTGAAGCGGCCGGATATGCGGGCGCTGTGGTGCATGGAGCTGGTCCTCCTGTGGGAGAGGGCGGTGCTGTCCCACCGGGGTGCGCGGGTGTGCGCCGGCGGTGTACGGGCACGTCTCGGTGCTGCCGAGAGGGGGTGGGCCCGTCCGGTTCCGGTGGTCGATTGCGAGGATCCTGCCATCCCACCCTCCTGCCCCGGGTCTCGGGTGTGTCAGAATCCGGTATCGGGTAACCCCCGAAGCCCGAACACAGACCGCCGGTTCGCGACAGGACCGGGGTGCGCAGGACCGGAAGCCGAAGACGTCGACTCTGGATCCGAGGCACCGGCTCCCCTCCGTGTCTGCGTTCACTCCTACGGGTGTCCGTACTGGCCCGGCCGTTGCCGCCACTGGCCCCGGATCCTTCCGAGATCCGGTGCCGTCAAGTGGCTCAAAGGCCGTGAACAGTGCGTGACAAGGACGAAAAGGCACAGGTGCGGTGCCTTCGCCCGACCTAGGCTCAAGCGGTGTCTGTCACCTTCCCGGCTCCGGCTGGTGATGCCTGGGTAAGACCGGAAGTACAGCGCAGAACACTTGAAACCCTCATCCGAGGGCGCTGCCCGAAGGCCGTGCCCCGATCCCGGCCACCGGGTACGCGGTCCGCGTACCCGGGTTTTCCGTCCCCGGCCGGGTCGGCCGGCCGCCGGTCGCGCTCTCGCTGATCATTGACGAAGAGGTCATCGTGGCAGCGGAGATCATCCAACCCAGTACTCAGGACACCGTCGATCCCGTCGACGCCGTCTTCGCCCTCCACCGGGGCGGCAAGATGGAGGTCCGGGCGACCGTTCCGGTCCGCGACGCGGACGACCTGTCCCTGGCCTACACCCCGGGCGTGGCCCGGGTCTGCACCGCCATCGCCGAGCAGCCCGACCTGGTCAACGACTACACCTGGAAGTCGAACGTGGTCGCGGTCGTCACCGACGGCACCGCCGTGCTCGGCCTCGGTGACATCGGCCCCGAGGCCTCGCTGCCCGTGATGGAGGGCAAGGCGATCCTGTTCAAGCAGTTCGGCGGCGTGGACGCGGTCCCGATCGCGCTGGCCTGCACCGAGGTGGACGAGATCGTCGAGACCGTGGTCCGGCTCGCACCCTCCTTCGGCGGCGTCAACCTGGAGGACATCTCCGCCCCGCGCTGCTTCGAGATCGAGCGCCGGCTCCAGGACGCCCTGGACATCCCGATCTTCCACGACGACCAGCACGGCACCGCGATCGTCACCACCGCGGCCCTGTGGAACGCCGCCAAGGTGAGCGGCCGGGAGATCGGCAGCCTGCGGGCGGTCATCTCCGGCGCCGGCGCGGCCGGCATCGCGATCGCCAAGATGCTGGTCGCGGCCGGCATCGGCGACGTCGCCGTCTGCGACCGCCGCGGCGTCGTGCACGAGGGCCGGGGCGACCTGACCGACGTCAAGGCCGAGATCGCCGCGCTGACCAACCGGACCGGGATCAAGGGTTCGCTGGCCGACGCGCTGGCCGGCGCCGACGTCTTCATCGGCGTCTCCGGCGGCACCGTGCCCGAGGACGTCGTCGCCACCATGGCCGAGGGCTGCTTCGTCTTCGCGATGGCCAACCCCAACCCGGAGATCCACCCCGAGGTGGCGCACAAGTACGCCGCCGTGGTGGCCACCGGCCGTTCGGACTTCCCGAACCAGATCAACAACGTGCTGGCCTTCCCCGGCATCTTCGCCGGCGCCCTCCAGGTCCGGGCCACCCGGATCACCGAGGGCATGAAGCTCGCGGCCGCCAAGGCGCTGGCCGCGGTGGTCGCCGACGAGCTGACGCCGCAGAAGGTGATCCCGTCGCCGTTCGACGAGCGGGTCGCACCGGCGGTCACCAAGGCGGTCGCCGAGGCCGCCCGCGCCGAGGGCGTCGCCCGCCTCTGACGGCGCCCCGCGGACGGGCGCTCCGAACGGGCGTCCGCAGGACGAGCGGCGGACGGCCGGGGACGGACACGCGGTGCAGGTCACACCGACGCGTGGTTCCGGGCCCCGGCCGTCGCGGCTATCGTCCGGATCATGTTCGCTGCCTACGCCGCACGTATCGACCCCGCCGATCCGCTGAGCGGGCTGGAGCTCGGCGAGCTCCCCGAGCCCGAGGCCCGACCCGGCTGGAGCGTGGTGACGGTCAAGGCCGCCACCCTCAACCACCACGACCTCTGGTCCCTGCGCGGGGTCGGACTGCCCGCCGAACGGCTCCCGATGATCCTCGGCTGCGACGCGGCGGGAATCGACGAGGACGGCAACGAGGTGGTCATCCACTCCGTCATCGGCCAGAGCGGCCACGGGGTCGGGCCCAACGAACCGCGCTCCATCCTGACCGAGCGCTACCAGGGCACCTTCGCCCAGCGGGTCGCCGTGCCGACCTGGAACCTGCTGCCCAAGCCCGCGGAGCTCTCCTTCGAGCAGGCCGCCTGCCTGCCCACGGCCTGGCTGACGGCCTACCGGATGCTGTTCACCAACGCCGGCGTCAAGCCCGGCGACACGGTCCTGGTGCAGGGCGCCGGCGGCGGCGTCTCGACCGCGCTGGTGGTCCTCGGCAAGGCGGCCGGGCTGCGGGTGTGGGTCACCGGACGGGACGAGGCCAAGCGGGCCAGGGCCGTCGAGCTCGGGGCGGACGCCGCGTTCGAGAGCGGCGCGCGGCTGCCCGAGCGGGTGGACGCGGTGATGGAGACCGTCGGCGCGGCCACCTGGTCCCACTCCGTCAAGTCACTGCGCCCCGGCGGCACGATCGTCATCTCCGGCGCCACCTCCGGGCCGAGCCCGGCGTCCGCCGAGCTCAACCGGATCTTCTTCCTGGAGCTCCGGGTGGTCGGCTCGACCATGGGGACCAAGGAGGAGCTGGCGGGGCTGCTGGCGCTGTGCGGGACGGCCGGGGTGCGGCCGGTCATCGACAGCGTGCTGCCGCTCGCGGAGGCCCGGGAGGGGTTCGCGCGGCTGGCCGGGGGGGACGTGTTCGGGAAGATCGTGCTGACGCCGTGACGCCGTGACGCGCAGTTCCGCCCCCGGCCTTGGGCCGGGGGCGGAACTGGCCGTGCGTCAGATGAAGAGCCGTCGGATGCGGGCGGCGGTGGTGGCCAGGGCGGCCTGGGCTTCGGCGAGTTGGGCCGGGGTCACACCGCGGGCATCGCGGGCGGTGTCCCTGACCTGGTCGCGGAAGCGGTCGAGCAGGCGGTCCAGCTCGCGGTCCGGGGCGGCTGCGGCGTCCGTCCGGGCCCACTCGGGGAGCTCGGCAGCGGTGACCGTGTCCGTGTCCGGGTCCGCGGTGTCGGTGTCCTTGTCCAGGTCGATCCGGGTCACCCGGATCTCCTCGGACTCCTGCTGGCCGCCCCAGCGGGCCGCGTCCGCCAGCGAGGACAGCCCCTTGGTGAGCTCGGCCAGCCCCTCGGCGAGGCCGGTCGACCAGTCGCCGCGGCTCGCGTGTTCGCGGACCTGCTGTTCCACCCGCCGCTTCAGCCGCAGCGCCTCCTGCTGCGCCGCGCTGCGGGCCGCCTTCGACTCCTCGCGCAGCCTGCGGGCCTCCCGCTCGGCGGCCTTGGCCTGTTCCTTGGCGGCCCGCTCCTGCTCCTTGGCGCGCTTGGCCTGGTCCTTGGCCTGCGCCTTGAACTGGGCGAACTCGTCCTTGGCGCGCTGCCAGGACTCCCGGTCGCCCCACGGACCCGCCCACGGGTCCCCGGCGTTGCCGGGCCTGGCGGTGGTGGCCTGCTTGGCCTCGCCCCAGAGCTCCTCGCGCAGGTCCTTGGCGCTGTCCCGGACGTCCTCGCGGATCGCGTCGGCCAGCTGCGCCACCGAGTCCCGGATCTCCAGCTCCAGTTCGGCGAGCTCGCTCTGACGCCCGGCCAGCTCCTGGCGGCCGGCGTCGGTGAGCCGGTAGACCTTCCGGCCGCCCTCGGTGCTCTGGGTGACCAGGCCCTCCTTCTCCAGCTTGGCGAGCCGCGGGTAGACCGTGCCGGCCGAGGGGGCGTACAGGCCCTGGAAGCGCTCCTCCAGCAGCCGGATCACCTCGTAGCCGTGGCGCGGCGACTCGTCGAGCAGCTTCAGCAGGTACAGGCGCAGTCGGCCGTGGCCGAAGACCGGGGTCATCTCAGACCTCCTTGGTCAGCTCGGGGCCGGCCGGGAGCTCCTTGGCCGGGCCGCCGTGGTCGTCGTCCGCGTCGGGCCGGCGCAGGACGGTCACCGGGCCGGAGACGGTGGTGACCGCCAGCTTCCCGGTGCCGGAGCCGAGCTGGCCGGTGAGCCGCTTGGCGCCCCAGCTGCCGGTGACGGTGAGCTCCTCGAAGGTGCTGGAGACGTCGCCGGTGGTGGTGCCGGCCTCGACCTTGGCGTCGGCCAGCGAGGGCAGCCGGACGCCGACCTGGCCGCTGACCGTGGAGACCTTGATGTCGGTCGGGGTGGTGACGTCGAGGTCGAGGGTGACCGCGCCGCTCACCGAGTTGGCGTTGATCCGCTCGGCGGTGCCGGCCACCAGCGTGATGGCGCCGGAGACCGTGTTGACCTTGAGGTCGCCGGCCACCCGCTGGGCGTCCACGTCGCCGGAGACGGTGTTGGCCTGCACCGCGCCGGACAGGCCGACCAGGGTGGCGCCGCCGCTGGCGCTGTGCGCGCCGACCTTGCCGGCGATCCCCGAGACGGTGGACTCGGCGGAGACGGTGCCGACCTTGACCTCGGCGCCGGCCGGGACGGTCAGCGAGACCACCGCGCGGCGCTTGCGCCGCAGCGAGCTGATGAAGCTCTTGACCGACTGCACCGACTTGAGGGTCTCGCCGAACTCGTGCCAGTCGAGGTCCTTGTAGGCGACCGTGAGCACCCCGCCGTCGAGGGTGACCTGCAGCGGCTCCCCGTCGACCTCGGTCACCTCCAGCCGGGCGGGACCGTCGCCGGCCACCACGTTCACCGCGCCGCCGATGATCCGCACGTGCAGGGTGTTGACCGGCTCGTCGAAGTTGATCCTGTCAGGCTCGCTGACCGTCCACTGGCCCATTGGGTCCCGCCTCCCGTTCGCGATGTATCGCGTTCCACTGCTCAACACGATATATCGCGAATCGGGGAAGTCAAGCGGTTCCGCCCCGGACACGCGAACGGCCCGGAAGGCGGGTGCCTTCCGGGCCGTCACTGGGCGGCTCGCCTCAGTCCTCGTCCTCGTCGTCGAGCCGGGCCAGCCAGGTGGCCAGCCGCTCGACGGGGATCTCGAAGTCCGGGTTGAGGTCGACGAACTCGCGCAGGCGCTCGGCCAGCCACTCGAAGGTGACCTCCTCGTCGCCGCGCCGGCTCTCCAGTTCCTCGATGCCGCGGTCGGTGAAGTACACGGTGCGCTCCGGTCCGGTGGGATCTGACCTGGTCAGGATAGTGCGGGCGGCTCAGGTGTCGTTGCGGTAGTAGGTGAACGAGATCTTCACCGCACCGGTGGACTTGTTGCCCTGCTCGACCACCTTGCCCACCACCACCCCGCCGTTGGCCCGGTTGCGCAGGCAGAAGATCCGGCCGGGCGGCAGGTCGTCGTACTTCAGGTCGGCCACCGGGTGCTGGTCGATCGCCGTCGAGCACTGCTCGGGGCTGAGCGACTGGTCCCGGGTGATGTACGCGTCGCTGCTCCCGGACGACCAGTTGAAGTCGTCGTACGAGGGCGACAGCGCCCAGGCCGGGTACGAGGAGTCCGGCACCACGATGCCGTTGGCCAGGTCGAAGCTGTGGCTGGAGTCGGGGCTGGCCAGCTCGCGGTTCTCGTACACCATCGTGTACTTGGGCGGGCCGGACGGTGCCGCGCTGCCGGCGCCCGCCGCACTGTCGGAGCCCGCACTGCTCTTCGCCTTGGGGGAGGGCGAGGCGGAGGGCGAGTACGCGTCCTGGGCCGGAGCACTGGCGCGCGGCGCCGACGAGGCCGCCCCCGAGGAGCCCGACGATCCCGGCGAACCCGAGCCGGCGGTGCTCCCCGAGGCGGACGAGTCGCCCTTGCCGCCCAGCTTGTCCATCAGCACCACGCCGCCGACCGTGCCGCCGAGCGCCATCACCAGGGCGACCGTCAGCAGCACCTTCCAGGACACCCCCTTGGGCTGCGGCGCCGGAGCCGGCCGGGAGTCCGGGACCACCGGGCCGGGCGGCGGGGTGTCGAAGGAGGGCTGGTGCAGCGCGGTGGCCGCGGGCGGCGCCACCGGCCCGGTCGGGGCCTCGGTGGGCAGCGTCGGCGGACCGAACGCCCCGGCGGGCGGACCGAACGCGCCCGCCGGCGCCGCGGTCACCGGCCCGGTCGGGTACCCGCCCGGCACCGGCGGGTACCCGGCCGTCGCGCCCGGCGCCGCCGAGGGAGCCGGCGGAGCGGGGGG
>NZ_JAIZ01000104.1 GCF_000710465.2 Kitasatospora sp. MBT63 | reverse complement strand
GCCGCCCATCTTGCCGAGACCGATGAGGCCGAGCTCCATGACTAGTCCTTCACTGTGGTGTCGTGCCTGATGGCGGCGCCGTTGCCGCGCTGTCCCGAGCCTACGCCGCGAACGGAGCCAGGCCTCTCCCGGCACAGTCTGTCCGGGGGAGGCCTGGGCTCACGTCCACAGCCTGTGGACGGCGGTGTGTACGACCGTCAGCCGGAGAGCCGCACCGGCATGATCAGGTACTGGTAGGCCTCGTCGGCCTCCGCGTCCACCGCGACCTTGCCGCTCAGCAGGGCGGGCTTGGTGGGCGTGGTGAAGCTCAGCTGGGCGTAGGCGGAGTCGATGGCCTTCAGGCCCTCCTCCAGGTAGCCCGGGTTGAACGCGATCGAGATGTCGTCGCCCTCGAGGTCGGCGTCGATCCGCTCGGTGGCCTGGGCGTCGTCGCCCGAGCCCGCCTCCAGGGTCAGCACGCCCTGCTCGAAGTTGAGCCGGACCGGGGTGTTGCGCTCGGCGACCAGCGAGACGCGCTTGAGCGCCTCCAGGAACGGCTGGGTCTGGATCGCGGCGACCGCGCTGAACTCGGTCGGGAACAGGCTGCGGAACTTCGGGAACTCGCCCTCCAGCAGCCGGGTGGTGGTCCGGCGGCCGGCCCCCTCGAAGCCGATCAGGCCCTCTCCCGCGCCGCCGGAGGACAGCGCGATGGAGACCGTGTCACCGCTGCCCAGCGACTTGGCGATGTCCTGGAGGGTCTTGGCGGGCACCAGGGCGACCGCCGAGATGTCCGCCTGCTCCGGCTTCCACAGCAGGTCGCGGACGGCGAACCGGTACCGGTCGGTGGCGGCCAGGGTGATCCGGTCGCCCTCGATCTCGACCCGCACACCGGTGAGCACCGGCAGGGTGTCGTCCCGGCCGGCCGCGACGGCGGCCTGGCTGACCGCGGCGGCGAACACCTCGCCGGCGACCGTGCCGGTGGCGCTCGGCATCGCCGGCAGGCTCGGGTACTCGTCCACCGGCAGCGTCGGCAGGGTGAACCGCGAGCTGCCGCAGACCACGCTGACCCGCATGCCGTCGGTGGAGATCTCCACCG
The DNA here is from genome assembly GCF_000710465.2 of Kitasatospora sp. MBT63. Lineage (GTDB taxonomy): Bacteria > Actinomycetota > Actinomycetes > Streptomycetales > Streptomycetaceae > Kitasatospora. Next base: position 2,498 of record NZ_JAIZ01000104.1, on the reverse strand, counting down.
GCCGGTTCGGCAGGTTGCGGGAGATGTCGTTGAGCAGGCGGCCGGAGACCAGCACGGTGCCCGGCTCCTCGACGTCCGCCTCCAGCTCGACCCGGGCCGAGACCTCGTAGTCGAACCCGGAGAGGGCCAGCGAGCCCTCCTGTGCCGTCAGCAGCAGGCCGGCCAGGACCGGCACCGGCGGCCGCGCCGGGAGGCTGCGAGCAGCCCAGGCCACCGCCTCCGCGAGGACATCACGCTCCACCCGGAACTTCACCGGTAACCGCCTCCTGGCTCCTGCTGTCGCTGTACGCGCTCTGGTCTTCGTCGATCTTCGTCGTCCGGCTCCCGGCCCACCGGGGAGAACCCCGGCTTCCAGTTGCCGGAGAACAGTCTGACGTACTCCACCGACAGACGGAGCAGATGGGCGGAAGCAAGCCGAACAAGTGTCGGGGAGCGGTTGTCCACAGATTTCGGCCCGCCCCACTGTTGATCAAGCTGAGGGGTCTCTAAGGGTAGTAGTAGTAGTAGGGCCTGTGGATACCGTGGATAACCCCGTTTTCGCAGTTCAGGGCTGGTTTTTTGTCCACAGGACCTGTGGATGGCGACTGTGGAAAACCAGGCTCTGCTGTGGACAGCGGAGCGTTACCCACAGGCCACCCTGAGTATCCACAGGTTATCCCCAGCTCTGTCCCCAGATCATGGCCGGGTTATCCACGGGCCCCGGGCAACATCACGTGACGCCTTTCACACCTGGGTATGAACGACCGGCCAATGTTGTCGAACTGTGGACGCAGCTGTGGAGAACCTGGGGATAACCCGTCCGGCCCTGGGGACAACCGGTGGATAACCCGGACGGCCCTCTGACGGACCGCCAATTGTCCACAGCCTGTGGATAACTGTTGTGCACAAGTCCACAGGCACCTGACCTGCGCAGAAGAGCGTAGCGTCGGCGCCCCTGTGGAGGAATTCTGGATAACTCGGTGCCGGCGAGGGGTGTGGACGGGGAAAACTCGCCCGACCTGTGGATGACGGGGCCTCGGGCCGATCCTGTTCGAATTGCTGGTCAGATGTTCGGCCGGTGCCGGGAGTCGGGGACCGCGCCGGCAGCGGGATTACTGCCCGGCCGGCCCGCCCGGCACACCTCGGGAGCGGGCTTCCCGGGCTGACCCTGCGGGCGGGTCCGGCGGGTCCGTACGGGCGCGAGGGAGCGGGTTCCGGCCCGGCGGCGGGGCGGTGGCGGGCCGGAACCCGCGCGGCGCCCGGATGGCCGTTCAGAGGCGCCGGACAGGGGTGCCGGGACAGGCCGAAGGGGAGCCGGGACGATTCCCGACTCCCCTTCAACAGCCGCTGCAGCGCGGCGCGTTCAGCTCTTGATGCGGTTGGTCAGCTCGGTGACCTGGTTGTAGATGGAGCGGCGCTCGGCCATCAGCGAGCGGATCTTCCGGTCGGCGTGCATCACCGTGGTGTGGTCGCGGCCGCCGAACTGCGCGCCGATCTTCGGCAGCGAGAGGTCGGTCAGCTCCCGGCAGAGGTACATGGCGATCTGGCGGGCCGTCACCAGTACCCGGCTGCGGGAGGAGCCGCACAGGTCGTCCACCCCCAGGCCGAAGTAGGCGGCCGTCTGCTGCATGATCACCTGCGCGGTGATCTCCGGGCCCGCGTCCTCGTCGCCGCCCGGGATCAGGTCCTTGAGGACGATCCCGGCCAGCTCCAGGTCGACCGGCGCCCGGTTCAGGTTGGCGAACGCGGTCACCCGGATCAGCGCGCCCTCCAGCTCCCGGATGTTGCGGGTGATCCGGGAGGCGATGAACTCCAGCACGTCGGCGGGTGCGTTGAGTTGCTCCTGGATCGCCTTCTTGCGCAGGATCGCGATCCGGGTCTCCAGCTCGGGCGGGGTGACGTCGGTGATCAGCCCCCACTCGAAGCGGTTCCGCAGCCGGTCCTCCAGGGTGATCAGCTGCTTGGGCGGCCGGTCCGAGGAGAGCACGATCTGCTTGTTCGCGTTGTGCAGGGTGTTGAAGGTGTGGAAGAACTCCTCCTGGGTCGACTCCTTGCTCGCCAGGAACTGGACGTCGTCGACCAGCAGGATGTCGATGTCCCGGTAGCGCTTGCGGAAGGCGTCGGCCTTGCCGTCCCGGATGGAGTTGATGAACTCGTTGGTGAACTCCTCCGAGCTCACGTACCGCACCCTGGTCCCCGGGAAGAGGCTGCGCGAGTAGTGCCCGATCGCGTGCAGCAGGTGGGTCTTGCCGAGTCCGGACTCGCCGTAGATGAAGAGCGGGTTGTAGGCCTTGGCGGGGGCCTCGGCCACCGCCACCGCGGCGGCGTGCGCGAACCGGTTGCTGGCGCCGATCACGAAGGTGTCGAACAGGTACTTCGGGTTCAGCCGGGCGTTCGGCTCGTCCTTGCGGGAGCCGCCGGCCGGGGGCGCACCGGGGGGTGCGGGTACCCCGGGCGCCGGGGTGCGCTCCACCACGCCGCCGCCGGAGCGCGCCGCCGCCCCGGCGCCTCGGCGGGCT
>NZ_JAIZ01000103.1 GCF_000710465.2 Kitasatospora sp. MBT63 | reverse complement strand
CATGGAGCTCGGCCTCATCGGTCTCGGCAAGATGGGCGGCAACATGCGCGAGCGCATCCGCCGCGCCGGCCACACCGTCATCGGTTTCGACCGCAACCCGGAACTCGCCGACGTCGAAAGCCTCGAGGAGCTCGTCAGCAAGCTGCAGGCGCCGCGCGTGGTGTGGGTGATGGTCCCGGCCGGCGGGCCGACCCAGGAGACCGTCGAGCAGCTCGGCGAGCTGCTGGCCCCCGGTGACGTGGTCGTCGACGGCGGCAACTCCCGCTGGACGGACGACATCAAGCACGCCGAGCTGCTGGCGGCCAAGGGCATCGGCTTCGTCGACTGCGGCGTCTCCGGCGGCGTCTGGGGCCTGGAGAACGGCTACGCGCTGATGTACGGCGGCGAGGCCGAGCACGTCGCCGAGGTCCGGCCGGTCTTCGACGCGCTCAAGCCCGAGGGCGACTTCGGCGCCGTGCACGCCGGCAAGGTCGGCGCCGGCCACTTCGCGAAGATGGTCCACAACGGCATCGAGTACGCGATGATGCAGGCCTTCGCCGAGGGCTGGGAGCTGCTGGAGGCGGCCCCCG
>NZ_JAIZ01000102.1 GCF_000710465.2 Kitasatospora sp. MBT63 | reverse complement strand
CTGAGCTTGCACCGCTGTGACGGACACCCTCGTTGTGGTGGTCAGGCCGCGAGTGCAGTCTCGTAGTCGGCGGGACTGCGGTAGCCCAGGCTGCTGTGCAGCCTGCGTATGTTGTACCAGCCCTCGATCCATTCGAAGATCGCAGAGCGGGCCGCTGCCCTGCTCGGCCATGGCCGGTCACCGAGCAGTTCGCGTTTGATCGTTGCGAAGAACGACTCGGCAAGCGCATTGTCCCAGCACTGCCCGGTTCGGCCGACGGACAAGCGGATGTCGAACTGCGTTGCGAGCTCGGCGAGTTCACGACTGGTGTACTGGCAGCCGCGATCCGAGTGGAAGATCACGGGGCCGTCGGGACGGCGGGTTCGGCAGGCCGCCCGCAGGGCATCGGCGACCAACTCGGTGCGCAGGTGGTCGGCGGTGGCCCAGCCGACCACGCGACGGGAGGCAATGTCGATCACGGTGGCCAGGTAGAGCCAGCCCTCGTTGGTCGGGATGTATGTGATGTCGCCGCACCAGCGGGTGTCGAGGGCGGTCGGGTCGGGCTGGAAGTCACGCAGGACCAGGTCCGGGCGAGTGCCGGCGTTCGGGTCGGGGACCGTGGTGCGGTGGCGTCGCCTGCGGTGCCGGCCCTGCAGGCCGGCCTCACGCATCAGCCGGGCGACACGACGACGGCCGCACCGGTCTCCGGCTTGCTGGAGGACGGCGTGGACTCGAGGGGCTCCGTAGCTGCCCCGCGAGTCCGCGTGGACCTCGGCGATCCTCTCGGTCAGCTCGGCGTCGCGGACCGCACGGGGGCCGGGCTCGCCGTCGCGGCGGGCGTAGAAGGCGGCACGGGAGACCTTGAGCAGCTCACACGCCCGTTTGACGCTGTGGCCTGCCTGCTTCTCCGCCTCGATGAACGGGTGCAC
>NZ_JAIZ01000101.1 GCF_000710465.2 Kitasatospora sp. MBT63 | reverse complement strand
CAGTCCACCGACGCGATCGTGATCCACCACCCCGAGGCCACCTACTTCAACGCCCGGTGACCTTCAACGCCCGGTGACGCGGCCGGCCCGCCCGGCCGCGCCCCGGATCAGCCGAAGTCCTGATCGGCGTAGAGGTCCTGGATCTCCAGCCCCTCCGGTCCCAGGCCGGTCCGCTCCGCGTGCTCGAGCATCCGCGGCCCGTACTCGGGGTGCTCGGTCAGGTCGGTGTAGGTGTCGAGGTCGAGGTCGAGCACGCCGGCCTGGTGGGCGAGGTAGACGTCCAGGCCCGGGTACATCACGGCCACGTACGGCAGGTCGTCGATGTCGGTGACCAGCACCGGGTACTCGCCCAGCGAGTCCGGCTCGCCCACGTAGAGCAGCCGCCGGGAGTCGCTGCCGCCGGCCAGCGGGAAGCAGCGGCCCGGCAGCAGCGTCTCGAACTCGGTGAACATCTGCGACCAGACCGCCTCGGCGCCGTCGAAGCCGTACAGCAGGTCGGTGGTGTCCGACAGGGCGCGGCCGTCCAGGGCGGGCGCCGCCGGGTCCGGGTACCACCCCAGGGCGGAGAGCCAGGCCGAGTCGTAGGCCAGCCAGCGCCGCAGGCTGGGCGGCAGCGGCCGGCCGCCGGGCAGCCGGAGGGCGTCTATGAGCTCGGGCGGCAGCGGGACGGGGTCGGCGGGCATCGGTTCGTCGCAGGACTGCCAGCCGTCGCGGCGGACCGCCGCCACCACCCGCTCGACCAGGGCTTCGCCGTGCATGTTCGGATCCATGCCCGGCAGTGTGGCAGCCGTGTCGGACAGTGGGCCGGCAGGGCGGGCGTCGTCCAATGGGAGGGCGGCCGATCCGCCCGTCCCGCCCGCCCGGCCCGAGGAGTCCTGCCGTGTCCGAGCCCCGCACCCTGCTGACCGGTCTCGTCCTCGGTGAGTCGCCCCGCTGGCACGACGGGCGGCTGTGGCTGTGCGACTGGGGTGCGCAGGAGCTGATCGCGGTCGGCCCGGACGGCGCCGGGCCCGAGGTGGTGCTGCGGGTCCCGGCGTTCCCGTTCTGCATCGACTGGCTGCCGGACGGGCGGCTGCTGATCGTCGACGGGAGCGGCCGGCGGCTGCTGCGCCGGGACGGGGACGGCCCGCCGGTGACCCATGCCGACCTCGGCCCGCTGAGTGACCGCCCGTGGAACGAGGTGGTGGCCGACGGCCGCGGCAACGCCTACGTCAACGGCGTCGGCTTCGACCTGATGGCCGGGGAGGCGCCCGCGCCGGGCCTGCTCGCCCTGGTCACCCCGGACGGCGCGGTCCGCCGGGTGGCCGGGGACCTGGCGTTCCCCAACGGGATGGCGGTGACGCCCGACGGTTCGACGCTGATCGTCGCCGAGTCGTACGCCGGCCGGCTCACCGCGTTCCGGATCGAGCCCGACGGGAGCCTGGCCGACCGCCGGGTGTGGGCCGCGGTGGAGGGCTCCGCCCCCGACGGCATCTGCCTCGACGCCGAGGGTGCGCTCTGGTACGCGGACGTGCCGAACCGCGCGTGCGTGCGGGTCCGGGAGGGCGGCGAGGTGCTGGCCCGGGTCGAGTCGGAGCTCGGCTGCTTCTCCTGCGCCCTGGGTGGTGAGGACGGCCGGACCCTGTACGTGACGGCGGCCGAGTGGCCGGGCGCGGCCGACGGTACCCGGAGCGGGCGGCTGCTGGCGGTGCCCGCTCCCGCGCCGCGTGCCCCCGCGCCGCGTGCCCCCGCGCCGCGCGCCCAGGGGCCGGCCGGCGCGCCCGGGTGACCGGTCCGACGGGACCCCGGGAACCGGCGCCCGGACCGGCGCGTTGCAGGTGGCGAGGGGCGGACCGGTTAGGCTGCCCTGACAGGGGGAGCCTCGCCGTATCCGCACGCGTGGGGCCGTTACCGGTGTCACGGCAGCTGTTGCACCACGCCCACGGAGGTAGTCCGTCTTGCACATCGACCAGTGGATCGACGGTGTGTCGCCCGCCGCGGTGTACGCCATCGTCGGTCTGATCATCGGACTGGAGAGCCTCGGGATCCCGCTGCCCGGCGAGATCGCACTGGTCTCCGCCGCGCTGCTGGCGGCGCAGGGCCACGTCAGCCCGTGGGGGGTGGCGATCTGCGCGATCCTGGGCGCGATCATCGGCGACTCGATCGGCTACTCGATCGGACGCAAGGGCGGCAAGCCGCTGTTCGAGCGGCTGGGACGGAAGTTCCCCAAGCACTTCGGCCCGGACCATCTGGAGAGCGCCGAGCGCTCGTTCCAGAAGTGGGGCATGTGGGCGGTGTTCTTCGGCCGCTTCATCGCTCTGCTGCGGATCTTCGCCGGGCCGCTGGCGGGTGCCCTGCGGATGCCGTACTGGCGGTTCCTGACCGCCAACGTGCTCGGCGGCGTGGTCTGGGCCGGCGGCACCACGCTGCTGGTCTACCAGGTCGGCAAGGTCGCCGAGAAGTGGCTGAAGAGCTTCTCCTGGATCGGGCTGGTGGCGGCCGTCCTGGTCGGGGCCGGTTCGGCCTGGCTGATGAAGCGCCGGGCGGCCAAGGCCCGGGCCGGCCACCCCGAGGTGTCCGGCGGCAAGAGCGGCACCCCGGTCGAGGCGGTCGAGGCGGTCGAGGCCGCGCCGGTCGCGCCGGTCGCGGACTGAGCCCACCCGCCACTGAAGGAGGGGCCGCGGACGGGTTCCGGGGCCCGACGTACGTGCGCACGTGACCACCGAGCGACGAGGAGGCCCGCCGTGGGCCAGCAGCAGTGGACCGCAGTCGACGACTACTTCAGCGAGGTGCTGATCGGCGCGGACGAGGTGCTCGACGGGGCGCTCGCCGCGGCCGACGCCGCGGGCCTGCCGCACATCAACGTGGCACCCAACCAGGGCAAGCTGCTCCAGCTGCTCGCCGTCACCCGGGGCGCCCGGCGGATCCTGGAGATCGGCACCCTCGGCGGCTACAGCACCATCTGGCTGGGCCGGGCGCTGCCCGCCGACGGCCGGCTGGTCACCCTGGAGATCGACCCGGCGCACGCCGCGGTGGCCGAGGCCAACCTCGAGCGGGCCGGGCTCGCCGACCGGACCGAGGTCATCGTCGGCCGGGCCGCCGACTCCCTCGCCCGCCTCGCCGACCAGGGCGTCGAGCCGTTCGACTTCGTCTTCGTGGACGCCGACAAGCCCAGCAACCCGGTCTACTTCGAGTGGGCGCTCAGGCTCACCCGCCCCGGCGCCCTGATCGTGGTCGACAACGTGGTGCGCGGCGGCGAGGTCGCCGATCCGGACTCCACCGATCCGGCCGTGCGCGGCGTCCGCACGCTGCACGACCTGATCGCCGCCGAGCCGCGGGTCTCCGCCACCTCGGTGCAGACCGTCGGCGTCAAGGGCTACGACGGCTTCACCCTGATCCGGGTCGAGAGCTGAGCCCGGGAGCCGACCGCCGGGCCCGGGACGAGACACCGCCGGGACGAGACACCGCCGGGACGAGACACCGCCGGGATGAGACATCACCGCGACGAGGACAGCCACCGAGATGAGGGCAGGAACGCGATGAGGGTAGGACTGCTCGGTACGGGACCGTGGGCGCAGCGGGTCCACGCGCCGGCGCTCGCCGCGCACCCGGGGACGGAGTTCGCCGGGGTCTGGGGCCGTCGGCCGGAGGCGGCGGCCGCGCTGGCCGGTGCGCACGGCGTACCGGTGTACGAGGACCTGGACACGCTGTTCGCCGAGGTCGACGCGGTGGCGGTGGCGCTGCCGCCGTCCGTCCAGGGCGAGCTGGCGATCCGGGCGGCGGAGGCCGGGCGGCACCTGCTGCTGGACAAGCCGGTCGCCTTGGACCCGGCCGTCGCCCGTCGGCTGGCCGAGACCACCGAGCGGCTCGGACTCGCCTCGGTGGTGTTCTTCACGCTGCGCTTCAACGCCGACCAGGCCATCTGGCTCACCGCGCAGGCCGCCGAGGCGGACTGGTTCACGGCCCGCTGCGAGTGGCTGGGGGCCGTCTTCACCTCGCCGGACAGCCCGTACGCGGCCTCGCCCTGGCGCAAGGAGAACGGCGCCCTCTGGGACGTCGGCCCGCACGCGCTGTCGATGCTGCTGCCGGTCCTCGGCGACGTCGTGCACGTGACCGCGGCCGGCGGCCCGGGTGACACCGTCCACCTGGTGCTGCGGCACGCCGGGGGCGCCAGCTCCACCCTCACGCTGAGCCTGACCACCCCGCCCGCGGCGGCGGTGGACGGGGTGTCCCTGGAGCTGCGCGGCGCCGCCGGCCTGACCCGGATGCCGGGCCGGAGCGAGGGCCCGGCCGAGGCGTACGCCCGCGCGCTGGACGCCCTGCACAGCGCGGCGGCGGGCGGCCCGGCGCACGCCTGCGACGCGGCCTTCGGCGCACGGGTCAGCGAGATCCTCGCCGCCGCCGACCGCTCCCTGGCGACGGGCGCGGGCCTGGAGCTCTAGCGCCCGGTGGTCAGCCGCCGGCCGGCCCGATGCCGGGCGGGCCGGGCGGCCAGTGGTGGCCGGCGTCGTGCAGCCCGACCAGGGCCCGGTGGTCGTTGGCCACCAGCACCTGGGCCAGCCGGGCTGCCGCCGTGACCACGGCGGACCAGCCCGGGGCGTCCAGGAACGCCTGGTCCGGGGCGTCGGCGCCGAGCGAGTCCTGCACCGCGGAGTAGGCGGCGCCGAGGTGTGCGGTCAGTTCGACCTCCTCCTGGGTGCGGAGGGTCTGTCCCAGCCACGGCGCGGGATCGTCGGCATCGCAGAAGTCGTCGAAGAGCACGTGGACGGTGTGGTCGAGGTCCTCGGACCGGGCCGGGTCCAGCCATACCTCGCGCTGCCACGACGGGCCGGCCAGTGCCACGACCGCGGGCACGACGTGGAGGCGGTGGTGCGGCAGGGCAACGCCGTGATCGATCATCAGCCGGTCTTGGGGCGGCGGTCGGCCGGGCGGGTCGGGGGGATCGGGGCGGACGGGAAGTCGCGGGGGCCGGTCCACAGGGAGGGGACGGCGTCGCTGCGGCGGGCGAGTTCGTAGCCGATCGCCTCGTAGTTGACCCGCCAGCCCTGGAACTGCGGCCAGGCGTCGACGGTGGCGCGCTCGGCCGGGAACCCGGACGCGGTGACCATCGCCACCGCCGCGTCGAACTCGGCGTAGCTGAGCCGGATCGGGCCGTCCGGCTCGGGGTCGGGGTCGTACGGGATGCGCAGGGCGTCGGCGATGTCGCGCATCGCGGTGAACCCGGCGCGCAGCACCAGCCGCGCCTCCGGTGGCGCGCTGCGCGGGCTCAGCGCGAGCTGCATCGCGGCGGCGTCCAGGACGGCGAGCAGGCCGACCACCCAGTTGCGGTTGGGCTGCGGGGAGCGGAAGGAGAGCAGCACGGGGTAGTTGGAGTGGCCCTCGCCGATGTCCGCGGCCAGCCGCTCCCAGCTGCGGTACAGCTCGGGCAGCGCGGTCTCGGTGCCGACCAGGGCCTGCCGGGCCAGCAGCTCCGGTCCCCAGGCGGGTTCGCCGGCCCTGGTCTGCAGCAGGGTCACCTCCACCTCCCGCCGGTTGTACGCGCCGTACAGGGTCGGCAGGTAGCCGATCAGCAGCGCGATGATCAGCGGGCCGGTGGCGGCGGCGAGGAAGTCGAGAGCGGACAGGCGCAGCCGGTCGTTGCTGGCGAAGCCGAGGGTGAAGAGGCTGGAGCCGGCCTCCCGGAAGGAGACGCTCCAGCTCAGACCTGAGGTGCCGTACAGCAGCAGGGTGTAGGCGGCCAGGGTGCCGAGCAGCCAGGTGCCGAGGGTGCAGACCAGTATCAGCGGGGCGAGCCAGGTCTGGACCCGGTCGAGCGTGCGGTAGCCGAAGGGAGCCGCCGCGAGCCGCAGGACGGTCCGCAGGACCGCCCAGAGCCGGTTCACCAGGATCGAGTAGAGGCCGCGGGGGACCACCAGGGTGCGCAGGATGCTGGCGATGGTGAGCCCGAGCAGCGCCAGCCCGGCCAGGGTGATGATCATCCTCATGCGGTCATTGTGTCCCGGGGCCCCCGCCGACCCGCGCAGGGGCCCCGGTGCGGTCGGGCGTGGTCAGCCGTTGGCGAGTGCCTGGAGCCGGTCGTAGGCGCCGTTGAAGAGGTTCTGGTCGCCGGGGAAGGTGCCGGAGTCGGCGTACTGCCAGATCGTCCGGTACGACCAGCCGGCCGGCAGGGTGCCGGGGGTGCTGCTGTAGCGGGCCAGCCAGAGCGGGTTGGTGGCGCCGAAGGAGGCGTTGTTGCCGGTGCAGGTCTTCCACCAGTCGGTGGTGGTGTAGATGACGGGGTAGCGGCCGGTGCGGGTGTGCACGGTGGTGCTGAAGTCGCGGATCCAGCTGACCATCGCGCCCTGGCCGAGGCCGTAGCAGGTGGCGCCGTACGGGTTGTACTCGATGTCGAGCGCGGGCGGCAGGGTCCGGCCGTCGCGGGACCAGCCGCCGCCGTGGGCGGTGAACCAGGTCGCCTGGGCGGCGCCGGAGGAGACGTCGGGCAGCGCGAAGTGGTAGGCGCCGCGGATCAGCCCGGCGCCGTACGAGCCGTTGTACTGCTGCGCGAAGTACGGGTTGAGGTAGGTGGTGCCTTCGGTGGCCTTGACGTAGGCGAACCGGGCGCCGTCGGCGGCGGCGGTGCTCCAGGCGACGCTGCCCTGCCAGCTGGAGACGTCCAGCCCGGGGGTCTGGGTGACGGTCAGTTCCGGGGCGGGGGAGCCGGTGGCCCCGCCCTCGTGGGCCGCCACGGTGGAACCGGCGTGGTCGAGCTCGGGGTGGAGCGGGGGCCGGGGCCGGCCGGCGGCCTGCGCGGGGGCGCCGGCCGCGCCGAGCAGGACGGCGGCGCAGGCCAGGGCGGTGGCGGTGCGGCGGAGCGTTCGACCGCCGGTGGGCGGTAAGGCGCGGACTCGCATGGAGCACTCCCTTCGACCGGGCACGGCGGGGCAGGGGAGGGGCGTGGGGGGTGCATGGCCGTGCCGCGAGCAGGATAGTCATGCACCCGACAGCAGCACCAGGGGCCGGTCCGGCGAACCGCCACGGGCCCGCGGAGGCCTGTGGCACCATGGCGGCGGGTGCCCTCGGGGCCGACGACCGAACGAAGGAGTACGGGCGTGGCGAACGATCTGACCTTCCGGACCGCGGGTCCCGCGGACGTCCCCGCCCTGGTGGCGCTCATCGAGTCCGCCTACCGGGGCGAGGCCAGCCGGGCCGGCTGGACCACCGAGGCCGACCTGTTGGAGGGCCGCCGCACCGACGCCGAGTCGCTCGCCGCCGTGCTCGCCCGCGAGGGCTCGCTGGTGCTGCTGGCCGAGCGGGCCGGTGACCTGCTGGCCTGCTGCCACCTGGAGCGCCGCGGGGGCGCCGCCTACTTCGGGATGTTCTCGGTCCGGCCCGAGCGGCAGGGCGGCGGCCTCGGCCGCGAGGTGCTGGCCCACGCCGAGCGGCTGGCCCGTGAGCAGTGGGGCGCGGCCCGGCTGGAGATGACGGTGATCGAGCAGCGGGCCGACCTGATCGCCTGGTACGAGCGGCGCGGCTTCGAGCGCACCGGAGAGTTCTCGCCCTTCCCGTACGGCGACGAGCGCTTCGGCGTCCCGCTCCGCCCCGACCTGCGGTTCGAACGGCTGGTCAAGGCCCTGTGACGGCCGGCGCGCCCGGCCGGCCGGGGAAGATCGCGAGACCGTTGGCGACCGCGCGTTCGAAGCCCCGGTCGAGCCGGTTGCGGACGGCCACCCGCCCGCTTCCCGGGTCGCGGGTGACCAGCGTGGACGAGCCGCCGCCGTCCAGGTAGACGCCCTCCTCGCAGCCCGACGAGGCGAGCAGGTCGGCGAGTTCGCCGAGGGTCAGCCCGCTGGAGGCGTGCTCCCGGCCGTCCGTCGCCAGCAGCCGCAGGACCCGGCCGCCCCGGGCCAGGCCGACGGCCGTGCGCGGCTCGGCCACCTCCCGGTCCAGCCCCGGCAGCGGCCGCCCGCCCGCCAGCAGCCGGTGCGCGCCGAGGGCGGAGGAGAACGGGCGGCCCGAGTCGGCCACCAGCCGGTAGTCCACCCCGACCGGGGTGCCCACGGCGGCCCCGCGCAGCGCCTGCGCCCCCTCCTCCCGCCCGAACAGCACCAGGTCCCCCGGTGGAACCGGGCCGCTCCCGGCCGTCGCGGAGGCGGCCGCCACCCGGCCGTGGCGGACCGTCAGCTCCCAGGTGTCGCCGGTGCAGGGGCCGCCGCGGTCGGTGTCCGTGCCGCAGGCGGCGCGCGCCCGCGAGGCCCCGCCCCAGTCCGCGGTGAACGCGCCGATCGAACCGGCCGCCAGCGCGTACTGGTTCAGACCGCGCAGCGGGCTGCTCCCCGCCGGGGTCCGCACCTGCCCCCGCAGCACCAGCCGCGCCGTGCGGGCCACCCCGTCGACGCCCACACCGACCACCTCCCACTCGCTGTCCCCGGGCAGCGGCGGCACACCGAACCGCTGCCCCGGCGGCACCGCCGCCTTCAGCGCCCGGCCGTCCGCCACCACCGGCCCCGACGGTGCGCCGGTCGCCGGGATCCCGGGGTGCTCGGCCTCGCTGATGTCGAAGAAGTCACCGTTGACCGCCGCCAGCGCGCCCTGCGCCTCGGCCATCCGGGAGACCCGCTCGCGCGCCGCCACCACCCCCGGGTACAGCAGGCCCGCCCGCACGCCGGTGCGGCGCAGGTCGGCCGTCACCACGTGCACCCGGGCACCGCCGTGCGCGGTCGGCACGGCGAACGCGCGGTACTCCACACCGGGGGCGAGCCGCTCCACCGCCCCGTCCGCGGCAGCGGCCGGCCCGGCGGGCAGACCCGGCCCCGCGACCAGTGCGCAGACCGCCAGCGCGGTGGCGATCCGGGCGCGGACGATCGCGGTACCGGTGGCCGCGGCGCGGCCTGCGGGCTGCCTCATGCGGCACACTGTGCGGGCCCCGGCCCGGCCGGCCCGGCAAGCTCACCGCCCGCACCCCGGCGTCCACCCGTACGGACCGGCCCCGCCCGGGCCGGGCGCGGCTCAGACCGGGTCCGGCCCCGGAGCGCGGCGCCACTCCACGTAGCGTCCGGACTCCCTGGTAAGCCCGGCCAGGAACCACACCAGCACGGCGGTGTCGTCGCTCCAGCCGACCACCGGGAAGACGTCCGGCACGGCGTCGAGCGGGCTCACCAGGTACAGCCCGACCAGCAGGCCGAGGCCCACCAGCTTCCCCGGCCCCACGCCGGGGTAGCGGCGCAGCAGCACGTCCCCGACCAGCCGCGGCAGCGCCGCGACCCGGGCGCCGAGCCCGGGCGCTCCGGGCCGCCGGGTCTCGCGGTACAGCCCCCACGCCGAGCGGCCGACGGCCGCGCCGTCCAGCCCCCGCACACCCCGCCCGGCCCGGCCCTTCGCCGGTACCCCTGCGCCCATCACGGTCTCCTCCCGCGTACGGGCCCGACCACCGGTGGCCGGCCCCTCACGGG